>JBFWQQ010000137.1:0-2727 GCA_050249355.1 Alphaproteobacteria bacterium | reverse complement strand
TCTACATCATATTGATTTAAAAATAAATAGTGGAGAAAATGCCGCTATTATGGGCCCTTCCGGCTCTGGAAAGACCTCACTGATGATGCTGGTGGGGGGGCTGGAAGCCCCTACAGCAGGCACAATACGTGTATGCGGACAGGATATTACGCCTATGGGCGAGGATGCGCTGGCCAGATTCCGGGCCGAGCATATCGGAATAGTATTTCAATCGTTCCACCTTATCCCTACCATGACGGCCTTGGAAAATGTCGCCGTACCATTGGAATTTAAGGACCGGGCGGATGCCAGGCAGATGGCGGCCGAAGCGCTGGAAGCCATGGGGCTGAAAGACCGCATGCATCACACGCCGTCAGAATTATCCGGCGGCGAACAACAACGCGTTGCCATTGCGCGCGCTTTCGTAACAAAACCAAAACTATTACTGGCCGACGAGCCAACCGGCAATCTGGATGAACAAACCGGTAAAGACGTTATGGATCTGCTGATAGACCTGCACAAAACGCACCACACCACCTTGCTGCTGATCACCCATGATCCGGCGATCGCCAAACGCTGCGACCGGGTCATCAACATCAAGAACGGCCGTATCGCATGAGCGAGTTGAGCCTGCGCCATGCACTGCGGGATATGCGCCGCGGCCTGCGCCATTTGCGTCTGCTGGCTGCTTGCCTTATCCTCAGCGTGGCGGTAATGAGTGGCATCGGGCTGGTGGTGGCCAACATAAAAGCCGGTATCGCGCGCGACGCCTCCAGCCTTCTGGGCGGTGATATGGAGGTGCGCCAGCTGTACCAACCCCTGACGCTGAAAGCCGACAGTTACCTGCTGTTCAACAGCAAGAGCCTGTCACGCACCATGGATATGCGTGCCATGGCGATAACCGACGCGCGCCAGACGCTGGTGGAATTCAAAGCGGTGGATACGCAATACCCGCTTATTGGCGAGTTGACCTACAAACAAGAGCTGGACAGAAAAACGGTGCGCGCTGAGCGCCGAAAGCACAAGGATCATGTATACGAGGCGGCAGTAGACCAGAGTTTTCTTGATATCATGGATATGCAGTTGGGCAGCACTTTTGCTATAGGAGACGCAAACTTTATCGCCTCGCGGCTGATACAAAGCGAACCGGACCGCAGCTTTTCCACCATGACGCTCGGCCCGCGCGTGATGGTGAACCACCACGCATTCCGCGCCACCGGCCTGCTGCAATATGGCAGCATGGTGTATTACAGCACACGGATATTGCTGAAGCCGGAAAAAACCAGCACGCAGATAAAACAGGAGCTGGAAACTATGTTCCCGGATGCGTTGTGGCGTGTGCGCGACTTCAGCGACAGCGCGCCGGGGCTTATTTCCCTTATCGACCGGTTGTCACTGTTCTTCGCCCTCACCGCCATTACTGCGCTGATGGTGGCCGGAATCGGCATTGCCAACGCCACCAATATCTATCTGTGGAGCAAGCGCTCTACTATCGCGCTGATGAAATGCCTGGGCGCTTCCAGCCGCCATGTGGTGCAGGTATATCTGCTGCAGATACTCATCATCTCGGTAGCATCCATTACCCTCGGCTGCCTGCTGGGCATTGGTGCCGAGGTTCTGCTGCTGGAATGGATATCCGGCTTGCTGAAGGTGCAAAGCGTGCAGCTATTTTATGGCAAGCCGATCCTGCTATCCGCCGCGCTGGCATTACTGACGGTGCTGCTATTCTCGGTATTGCCGTTGGCGCGCACCCGCCACATCAAACCGGCGGCACTGCTGCGTGGCCATAGCGAAATTTCATCCACTGCCGGTAGCCTGCCCGCCCCGGTATGGGGCATGATGGCAGTGCTTCTGGTCATGCTCGTGGCACTGGCAGTGCTGTTCACCAGCACGGTGCAGATAACTTTGTTTTTTGCGGTTGGCCTGATATTGGCTATGAGCCTGCTGTACGGACTGGGTTGCGGCCTGCAGACCGCCGCCCGCAAGATCGCGCATCGCGGCAAAATTTCGGTGCGCTCGTCGATCATACTGGCCAACCTTGCCCGCCCCGGCGCACCGACGCGCAGCATGGTGGTGGCATTGGGCGTTTCCATGTCGCTGATCATTGCGCTGGTGCAGGTGGCTGGCAACCTGCGTGCGCAAATAGAACAAGGCCTGCCGGAGCATGCGCCTTCATTCTTTCTGGCCGACATCCAACCCAGCCAGCTCGGGCCGCTGGTAGATGCGCTGAACAGAGTGCCCGGCGCGAAAGATATCAGCAGCCTGCCGATGTCGCGCGGGCGTATCGTGCAGCTGAACGGTGTGCCCGTGGCAAAGGCACAGGTCGATGAAAAAGCGCAGTGGGCCACCCGCAGCGAACGCGGCCTGACCGAATCTGCTAAACCGCCCGAAGGCAGCGTGATCGTAGACGGAACATGGTGGCCGGAACATTACGCCGGAGCGCCGCTGGTATCGTTCGACCGCAAACTGGCCGAAGGCATGGGGCTTGCAATTGGCGATACCATCACTATCGCCACCATCGACAAGCGTATCACCGCTACCATCGCCAGTCTGCGCGATATCCAATGGGGTTCACTGGAGATGAATTTCGCCATCATCCTCTCGCCAGGCTCCCTACGCGGCCTGCCTACCACCTACCTCACTACAGTCAACCTGCCACCGGAATCGGAAAAGCAGGTACAGCAAATGCTGGCGGGCGAATACAGCAACGTGGTAGCGGTACGGGTGCGCGAGGTGCTGGGTCAGGTG
>JBFWQQ010000136.1:0-2863 GCA_050249355.1 Alphaproteobacteria bacterium | reverse complement strand
AAACCCTATCTCTTCGCGTACCATGCGCATCACCACCGGCGACAGGGTGGCCATATTCTCGCGGTCGAGCGCGGTGTACAGCACATGCGCGGTCATGCCCATCGGCAGGTTATTGAGCGCTTTGAACGGCACGAAGTCGGTGCTGCGCAACGTTTGCACATCCGTATCCACCACCGGGGTTTCTTCATGGCTGTCGGCCATAGCACGGCCGTGCCCGGGTATATGCTTCAGCACCGGCACCACACCGCCGTCCATCAGCCCGTCTGCCTGCGCACGCGCCAGATCGACCACCTGCTGCGGCTCGTGGCCGAACGCGCGGTCGCCGATCACGTCGTGTGCTCCCTGCACCGGTACATCGGCCAGCGGCGCACAATTCACTGTAATGCCAAGCTCGTACAGGTCATGCGCGATCAGTTGCGCGTTCATGCGCACGGCACGGCGGGCCGCCTCCTTATCGTATTTGTAGAGTTGTGAGAATACATCCGCAGGTGGATATTTAGGCCAGCATGGTGGCACCAGACGGGCCACCCTGCCGCCCTCCTGATCGATCAGCACGGGCAACCGGTCACGCCCGGTCAGGGATTTAAGTTCCCCTACCAACCGTTTCACCGACTCCGGCGATGCGCAATGGCGCTGGAACAGGATGAAACCGAACGGGTTCGTATCTTTGAAAAAAGCTTTCTCGTCTGCGCTCAGCGTAGCATCGACCGGGTCATATATGGCAGCAGACAGCGTACCCATGCCTAGCCGCTGACCGCCATGCAGGCCTGCCCGCGGGCCGACAGTTTGTTACAGAAATCCTTCGCGCTATCCATGTTGGCAAACCCGGTCACACGCAGGCGGTAATACACGCCCTTGGCGCCCAGATCGGCCTTCACGATAGTATGGTTGCGCCCGGATAACAGGCTGGCATTCTTATCGCGGATCTTTTTCCAGCCAAACTCGGCTTCGCCATGCGACCGGTACGCACCTAGCTGGATCTGCATAGCCCCCCCAGACGCAGGAGCGACTTCGGTTTGCTTTGGTTCGGCTTTAGGTTCCGGCTTGGATTCCACAATGTTTACGGGTGCAGCTGGCTGCTCTTCGGCTTCCTTGCGGAAGGATTTCACTTCCTCCCCTGCATTCTTGGCATCCTTGTCCAGTGCTGCCTGTTTGACGAAATCATCTTTTACTTCCTTGGGTGTTTCCACTGCGGCAGGTTTATCTTGCGTAGCTTCCGTATTCACAAAGGTGGTCGTGCTTTCGTTGGCGGTAATCACTACCGGTTCTTCCGGCTCGGGCATCAGGCGTTCCACCTTGGGGTGCTCGCCGCCCTGGCTGGAAAAGGTCTCGAAGATCATCTTGTCTTTGTTAGGAAACTGCATCCCGCCGGGATCTTCCGGTTTTTCTTTTATCGGTGTATCATCGGCTTCCACCACCAGCAGTTCGTTTTCATCGACCGACTGCGTGCCCGCCTGATAGGCATACCATGCCAGCATCATGAACCCGCCAAGCGCGGTCACCACCACCACCGGCGGCACCCAGCGCGCCACACCGCTGAGCACTTCTGCCGACTCGTCAATGTAATCTTCATCCATATCGTCATCAGCCATTATCGCATCTCCTCCAACGGATCTACCCCTATCACCAGCAGCCCGGATGCAATGACATGGGTTACCGCCATAGCAAGCATCGCGCGAGCAGCCGTGCGTTTTATATCATGTTTTACGATAAAACGAAGCCCTAAGTCATCGTTGCCGGCATTCCAGAATGCATGGAAACCTGCCGCCACATCCTGCAGGAAGAATGCCACCCGGTGCGGTTCGGCAGCGGCCGCTGCTTGTTCTACTATGCGCGGCCATGTGGTTAGCAGTTTGATCAGCGCTATTTCCTGTTCATGGGTTAACTGGCTGGCCAACGCAGGATCTGGTTTTTTTGCTAATTCAAATGCTTCCGGCATTTCAGAGGCGATATTACGCAGCGCCGAGCAGGCCCGCGCATGCGCATACTGCACATAAAACACCGGGTTGTCCTTCGATTGTTCCAGCACTTTCTCGAAGTCGAAATCCAGCGGGGCATCGTTCTTACGGGTCAACATGATGAAGCGGAATATGCCTTTACCACCCTCGCCCAGCTCTTCTACTACATCGCGCAGCAGCACGAAATTACCGGCACGCTTGGACATCTTGGCCGGTTCACCGCCACGCAGCAGCTTGATCATCTGCATCAGCTTGACATCTATGGCCACTTTTTTATCAGAAAGCGCACTTACTGCCGATTTTATGCGCTTCACATAGCCGCCGTGGTCGGCGCCGAAAATATCGATGAGTTGGTCGAACCCACGCTGGCATTTATCCCAGTGGTAGGCGATATCCGGCGCAAAATACGTCCAGCTGCCGTCGGATTTTTTGATCGCGCGGTCGACATCATCGCCGAACTCGCTGGATTTAAATAATGTCTGCGGACGTGGCTCCCAGTCATCGGGAGTTTTACCCTTGGGTGGTTCCAGCACCCCTACATAAATCAGCCCCTTGTCTTCCAACACCTTCAGCGCCTCTTCCACCTTACCGGCCTTGGTAATGTCGCGCTCGGAGGTGAACACATCGTGGGTAATGCCCAATGTGGCCAGGTCGCCCTTGATCAGTTTCATCATCGACGCGATGCCATGCGCACGCACCAGAGGCAGCCACTCTTCGCGCGGCTTACCCATCAACGTATCACCGTGCAGGGCTTTCAGCTCTTCACCCACTGCGACTAGGTATTCACCCGGATACAGGCCTTCAGGTATCTCATTAATCTTCTCGCCGCAGGCTTCACGGTAACGCAGGTATGCTGAATCAGCGAGCTTGTCCACCTGCGCACCGGCATCGTTGATGTAATATTC
>JBFWQQ010000135.1:0-3145 GCA_050249355.1 Alphaproteobacteria bacterium | reverse complement strand
AGGTGGACGCCGCGATGCCAGCACCTCGGACTATGAAGCCTGGCGGCCCTGATATTGATACTTTAAGCAGGCTATTAATATCTTGTACATTCTGCATTTAATCGGGCACCGCGAAGAAAATTATTACTTTATTAATATTTGTCATAATCCCGTAATATTTAAGATGATATTCTCTTTGGATGGTTAAATAACCAATCATCCAACAGGAGAAAATTATGAGTAGAAACTATAAATATATTTGTATCAGCCTGGTATGCGCTATGTTGGGTGCTACATTCCCAGCAACTGGACATACAGAAGAAACTCCCTTTATTCCGCAGCAAGTGGATTTAGGACTCAACTCTTCCAGTGGATGGTTTGCGTGCACGGCCCCCAGAATTGGCGAGTCCGCTTATGAGGCTTGTGTGCAAGCACACAGAATGTGTATTGAAAGTGTAACCGATGCTCTGATGATGGGTCATTATAATTATTGCGCTACCGTAACAGGTCATTTTCGGGGACGTAATGGCGATGAGGGAAGTGTTACTTTACGCTGTGAACATATAACCTGGTACGAACAGAACGATTGTGCAGCATATAGATAGTTCTGCAGGGGCCGAAGCTACGCTCGCCCACCGGCTTTATTACTTCAGTACGGACATAGTTGAATCATGGATTACGGATCGAGGTGTCGGCTGACACCTCGATTCTGAATGACATAATCAAAACAATACCCACAATGTAGTGGCCAGCCATAAGGTGAGGTTTACCAGCTGGGCGCGGTCGGTCAGGATGATGGTTTCCGGCTCGCCGCCTAACCCCCGCACATATATCGACTGCATATAGCGGAACAGGCCGAACGCCACGAACCCCACCGTATAGATCAGTTCCACTTTTCCCGTCTCCGCAGCCAGCTCGGCTGCATAAATGGCATACGACATCAATGCGCTGCAGCCGCTGATGATCACCAGCCGGTCGAGGAACTCGCGGCTGTACTGGCGCAGGTTCGGCTTGTGCTCGACATATGCTAAGATCGCGATCTCGTGGTAGCGCTTGCCGAATCCTAAAAACAACGCCAGTGTGAAGGTGGAAAGAATGATCCATGGTGATATCGCAACCGCCAGCGCATATGCCCCCATCAGCACCCGCAGCACATAACAGAACGCAATAAAAAATATATCGGCAATGGCAACGTGTTTAAGCTGTAACGTGTAGAGAATATTCAGGCCTACATATAATGCCGCCACGTTCGTACAGGCGGGCGGCAGGTTGGCCAGCAGCGCCAGCGCCACCAGCGCCAGCGAGCCGGCGATCATCCATGCAGTTGCCACTGTCAGCTCACCGGCGGCCAGCGGCCGGTTCCTCTTCACCGGGTGGTGGGTATCTTCAATGCGGTCGCGTATATCGTTGATGACATATACCACGCACGAAATCGACAGGAAGCACAGCGCTGCCAGCAGTGCCTGCTGCCATGCGCCGGGTTGCTGGAACTGGCCGGCAAACAACAACGGCGCGAATACGAAACCGTTCTTGATCCATTGTTTGGGGCGTAACAGTCTAATGCTAGGATACATTGGGTTTCTCCGTGTCAGAAGCAAAAAACGCCAGCCGGTTGAACCCGGCCAGACCGGTCAGCGTGTGGGTGGCCAGACACACCATCAGCGGCATGATATCGAAAAATACCCGATACTCACCGCCATTGCCATAAAAGATATAGGCGACGTACATCGCCGCCAGCACCCAAAGGCCCGTACGCAGGAACACGGGTTTTTCATTCCAGCGATACGTCAACAGGAAGAACATCATACACACCAATACCACCCGCATGTGGTCGGCGCGTTCAAATATATCCAGCCGCAACACGCGCAGCAGGTTGAATTCCAGGAACTGGCCGGGATTGCCCGCGTATATCTGGGTCACTGCAATCTTGATGAACAGCCATACCACCATCTGTACCGCAGCAAAGGCGATGAACGAGGTGCGCGGCATACGATTGTGCGACCACAGCATGAAGAACATGAGCAGGAATATCGACGTCTCACGGTTCAGGCAAGCCAGCGCAAAGCATACAAGATACGCTTTCATGCGCTGCTGGTGTAACAGGTAGAAACATGCGGCCGACAGGAATAATACAGGAATGTCGTAGATATACTGCCATGGCATACTGAATGCGGAAATCGCCAGCAACCCGAATATGGGGGCGAACCAGCGCAGCGCTTCATTGGCGGGATCCACCGATTGCGCCAGCCGGTACAGCATGAAAGCATAGCCCACAAGCGCGCAATATATCAGGAGCGTACAGACAATGCGCGCATAGGGTGCCCGCACATCGTAGGTTTCCACCAGCCACGGCAACGCCTGACGTATTTCCACGGTGCGTTCCGATGTCATCCATTGGCGTACCCGGGTATTAACGGCGGTCTGCCAGCTTTTTGGCGTGGCATCGGTGATGGTGTGGGTCAGCGTCGGCATCAGCACGCGGTAGGCGAACGGACGCGCCGCCTTGCCCTGCATCATCGTGTCGAATGAAGTGGCGATATAGCGGTCGCCCAGATAGGAGCTGGATATGAAATGCGCCATCGCATACACGGAAAGCAATGCGTATACCACGGTAAACAGCAGGGTTTTACGGTTGTATTGCATACGGTGCAGCCAGCGTGGTGCCATGGAGTTCATGCTATTTGTTTTTTATGTTGCAGCCTGCCCATTTTTGCTATTGAATCCGGCCATAAACAAGCAAAAAGGGTAGGTTATGCAGAAAAATATTCTGGAAACCATCATGGGTGCGGTCGTGCTTCTGGTAGCCGGTGCATTTTTAATGTTTGCATACAAGAGCAGCGAAGTGCGGGTGGAGGACGGCTACTCGGTTACCGCCAACTTCAGCAACATCTCCGGTATATCGCTGGGCAGCGATGTGCGTATCGGCGGCATCAAGATCGGCACGGTGACCGACCTGATCCTGGACCCCGAAACCTATGATGCAGTGGCCACCCTGAATGTGAGCAAAAATGCATCCATCCCGAAGGACTCCAGCGCATCGATTGTCAGTAGCGGACTGCTGGGCGATAAATATATCCAGATCACACCCGGCGGTGAAGATGCCATGCTGTCTGACGGCGGCAAGCTGAACTTCACCCAGTCTTCGGTGAACCTGGAAGAACTGATC
>JBFWQQ010000134.1:0-3282 GCA_050249355.1 Alphaproteobacteria bacterium | reverse complement strand
TGCTGCACTGGATGTGGCGAGGAAATTATGAATCGTCATTGCGAGAAGCATGGCGACGAAGCAATCCAGCTTATTTTAAAAGACTGGATTGATACGCTCCCTGCGGTCGCTCGCAATGACGGAAAGTACACAACATGACAGATAAACCCCACATCATCGTCGGCATATCGGGTGCGTCCGGCGCTATCTACGGCATCCGCATGCTCGAAGCGCTGAAAGCTGCCGGGGTCACCACCCACCTAATGATCAGCAAGGCCGCGCAAATCACCATCGCCCACGAAACTGACTATAGCGTTGATGACGTGAAAAAACTCGCCAGCCATTATTATAATGTGTCCGACCTTGCCGCCTGTATATCAAGTGGGTCGTTCAAAACCAGCGGCATGGTGATAGCGCCCTGCTCCATGCGCACGCTGGCCGAGATAGCCACCGCCAATACCAGCAGCCTTATGTCGCGCAGTGCCGATGTGATACTGAAAGAACGGCGCAAACTGGTGTTGATGGTGCGCGAAACGCCGCTCAATAATGCCCATTTACGCAACATGCTGTACGTATCGGAAATGGGGGGTATCATCGCCCCGCCGGTACCCGCCATGTATAGCAAACCCGTCTCGATCGAGGACATGATCAGCCACACGATCGGCCGTATTTTAGACGTATTTGAAGTCGATCACACACTGGTTTCGCGGTGGCAAGGCCTTAAAAAAGAAAAATAAACCTTGCCTAACCTATTTTATTTACAAACTGGTGGGCTTTGCTGGATTTTTTTGTTATACTGCCCCTAAATTATGCACGGGCGCCACTGGCGCTTTTTTGCTCAGATGAATTATATATAGTCAGCGCCTGCAGCCAGTCTGGAGGGTTGATTGTAACGCAGGACGCAGATAACGATGAACCAGGAAATTGTACTGATCAAACGCCTTGATTCCCTTCGCCGCCAGCACCGTGAGTTGGACAACCAGATAGAAGAAACCAGCATCGACGAGTTCACCCGCCAGCGCTTCAAGAAAATGAAGCTTCAACTGCGCGACGAGATCATCCGTATCGAGCAGATGGTTTACCCCGATATCATCGCCTGAATTGTTAGCTGAGATTTCCATCCGTTCGCTTGGCGGGCTGGGCGACGGCATTGCCGAGTATGACGGCAAACCCTTATTTGTTCCCAAAGCATGCGTCGGCGACCGGCTGAAGGTTCGCATCACCCAGAACAGTGCCCAGCATGCACGCGGACAGATCGTTGCCGTGCTATCTCCCGGCCCTGAACGCACCACACCGCCGTGCCCGCATTTTTCTGATTGCGGTGGTTGCACCCTGCAACAGCTGGAACCACAGGCCTACCGAAAATTAAAGCAACAGGTGGTGCTTAACGCCCTCCATCATGCCGGATACGATACGACGCCAGCGCCTATGCTGTTCATACCGGCTGGCAGCCGTCGCCGCGTGGAAATGCGCTTGCACAGAAAAGATGGCAAGCTGAGCGCCGCATATTATATGCCGGGCACCCACACGCTTCTACCGGTGGAGCACTGCCTGCTGCTGAATGCGGATTTGCAGGGGTTCCTGCCGCGCTTGCTGGCCGCGCTGGAATATTGGCCGCACACCGAGGCGATCAAATCCTTCAAACTGACGGCGCTGGATGGCGGCGTTGAGCTGGTGCTGTGCATAGCGAATAATATTCCCCGCCCTGCCCTTACTGCGCTTGCCGGTTCGCTGGACACCGCAAGGCTGTGCAGCGAGCGGCAAAGCATTTATGTCATCAACGAGCCGAAGCCACTGACTATCCGCCTCGGTGACTACGATGTTCCACTGCCGCCGGATAGTTTCCTGCAGGCAACCGAAGCGGCGCAATCTGCCCTCACACACACAGTGCAAGAGCATACCAAGGATGCCAATGACATCGCCGATCTGTTCTGCGGCATCGGCACCTATGGCTTTGCGCTGGTGGATAACGCCCATGTGCATGGTGTGGAGCTGCATGACGGCATGACCGGCAACCTGACCAAAGCCATAGCGACACTGGGGCTACAAAGCCGCTTTTCCACCGAAACGCGCGACCTGTTCAAGAACCCGTTGTCTGGCAATGAGCTTAATCGTTTTGACGCCGTGGTCATCAACCCGCCGCGCCCCGGCGCCAAAACACAAACCGAGGCCATAGCCAAAAGCCCGGTTCCGCTGGTGGTCATGGTATCGTGCAGCCCGGCCAGCTGGGCCCGGGATGCCGACATATTGCGGCAGGCCGGCTTCACGCTGGATTTCGTGCAGGGCATCGACCAGTTTGTCTATAGCCCCCACCTTGAGATTGCCAGCGTGTTTAGTCGATGAGTCCATAATTCGATATAAAGTAGACAGAACCCGGTAAATTCTCTATTTTCCGCGCCCATAAATCATTTATAGACTTATGGACTTATTGCCTCATCGACTTATCGACTGAAATGACCGACCTTTCACATATACGCAACTTTTCCATCATCGCCCATATCGACCACGGCAAATCCACCCTTGCCGACCGGCTGATACAGTTCTGCGGCGGACTGGATGCACGCGAGATGACTGAGCAAGTGCTCGATTCCATGGATATCGAACGCGAGCGCGGCATTACCATCAAAGCGCAGACCGTGCGGCTGCAATACAAGGCTAAAAACGGTGAAACCTATACGCTGAACCTGATGGATACACCCGGCCATGTGGATTTCGGCTATGAGGTGAGCCGCTGCCTTGCCGCATGCGAAGGTTCGCTGCTAGTGGTAGACGCATCGCAGGGTGTGGAAGCCCAGACGCTGGCGAACGTGTACAAAGCGGTGGATGCCGGGCACGAGATGGTGCCGGTGCTCAACAAGATCGACCTGCCCGCCGCCGAGCCCGAACGTGTACAGGCACAAATCGAAGAAGTAATCGGCATCGATGCCACGGATGCACTGATGATATCGGCCAAGACCGGCATCGGTATTGAAGAGACACTTGAAGCTATCGTGCGCCGCCTGCCCGCCCCCAAGGGAGATGCGGGCAAGCCGCTGCAGGCCATGCTGGTCGATAGCTGGTACGATACCTACCTGGGGGTAATTATCCTGGTGCGCATCATGGAAGGTAGCCTGAGCAAAGGCACCAAGATCCGCATGATGAGCAACGGCGCCACCTACACGGTGGAGCAGCTGGGGTTTTTCACCCCGAAAAAAGTCCCGGTGGATAAGCTTTGCCCCGGCGAGGTCGGCTATATCATCACCGGTATCAAGCAGGTGGCCGATTGCAATGTCGGCGACACCATCACCGAAGACCGCCGCCCGG
>JBFWQQ010000133.1:0-3443 GCA_050249355.1 Alphaproteobacteria bacterium | reverse complement strand
ATCGCCGCATATTCCGGATGAGTTGAAGGATTTTGAAGACCATATCATCACCACCGATAACCTGTTCGAGCAAACCGACCTTCCGCGGCGCATGGCAGTGATCGGACTGGGGCCGGTGGGTATGGAAATGGCACAGGCGCTTGCCCGTCTTGGTATCGAAGTGACTGCGATTGATCACAATGGACATATAGGCGGCATTGCTGACCACGACATCAATCAGCGCATACAGAAACTGCTGAAACAGGATATGCGTTTATGGATGGGTGCCAAACCGGAATATGCGCGGGCCGGTGATTCGGTTCTTATTAAAAACAAGGACGAGATGGTTAAGGTCGATGCCATGCTGGTTGCCGCTGGCCGTACTCCCAACCTGAATTCGCTGGGTATCAAGCAACTGGCTGCTGTCTCTGATGGTGATGGAGTGCCGCACTTTGACCGGCGCACCATGCAGATCAAGAGCCTGCCGGTATATATCGCAGGGGATGCCACCGATGAGCATGCAATGCTGCACGAGGCGATCGACGACGGTAAGCGCGCGGCTCACCACGCGCTGAGCCCCGATAAAGAAATGCAGCCGCGTAATGTGCCGCTGGCCATTACATTCACGCATCCTACCATTGCCATCATTGGCAATAGTTATTACACGATGCGTAAACACGATATGGCGGTGGGCGAAGCATCCTACGAAGATCAGGGGCGGGCAACGATCGAGAACGAGAAGCATGGCAAGATACGGATCATTGCAGATAAAGACAGCAAGTATATTCGCGGATGCGAACTGATGGCACCCGAAGGCGAGCACCTGGCGCATTTGATCGCTTTCGCCATTGAGCGGTCGGCAACAGTGGCGGACATGCTCGATATGCCGTTTTATCACCCGAGTTTTGAAGAGGGACTGCGCAGCGCCCTAAAGCAAATAGAAAATCCTGTGTAAGTTAGGGGTAGCCGTCTTAGGTGGCTATGACTGGCCTGCCGCAGTCTTTACGGTCTTTTCCTCGTTGCTTTTTATTTCCATGCGATAGCCAATACCCGGTTCGGTCTGGATGTAATTCTCGCTTCCATCGAGCTCGATCTTCTCACGCAGCTGGCTGATATAGACGCGCAGGTATTGCATGTCTTCCCCATGCGCAGGCCCCCAGACATCCTTGAGAATCTGCTTGTGGGTCAGCATTTTGCCGCGGTGAATGAGGAAATAGCGCAGCAATTCGTATTCTTTGGGGGTGAAGCTGGTTTTTTTTCCATCCAGAAATACTTCGTGGCGCACCAGATCCATGCGTATGCGGCCATTGGATAGATCAGGCTCACCAGCCTCCTGCGTGGCGGATTTGCGCAAGTTTGCATGAATACGCGCCAGCAGAATATCGGGATTGAACGGTTTAGTGACGTAGTCATCCGCACCCAGATCGAGCGCGCTGATGATTTCGCTATCGTCATTACGAACCGAGCAAACAATGATCGGCACCTGTGACCACTCGCGTATCGAAGCAATGACTTCCTTGCCGTCCATGTCGGGCAGGCCGAGGTCGAGAATCACAAGTTCCGGTTTGACAGAAGCGACCAGTCGCGCGCCCTCGCGGCCATTATCGGCATCCACCACCTTGTAGTTATTGCCTTCCAGCGTAATGGTCAGCAGTTTACGGATCGGCGGCTCATCTTCAATGATCAGTACGGTGTTCTTCTTCTGGTTCATGGTCTTTACCCTATCGTTATCAATTCCTGCATTAGTAAAGAACGGGATATAAATAAGCCATAAGAATTGGCAGTCAGTGCGGATAACACCGGCGTATGCACATAAGCAGATGATTTATATGAGAATAATCATTTGCAGCTGGCAGCAGCCTGATACATGTCGGTGGTAAAAAAATCCTTCGGCAGCCAGAAGGCGTCGGATACATGCAGCGTTTGTCCGGCAGTGGGATCGTAATCGTTGATAAATTCAAACACCGTGTCGCCCGTAGCGATGTCGGCCTCTATGAAGCGTCCCTGCGTAGAACTGGTGACAAGTACAGTGCGGTTAGGAGTAACATCGTGCCGGCCATTGATAATGGAATAGACGTCCAGCGCCTTACCATCCCAGAGTGTTGTGTGTGTATGCGTGCGCGGATCGATCGACATTACGCTGGAATGGGCTTCAATGGCATCGTTTGCATTCCATCCGGCGCGCCATTTGTTGTTGAACAGGCTGAACGTGCCATCGGGTTGCCAGTCCACATCATGGCCACCATCGGCCGCGCCAAAATACCAGAATTTCACTTTCAGTGAATCAGGATCCATCACGTAGAACATGTTAATCGTGCGGTGGTTGATCGCCAGATCGCCGGGCCGGAACTGGGGGAATGCTGTTGCCATCTTCGGCATCAGCGGCTTGATGTCGTTATGGTGTGGATAGTTGGTATCCATATACCCGCTGATGAATTCCTGGTGTTCTAAAGAACGCAGGTCGAAGATATACAGCTCCGGGTTTGCTTTCTGTATATCGTACCCATGTATCGTGCGCAGTATCCTGCCGTCTTGTGCATCCATCTGGACAATTTCCGGATAAGCATCCGGCGCGCGGCCACGAAATGTCCATACGGTTTTATAATCGGCGCTGGGTTCGGCAGAATGGTGGTACAGCCCGGGCGTTGCCCATTGCAGCACTCCGCATACGTCGCGTTTCATCAGGGCCTGGTTGGCGTTTTCCAGATTGTACGCTATCGAGCCATCGGGAAATATACCAACACCGTAGAGTATCTTGTTGGTATCGGGTGCGCTGTTCATTTCGGTGCCTTCACCGGAAAGCTGCCATGTATGCACTACCTTGCCGTTTTCATCGATCAGTATGGCGCCCCAGAATCCGCCGACAAAATCGAATGCGCCGAAAAGCATCCGGAAGCCGGGAGTAGTATCTTTTAGCATGATGCGCGGTGACTGGCGACGGGGATTCAGGCCGTCGACCTCCAATGTCTGGTAGATATCGGGATCGGCTGGCGAGAATGTCCTTATGATACGCCATGGCTTACCGCCAAAGTCGTTGTCCAGTTTCTGCCGCAGGGTAGTCGTATCTTCGGCGAAACTTTCCACATACGTGAAGTAAGGCGCAAACATGGGGTAGGGGTAGAGATTGTAACGCTGGGCGACCATGCCATATACGAACAGGCCGAAAGCTACGAGCCAGAAGGCCAGGGTGATCTGTATCGCTTTCAACATAGAATATCCTTTAATTCATGCCTGTTATGATGTAGCCGGATCGGTTATATACGCGCCACATGCTAGGGCGCAAAGGTAAACAAATATCTAAGCTAAATCGCTTGCAATCTGTGATTTTTCCGCTATAAACGCGCTCCTCCCCAGTAATTTGAATAGATTGAGTGAATATGAACCCGGCCAAATTTATCCGCGAAGTGCGGTCCGAAACCAGCAAGGTCACCTGGCCTACACGCAAGGAAACGTGGATATCCACC
>JBFWQQ010000132.1:0-3468 GCA_050249355.1 Alphaproteobacteria bacterium | reverse complement strand
CGACTGGATGATCTTGCCCGGCATTGAGCCAATGTATGTGCGGCGGTGGCCACGTATCTCCGCTTCGTCACGCACGCCGCCGAGCGAAATGCGCACAAAGTTGCGGCCGGTGGCGCGCGCCACCGATTTTGCCAACGAGGTCTTACCTACACCCGGCGGGCCGACGATGCACAGTATCTGGCTGCGTACCTGTTTGGTGCGCTGTTGTACGGCAAGATATTCAAGAATACGGTCTTTGACCTTCTCCAGCCCGTAATGATCTTCTTCCAAGATCGCTTCAGCTTCTTTCAGGTCGGATTTGATCTTAGTGGTCTTTTTCCACGGTATCGAAGTGATCCAGTCGAGATAATTACGAATGACCGACGCCTCGGCCGACATGCTGCTCATGGTGCGCAGCTTCTTGAGCTCGGCGGTGGCTTTTTCTTTTGCTTCCTTCGACAGGCGCAGCTTACCCAGCTTCTCTTCGATCTCGCCCAGCTCGTCGCGGCCATCCTCGCCTTCGCCCAGTTCCTTCTGGATGGCTTTCATCTGTTCGTTCAGGTAGTACTCGCGCTGGGTCTTTTCCATCTGACGCTTTACGCGGCTGCGGATGCGGCGTTCGGTGTTCAGCACGCCGATCTCGCTTTCCATCAGGGCAAAGATATGCTCCAGCCGTTCGTATACGCCCAGCATTTCCAGCATTTTCTGCTTCTCTGCGATATCCACCGACATATGCGCGGCGATGGTATCAGCCAGCAGCGCCGGTTCGGTGATCTTGCTGACGGTGCTTAGGGTTTCCGGCTGTATCTTTTTATTGAGTTTTACGTATTGCTCGAACTGGCCGAGCACGGTGCGAAAAATCGCTTCCACTTCCTTGGGGTCGTTGCGCGTATCTACCACTTCTTCGCCAATGACCTGAAAGAAATCCTCGTTATTCAGGAACTCGATGATGCGGGCGCGGGTCGTGCCTTCCACCAGCACCTTTACGGTACCATCGGGCAGGCGCAGCAGCTGGAGAATACTACCGACGGTGCCCATTTTATAGAGGTCACTTTCCTTGGGGTCATCCACGCCGCCATTTTTCTGGGTGACCAGTAGGATCTTGCCTTCACGGCGCACCACTTCTTCCAGCGCCTGTACCGATTTTTCACGGCCCACGAACAGCGGTACCACCATGGAGGGAAACACCACGATGTCACGCAGGGGGAGAACAGGATAAACTTCGGTCTTGGTCTTGGTTTCACTTTGCATAAACTACGCTGATTCACTAGGGGGTGGATGGATTGTTCTTGATATTTTAATATAGGGCAACTATGCACGCATTTCCAGAGGTTCATTGGGTTTTTTGCAGCGGAATAGTAATCGGCTGTAATACGGCGTGAATTCATTGTGTGCCTAATTTTTAGGCGCAAGTAATATGCGGGTGTGGCGGAATTGGCAGACGCACCAGATTTAGGTTCTGGCGCCGCAAGGCGTGGGGGTTCAAGTCCCTCCACCCGCACCATGAAGAAGTAGCGTTCACATCCATACGATAACGCAACCATGGCCGGCTGTATATTTCGTGCGCTAATGAAGGATCACAACGTCCGGATAAGGGATATTTTCCTTGCTGTAAGGGCTATTTGGGGTTGTAACCATGATATGGGCAGGTTAGAACAAACCCATATGGAAGTTTGTCAGTATATTCACCAATCCTACCGTAAACTGTTCTGGCCGAGGCCACACCTGCACAAGATATATCTTATGCTGCGTGGGTTTGATCTGGATATCGCATCGCGCGATTATGTGGTGCAAGGGTTTCCGCGCAGCGGCAATACATTTCTTGCCATGCTGCTCAAGGAGTTCGCGGCACGGCCGGTGAACATTTTTACGCACCTGCATGTGCCGGCTATGTTCACTCTCGCATTGGAGAACGACAAAACCATATTCATGCCGGTGCGCGAACCGCTGGGCAGCGTGGTGTCACTCATACAGATGAAGGGCTGGTCTTGCGGGCGTGCGCTTGACCACTATGTGGAATATTATACCAACGCCCAGCGTTTTATCGACCGTGTGCAGGTAATGGATTTCAAGAACTTTACCCGCGATATCCCGCTGGCATTGCAGATCATAGAGCAACATTCCGGAATCCCGTATAAAAAACCGGCCAGCCACGAAAAAGCAGAAGAACGGGTGTTTGCGCTTATCGATGAATTGAACATCCGTCGTACCGGTGTGATCCGGGTGAACGACCTGCATCGGCCCCATGCCGGTCGCCAGGCTGGTAAATCAGCTATTGTAGCAATACTGCGCGCAAGGCATGCCGAAAAACTGCTGCAATGTGAGGCCCTCTATGAGCAGTTTGCAGTATGTTGTCTGATGCGAAGGCACATCACAGCGCGTACACAAAATGAGCATTCGGTTGACGTCGTGCCAGTAATAGAGGTGTCAGCAAACCCAGCCTGAAAATATCAGGAAACGCAGGAAAAATAGCGTGCTTTCTACTTCTTGCCCTTGCCAAGCAGGCTGTTGAAGCTGTTTCTGCCGGTGGCATCACAGGCTTCCGAATCGTCATTATATTCACAATGCACCGATGCGAAATCCATGTTATCCCAATTATAAGCCGCCACTTCGTCGTTCGAAGAGCAGGCGGTTAAACCGGCTAAGCATGCTATTGTTAATAAAAGCTTTACTGTGTACATATGAAATAAATAGCAGATAAATAATAAAAAAACAATATAAATACTATTTTAACATAGCTGACATGCATTTGCAGGCACCCTGTGCGCGATGTCACAAAACCTTCATCTTTGCTTTAAAATACCCATGCTAAAATAATAAGATATTGAGGAAACCGTCTATTTATGTCCGAAAGCAGAGCGCGCTTCGAAAAAATGCTGGATTATGACCTGAACGCAGACAATGCGGCTGCGGGTGCATTCGGCAGGCTGTTCACGCAGCAGCAGGAACAATGGGTAGAAGCGCAGGAAAAAGAGATCAAGAAGGCGGGCGGTTCCGTAAGTCAGGCGGATACGGACTACCTGATGGAAGCCTTCAAAACCGAACATTGGGACAAGCATAAGGAAGAGCATAAGAAACGCGCATTGGCCGCACACGATGGCGCATCCAAAGAAGCACAGGCGGATCAGGCCGGCGACCAGATGATGGATCGTGCCGGTCATGTGGTGCAGGGCGGTATCAGCAGCATGCTGATGGGCGGGGATTTCAGCGGTGGCATTTCGCACGGGTTACGCCATGCGGTGTTGGGGGCCATCATGGGCATCCCGTTTGTAGGAGAATTTCTTGCTAAAATAGCCGCGTTTGTGGGTAGCAACGTCAAGTCGTGGTTCGGCGCCGGTGAGGGGCTAAGTTGGGACGCAGCAGGTGAAAAAGTGGAGCGCGAGAATATCAAGGCGCGCATGGGTGATTTGAAGGACTATGCCAATCCCGACATGTTGGCCGATATGGTGAACCGCTCCAGCCGTGAATTTACTGCGGAAGTAAAATAGA
>JBFWQQ010000131.1:0-3545 GCA_050249355.1 Alphaproteobacteria bacterium | reverse complement strand
GCATTCATCCACGTCGTATTTCGGCTGGTCGAAGGTGAACTTCACATATTCCAAGGTAGAGGTTTCAGCAATATCCTTGATCGGGAAAACGGATGCGAATACGCCCTGCATACCGGTTTTGGTGCGGTCTCCGGACGGAATGTTGATCTGCAGGAACTGGTCGTAGGAGTTTTTCTGCACTTCGATCAGGTTCGGCATCGACGTGATGGTTTCGATGCGACCGAAATTCTTACGAATACGCTTACGGGAGGTAAAGGATAAACCGGTTTTTTTTGCTGCCTGTGCCATAGAAGTATTCAACCCTTACTATTCTTCGTTGTATGCGCCGCGCCCTTTTCCAGGTGGTGCACACGTTGTGATATGGCCTGCCTTACGGCAGGCAATGTACAAACGCCAAAACCGGAGGGCCGCACACTGCGGCACTCCGGCTTGAGCTTAATGAACCGTGATACTATTTAACTTCAACGGTGGCGCCTGCTTCGGTGAGAGATTTTTTGATCTTCTCTGCAGTGTCTTTGTCGACGCCTTCTTTAACCGGTTTCGGTGCAGCTTCAACCAGGTCTTTGGCTTCTTTCAGGCCCAGACCGGTCGCTTCGCGCACCACTTTGATCACACCGATTTTCTTGTCAGCCGGGAAGCTGGCCAGAACTACGGTGAATTCGGTTTTTTCTTCAGCAGCGGCAGCACCACCTGCAGCAGCACCACCGGCAGCGGCAACCGCAACCGGGGCAGCGGCAGATACGCCCCATTTTTCTTCGAGCAGCTTGGAAAGCTCAGCAGCCTCCATCACAGTCAACGCCGACAATTCATCGACGATTTTTTCTAAGTTTGCAGACATTGTTTACTCCTACGTTATCAATACTCTTTAGTTCAAAATTACCCTGCCTGTAGCATCCATGAGCAGCGCGTTACGTTAAACCACCTTATCCTTCTTTCTTGGACTTGGCGGAAATGACCCGGGCGACCCCGCCCCCCGGTGCCTGCAATACGCATGCAATCCGCGTAGCAGGTGTTTGCAGCATGCCCACGATCTTGGCACGCAGTTCTTCCAGTGACGGCAGCTTGGCCAGCTGCTCGATATCTTTTACTTCCAGCCGTTTTTCGCCATATGCACCGCCGACAATAACCAGCTTCTCGTTGGTCTTGGCGAATTCCACGATACCTTTGGCAACCCCCACCGGCTCATCGGCTGTAGCGATACCGGCCGGGCCGGAAAACAGGTCGCTGATGGATTCGTACGTGGTGTCTTTGGCCGCGATCTTGGCCAGACGGTTTTTACCAACCTTGAACTCCGCCCCGACCTGACGCAGCTTGCCACGGAACTGGGACATTTCTTCAACGGTCAGGCCATTATTGTGCACGACCAGCGCAATACCTGCTTTTTTCAGCTTTTCGTGGGTCTGCTCGATAAAGGCTTGTTTTTCTGCTCTGTTCATATCTGCCTCTTCCTATGCTGCCGCCAGATCGGTGGGATCAACTTTGATACCCAGACCCATGGTGGAGGACAGCCCTACTTTTTTAATGTAGTTACCCTTGGTGGCCGACGGCTTGGCTTTTACCACCGCCGCAACGAACGCGCGGATGTTTGCCGCCAAATCCTCTTCCGAGAACGACGCCTTACCTACGCCGGCATGCACGTTGCCCGCTTTATCGAGGCGGAATTCCACCTGGCCGGACTTGGCCGCTTTCACCGCGTCCGCCACGTTCGGGGTCACGGTGCCGAGTTTCGGGTTCGGCATCAGGCCTTTGGGGCCCAGCACTTTACCCAGCTTGCCCACCACCACCATCATATCCGGGGTAGCGATACAGCGATCGAAATCGGTCAGGCCGCCATTGATCTTATCGGCGAGGTCTTCTGCGCCCACATAATCAGCGCCAGCAGCCTGTGCTGCTGCAGCTTTATCGCCACGGGCGAACACGGCCACTTTAATGGTTTTGCCGGTACCTTTGGGCATGGACACCATGCCGCGCACCGCCTGATCGGACTGCGACGCATCCACACCAAGGTTCATCACGATGTCGATGGTTTCATCGAATTTGGTATTGGCAGTCGATTTAGCCAACTTCACGGCTTCGTTCAGCGGATAACGCCTGGTGGTATCTACTTTATCCAGCAGCGCTTTGCGTCTTTTAGCTACTCTTGGCATCGCTTAAGCTCCTACTACTTCCAGACCCATCGAACGCGCCGAACCACAGATCATCTGTGCCGCCGCTTCCACGGTGTGCGCATTCAGGTCTTCCATTTTTTCTTTCGCTATCTCACGAACCTGGTCCATGGTCACTTTGCCAGCGGCGGCGCCTTTACCGGGGGTCTGCGAACCGCTTTGTATCCTGGCTGCCTTTTTCAGGTAATACGACACCGGTGATTTCCTGGTGACGAAGGTGAAGGTACGATCCTGATAAGCGGTGATGGTCACCGGAATCGGGGCGCCGGGCTCCAGCTTCTGTGTGGCGGCGTTGAACGCCTTGCAGAATTCCATGATATTCAGGCCGCGCTGACCGAGGGCCGGGCCTACAGGGGGTGAGGGATTGGCTTTGCCCGCCGGAATTTCCAGCTTGATGTAGCCAACAATTTTCTTAGCCATCGCTTGTTCTTTCTGTTTGGTGTTAGCGCCCGCAACTGGCCGTTTTCCTGCCGCACGAGCTCCCAATGCTCCCCAGCAAAAAGCCAAGGGAGGCGGAGTTATAAAGGGGTTTTTTTGCTATTGCAAGCACAAAAAACAGCTTTTCACTGCCTTTGTTTAAGCGACCTTTTCCACCTGGCTGTATTCGAGGTCTACCGGGGTGGCGCGCCCGAAAATGGAAACCGACACTTTCACGCGCTGCTTCTCTTCGTCTACGCCTTCGATCAGGCCGGTGAACGTATCGAACGGGCCATCGATGATCTTGACATTCTCGCCCACTTCGAAATGCAGGGTGGATTTGGGGTGCTCAATGCCCTCACGTACCTGCGCGAATATCGCTTCGGCTTCTTTCTCGGTGATCGGTATCGGCTTGCCTTTGCCGCCACCGCCCAAGAAACCGGTCACTTTCTGGGTATTTTTCACCATATGCCAGGTGGCATCGGTGAGTTCCATTTTCACCATCACATAACCCGGGAAGAAGCGGCGCTCGGCCTGTATTTTCTTGCCACGGCGCACTTCGGTGATCTCCTCCACTGGCACCACCACCTCTTCAATAAGGTTTGTCAGGCCCTTTTGCACGGCCTGTTCCTTGATTGATTGGGCTACTTTTTTCTCAAAGCCTGAATAGGCCTGAACAATATACCAGCGAAACGCCATGGTGTAGTACTCCTTAAAAACCTAATATTGCACGGATCGTCGTGCCGATGAACCAGTCGACTATTACGAAAAAAATAGAGGCCAGGGTTGCCAGGAACAGCACCATCATGGTGGATATCCACGTTTCCTTGCGTGTAGGCCAGGTGACCTTGCTGGTTTCGGACCGCACTTCGCGGATAAATTTAGCCGGGTTCATTTTCACTCAATCTATTCAAATTACTGGGGAGGAGCGCGTTTATAGCGGAAAAATCACAGATTGCACGC
>JBFWQQ010000130.1:0-3864 GCA_050249355.1 Alphaproteobacteria bacterium | reverse complement strand
CAGCCAACCAGTTTTCGATATTGATGGCCGCATCATCCACCAGCTTCTGGGTAGCTTTGGGCTGTGCATACAACTCGTGGGTGGAAATGTTGCGTTTGGCCAGCGTCGGCGAGTTGCTTTCGCTAATGGCACCGGTTTCCGATGTCCATCCTGCTGCCGCCTGGTCATGGTCGTCGATCAGTTCCAGCGCATCTGTAGAAATGGTTTCCACTGCAGACAGCTGGCGCATCGGCGAGGTTTCAAATACCGATTTTATGATCCGTGACGACATAGTGGGGGTCACCAGATAACCGCCATCCGGATCGGAACCTACAGAAAGCGCCTTGCTTTGCAGCGCTTCAAGGCCAGCATCCATACCCTTACGGAGGTATTTATCGAACGCTTTGCTATATTCGCCACGGTTTGTAACAGTCGTAATCGTATTCTCAGATCCGGCCTCCGGGCGGTCGTAGGCGGTTTCGATCTGGTCGAGGCGTCGTTTGTAGTTGTCCAGCGCATGGCTGATGTTGTTCAGGTTTTCCTGATACAGTGGGTCGGCGCTGCCTTTACGCTCGATCTCATTCAAACGCGCATCGTTGATATGCTTGAATTGTTCCCAGGCGTTGCCTAATGAATGCACACGCTCGGTGATTTCCGATATACTCATAACGGGTTCCTTTGTTGTTAAAAATTGAATTGAAATAAAAATCCGCCTGCTGGTGCGTGGCGGCAGCTACAAGGTGCGTAGTGTGTGTAATGCCTTATCCAGCGCATCCGACAGTGCAATGGCATCGCCATTGCATACTGCCGTATCCCACAGCGGTTCGGCTTGCTTTACCACGGTTATGCGGGCGGCATCATTGGCTGGGAATGTTACCAGGCTGATCTCCCAAAGGTCCACCTCCGCCAGCAGGCGTACGCCGGTGTCCGGATCGATACGGTAGCGCACCGGCGAATAGCCGATGGAAAGCCCCTGCAGCGCACCGGATTTAAGCAGGCTCATGGCTTCTTTTGCGCGCTGCACGTCAAGTAGCAGTCGCCCCTCGATATACAGACCGTTTGCATCCTCGAACAGTTCCTCAATAATACCGATCGGCTCGTGCTGCTTATGTTGCCACAGCAGTTTGACCTTTTCGCGCTGTTTGCCAAGGCTTAGGCGGAACGCCCCCGGCAATACGATATCGCGCTGGTTGTCGACCACGTTGAATATGCTGGCGTAACCAGCAAAACGTCCGCTTTCATCCAAATGTTTAATATTAAGGCACGTGCCTAGTTGTTTGCGCTCACGCAGTGAGGCGCACACAGCATGCGTTGTGTACATAACGACCTTCAAAAAGTTGATTGATTATTGTTCGATGGCTTTTTTATCGGCGACAATACGGAATTCCACCCGCACCTGGTTCTGCACCACATCGTCTTTGGCCCACTCGCCCTCGCCTACCGCATAATCGCTGCGCTTGATGGTTGCGGAACCTTCGGCGATAGCCATATCCTCGAAATCTTCGATCTGGAAATTCATCTGTATCGGCGCCGTCTTACCTTTCAGGGTGAGTTCCCCTTCGGCATAATAATCCCATGTGGAGGGGATCTTGCTGATCTTGGTGGTATGGAATGTGGCTTTGGGAAATTTTTCCACGGCCAGCCATTCATGTTGGGTCACGGTCTGCCGTGTTTCCTTGGTGCTGGTCTCAAGGCTGCCAGTAGCGACCGTCACAACGATTCTACTCTTATCCAGCATGTCGTAATCGAACACGATATCGGCATCAAATTCCGTGAATTTACCAGTCACCGGTGCGTTATTCTGCATCGCCACGAATTTCAGGAAGCTCTTTTCTTTGTTCACGACGAAGCGCACAGGGTCGGCAGATGCCGGGCAAGAGACGCCAACACACAGTGCGGCCACTATCAGGTTAATGGTTCTGCTCATTTTTCACCCGTACAAATGGCAGCATGCTGCGCAATACGTTGTCCTTATAATAGAAATGATGCACCAGCGCTGCAAGACTATGCAGCCCCACCAGCAGCATCAGTCCATTGGCCATGATTTCATGCGCATCCTCGAAAAAATCATGCAGGTCTTCGCTTTTTCCTACCAGATCCGGCAGCGTGAACAGTCCGAATACCGACACCGGGAAGCCGGCCGCAGACGACATGGCCCAACCGGAAAGCGGCATGGCGACCAGCAGGCCATATAACAACCAGTGAGCCGACTTGGCGCCTAGTTTCTGCATGGCATTCAGCGTGTCCGGCAGTGTGGGGGATATGTTCACCATCTTCCAAAGCACCCGCAGAACAACCAACGCCAGCAGCATGATGCCGATAGCCTTGTGTAACCCATAAAGCTCCAGCATCTGCGGCGAAAATTCCATGTCGGACATGATGGTGCCAACCACCAGCAATCCCGCCACCATGAAGAAGATCAGCCAGTGAAAGAACTTGGCAACGGCGCCATATTGAAGATAAGTGTTTTTGAATTGCATAATGCATACTTAGCATACTAATCATTATCTGTCATCCTAAGCGTATGCTAAGGATCATTTTTCATCCATAATTGCGCTACGGTCAGGATAGAGCAGGCTTAGGCCCCAGCCCCACTGCGGCGCGCTTTTCATCGTCGGTGAGGAAACTGGCTTTTTCCACGCGCTCCCATATCGTCTGATTGCGGTTCGCCAGTGCGGATATGCCTTCAATATCAGCAGCCAGTTCCAGCCTGCTGTCAAATTGCGGCAACAGCCAGTTACCCAGCGTGTCTATGGTACAATATACCAACGGCAGTACGGTCTGCTCCCACAGCGCCAGCCGCGCTTCGGCAAGGTTGGCATAGGTGTTGTCGCCCGGAATACCCAGCAGTTGTGGCGGCACGCCGAACGCCAGCGCGATATCACGCGCCGAGGAATGTTTCGCCTCGATGAAATCCATGTCGCGCGGGGTCATGCTCATTTCTTTCCAATCCAGACCGCCTTCGAGTAGTATCGGACGACCTGCATTCACTGCACCTGTAAACTGGTCGTCCACCTGCGTCTTAATACGGTGATATTGCTCTTCCGACAGGGTGGCGCCGCCATTGGCATCAGCACGCACGACGAGCGCACCGCTGGGGCGTGCCCCATTCTGCAACAGCGCCTGGTTCCACGCACCGGATTGATTGTGCTGGTCTATGCTGTAGGCGGCTGCTTCTACCGGTGACAGGCCATACCAGTCGCTCATCGGATGGAAATTCTTCACATGCAATATGCGCGATTTCCCGGTCATGCGGTCGACCGGGAAATCCTTACTATACTCACCCACCGTATAACGATACCCCATTGGTATGGTGCCCTTGCCCGCGATCACCACCACCCGGTCGGGGCGTAACAGGTGCAGCTCCACCGGCGGGCTGGATTTCGGCCCAACCGCCTGCACATAGGCGTTGCCGCTGATCAGGCGGTACTGGTACAGGCACTGCAAGAATTCGCCCATACCATGCTGCGGGTTTGGGTGTTTCAATACATCAAGTACCTGATGCTGCTTCAGTTCACGGCGCATACCCTTGCTGCTGTTCAGGTATAATTTCATGCGCACCGAGGAAGCCGCCGACGATACCATGCCGATGGCGCGATGGGCGATCACGTTCCTGATATAGGCCTCTTCTGCGAACTGCCCATAATCCCGATCCATCCACACGGCCTGCCCGGGCATCACCATATATGAGCGCAGGCTATGGCCATATAGCGAGCTATGCTTGGTTTCCTGTTGATTTACGGTATCGCTTTTAAGGCTGAACAAGCGCTGCAGCATTGCCTTCATGGGCAGGACTCCTGACGGGGGTGAAATAAAAAAGCCCGGATCGCTTACACGAATCCGAGCTTATATTTAATGGTTGTACCCGCGTACCGGATGCACCGG
>JBFWQQ010000129.1:0-3966 GCA_050249355.1 Alphaproteobacteria bacterium | reverse complement strand
GTACGCCAGCCCTTGATACAACTCACTTATCAGGCTGGTAGCACGGGCCAGCAAATGGATATCAGTCAGGATATTTATAAAAACATCATTGCTGATGAACTCAATGTTAAAAACATCGAAATCAATTTTGGCATAGGAAATGTTGCCGATGTTAAACTCTCCCTCAACAACCAAATTCTTGGCAAACGCCTACCTGCGCTCATGAAGCAGATCATTCCGGCCTCGAAAAAAGGCGAATGGAAGCAGGTGGACGGTACGGTAGAAATCTGCGGTGAGAAGCTGCTGCCGGAAGAATACACCTTACAACTTGAGCCCAAGCCTGAATACGCCGACCGGGCGCAGGCTTTAAGCACCAACGACGCACTGGTGATACTCGACACCACCATCACACCGGATCTACTTGCAGAAGGCATTGCCCGCGATATGGTGCGCGCCATCCAGCAGGCGCGCAAGGATGCCGACCTGCATGTGTCTGATCGTATTCGCTTGCATCTTTCCGCGCCGGATGATGTGGCAAACGCCGTGCGCGCGCATAAGCAATATATTCTGGAACAGACGCTTTCGACCGAGTTGCTGGAGAATGAACCGGAGCAAAAAATATTTTCCACGCAGGCCGATATTGATGATAAACAAGTCACTATCAATTTATCTTCTGCCGCATAACTCGGAGTGCCTATGACAGAACCATCCGCCGCCGCTTCCATGATAACGGGTCAGTTGCTGACCAATAATATTTACGCCCCTGCCATCTTGCAGGCTATGACAAGCGTACGGCGCGAGGATTTCCTGCCTGCCCGCCTACAGCATTGCGCCTATGTCGACGAAGACCTCGATATCGGCGGTGGCCGGTTCCTGATGGAGCCTTTGGTGTTTGCCCGCCTGATCGATATGGCCGCTATCAACCGGCAGTGCCGCGTGCTTTCCATTGGTGTGCTACAGGGGTACTCGGCGATCGTTTTGTCGCGGCTGGCTGAGCATGTCACAGGTACCGAGCTGGAAGAACAGATGGTAGCAAAGGCACGCGAAAACCTGCAGCGCTATAATGCCGGGAATGTCCAGCTGCACACAGTAAAATCACTGACCGCCGGCTACAAAAAAGATGCACCGTATGATGTGATCGTGATAAATGGCGCCATCGATTTCGTGCCGGAAGAGTTGGGGGCACAACTTGCCATGGGCGGCAGGCTGGTTGCAGTGCATCAGGAAACCACGCGGCCGGATGAACCTATGGGGCTGGGAAAGACCATCCTGGTAAAGCGCATCAGCAATCAACTGCAGTACCGCGAGTATTCCGATGCATTCACTGCGCTGCTGCCGGGATTTGAACGCGATAAGCAATTTATTTTTTGAATCGTTAATATCATTCAGCAGATGGAATAAAAAATGTTGTTGATTGAACGGCATAAATAGTTTTTTAATACAACATCAATTATGTTCCGTAAGTAAGTATACAAGATATAGTAGCAGGGACAGGCATGACGCCTCCAGAAAAAGACGCAAGCACAGCCGATGGCGACGATGATCAGTCCATGGAGGAGATACTCCAGTCGATCAAGAGCATTATCGCTGAAGAAGGCGATGGAGCGGAACCCAAGAAGGCTAAATCCAACACAAAACCAGAGCAATCTGCGGAGAAAACGGTGAAGGAAGAACCCGCCAAAAACACCAAAGATGAAACAGACCAGGTGCCCGGTTCCGATGTACTGGAGCTGACCGAAGTGCTAGAAGAAGCAGTTGTAGAGCCTTCGGATATGGATGTACTGAGCCAGATTGATGAAGCGGTAAAACCTAAGGAAAAAGCTGTCAAGACAGAGCCAGCTATAGCGGAGTCTGTGAAAAAAACCGCCAAACCGGCTGCTGTTGAGCCTTCCTCTTCGCCCGGCGATCCCATGCTGTCTGAAGAGGCTGAAGCCTCCGCCCGCGCCTCGGTCGAAAAACTGCGCAGGTCCAGCGAACCGCCGCCGCTCGTGACCACCGGATTTCCGGAATTTTCTTCAGGTAATTCGCTGGAGGGTATCGTGGCCGGTATGGTACGTCCCATGATTAAAGAGTGGCTGGACGACAACCTGCCTGCTATTGTCGAGCGCATTGTTGAACAAGAGATCAAGCGCATCACCCGCTAATCCATTTAAGGGATCGTTATGACAAAATCATTCGGGAAATCCCGGCTGGTCAGCCGCCATGTGACTGAAGGGCCGGAACGTGCACCGCACCGCTCGTACCTGTATTCCATGGGTATCACCGAGGCGGGTATAGAGGCGCCGCTGGTTGGTGTCGCTACTACATGGAACGAAGCGGCGCCGTGCAACATCACACTAGGCCGTCAGGCACAGGTGGTGAAGAAAGGCGTGGCCTCGGCGGGCGGTACGCCACGCGAATTCACTACCATTACGGTTACCGACGGGATCGCCATGGGCCATCAGGGTATGAAGGCTTCGCTGGTATCGCGTGAGGTCATCGCCGATTCTGTTGAGCTTACCATGCGCGGCCATTGCTATGATGCGATGGTCGGCCTTGCCGGTTGCGACAAATCCCTGCCCGGCCTGATGATGGCGATGGTGCGCCTCAATGTACCGTCGGTATTCATCTACGGCGGCACCATCCTGCCCGGAAAATACAAAGGCAGGAACGTTACGGTGGTGGACGTATTTGAAGGCGTAGGCAAACACAGCGCCGGTAACATGGACGAGCAAGACCTGCGTGAGCTGGAAAAAGTAGCATGCCCCTCCGGCGGTTCGTGTGGTGGCCAGTTTACGGCGAACACCATGGCCTGCGTGTCCGAAGCGATCGGTCTTGCCCTGCCAGGTTCCTCCGGGGCCCCGGCGGTGTTCGAATCACGCGATGGCTTGTGCTTTGATTCCGGACGAGCCGTGATGGAATTGATAAAGAACAAATTGCGCCCGCGTGATATCGTAACGCGCAAAGCACTGGAGAATGCCGCTGCCGTGGTGGCAGCCACGGGTGGTTCCACCAATGCAGCGTTGCATCTGCCTGCTATTGCGCACGAAGCGGGCATTGATTTCGATATGCATGCAGTCGGCGAAATATTCAAACGCACCCCTTATATTGCCGATTTGATGCCCGGTGGCAAATATACTGCCTACGAACTTTATCAGGCCGGTGGCGTACAGATTGTGCTGAAAAGCTTGCTGGATGGGGGCTACCTGCATGGCGACTGCGTAACCGTGACCGGAAAAACCATGAAAGAAAACCTGAAGGATGTCATCTTTCCTGCTAATCAGGATGTGGTGTACCCACACGACAGGCCGCTGCGCAATGAAGGCGGCGTGGTAACGCTTAAAGGCAACCTCGCCCCTGAGGGCGCAATCGTAAAAGTTGCAGGCATGCAGAGCCTGAAATTTACCGGCCCGGCGCGTTGCTTCGATTCGGAAGAGGAATGTTTCGCGGCGGTAGAAAAGCGCAAATACAAGGATGGCGATGTGCTGGTCATCCGCTACGAAGGCCCTAAAGGCGGCCCCGGCATGCGTGAAATGCTGTCTACCACTGCTGCGCTTTATGGTCAGGGCGTGGGCGACAAGGTGGCGCTCATCACCGATGGACGGTTCTCAGGCGGCACACGTGGTTTCTGCATTGGCCATGTAGGGCCAGAAGCGGCTGTAGGGGGACCTATAGCACTACTGGAAGATGGTGATACCATCACCATTGATGCCACACAGGGCACGATCAATGTCGAGCTTTCCGATAACGTGCTTGAGCAAAGGCGTGCAAAATGGAAAGCCAGAAAAACCGACTACCAGAGCGGTGCACTGTGGAAATATGCTCAAACTGTAAGATCGGCGGAGACTGGCGCGGTCACTCACCCGGGAGCAAAAGAAGTAACGCATGTATTCGCGGATATCTAGTATACTGCCGCCTGCTTATGCCAGTTTCGTATTTCTCGTTGCGTTCATCGGTTATGTTGTTGCCGGTCAGCCGGTATTCCTGAATCCTGATATACCATGGCAC
>JBFWQQ010000128.1:0-4380 GCA_050249355.1 Alphaproteobacteria bacterium | reverse complement strand
ACCCGATCGCGGCGCTTGAAGCGCGTACACAACCTCCAGCTTCTGGTGGTGGATTACCTGCAACTGCTGCGCGGCAGCAACACCCGCGCCAACGATGGCCGCGTGCAGGAAGTGTCGGAGATCACGCAGGGGCTCAAAGCCATCGCCAAGGAGCTGGATATCCCGGTCATCGCGCTGTCGCAGCTATCGCGTCAGGTGGAGAACCGTGGCGTAAAGCCACGCGATAAGATCCCGCAGCTGGCCGACCTGCGCGAATCCGGCTCGATCGAGCAGGATGCCGACGTGGTGATGTTCATCTATCGCGAGGAATATTATTTATCGCGTGAGCAGCCGCAGGACGGCACGCCGGAAATGGAAAAATGGCAAATGGATATGGAACGCGCGATGAACGTGGCCGAGGTTATCATTGCAAAGCACCGTAACGGCCCGATCGACACCGCCCGCCTGCATTTCGAAGGCCGCCTGACCAAGTTTGGCAACTTAGAGCAGCGGCATTGATGCACCATAATACCGCCACTCTTCGCGTCGATCTTTCTGCGCTGGCCGCAAATTACACTCTGTTGCGTAGTAAACTGGATAAACGCCTGTGTGCCGCTGTGGTAAAAGCCAATGCCTATGGGCTGGGCGTGGGAGCCGTAAGCACACGGCTGTGGGATGAAGGCTGCCGCCAGTTCTTTGTCGCTACGCTGGAAGAAGCCATAGAGCTGCGCGCCGTGCTGCCTGAAGCAAAACAGATCTATATTTTTCAGGGCGTGTTGCCGGGTGAAGAGCAAGACATTCTGCATCACCGGCTGATTCCTGTATTGAACAGCATGGAGCAGGTAGAACGCTGGAAACATGACGGCACCCATTCCGCTGCGCTGCATGTCGATACCGGCATGACACGCCTTGGCCTCACCGAAACTGAAGCACTGAAGCTCGCTGCAGATAAAGACACTGTGCAGCGCTGCGGTATTAAGCTGATCATGAGCCACCTTGCCTGCGCCAACGATGGCGACATGCAAAAAAGCGCCGACCAGCTGGCGCGTTTTGAAAAAGCGTTCCGCAAATTCCCGCAACCGATGGCTGCGTGCCTGGCCAATTCGGCGGGGATATTCCTAGGGGCGGAATACCACTATGACATGGTCCGGCCCGGCTGTGCGCTGTATGGCATTAATCCGATTCACGACAAAAACCCGATGCAGCATGTTGCCACCCTATCAGCCCCTATCCTGCAAATACGCACGCTCGACCGCAATGAAACAGTGGGCTACGGCGCTACCTATGAGGCGAAGAAAGGCAGCCGCATCGCCATCGTCACGCTCGGCTATGCCGACGGATTCAAGCGCAACTTAAGTAATAAAGGGTATGGATTTATCAGCGGACATAAAGCTCCGCTGGTGGGACGCGTGTCAATGGATATGATCGCACTCGATGTCAGCGCTTTGCCCGCCATACCGGAACACTCCCGCGCCGAACTCATCAATGAAAAACAGGATGTGAACGTGCTGGCCGAGCGGGCCGGCACAATCGGCTACGAAATATTTACCGGCATTGGGAACCGTGTAAAACGGGTTTACAGTTCGTGACGTTACTGGACTTTCTTGCGATTGTTTTTGTCGGCCCTATTTGGGCCATACAACAAGGTGCCGCAGGTTTTGTTCTGGTTACGTTTATCATTCCGCTGCTGCTGATTTACTGGCGGCTTTCTAAACGTCATGGAAATTGGAAAAAGAATCTGGCGGTTGCATTTACGGTATCATGGGTTATAGCTAGTTTCTGTAGTTTTATTGTACACATAACATAAGCTTGATGAACTTTCTTGCCCCGATTGGCCGTTTCTTTCTCGATTTCCTCGCCGCTGTCGGCAGGCTGGCTTTGTTCGTGTGGGCGGCATTTTCCGGCCTGTTGCGCCCGCCGTTCTATTTTAAGCAGCTACTGCGCCAGCTTGTCGAGATCGGCTATTACTCGCTACCGGTTGTGGGGCTTACCGCCATTTTCACCGGCGCGGTGCTGGCACTGCAAAGTTATTCCGGCTTTTCTCGATTTTCCGCCGAAAGTTCGATCGCCATCGTAGTGGTGCTGTCCATCACCCGTGAGCTGGGACCGGTGCTGGCTGGCCTCATGGTGGCGGGCCGTATCGGCGCCGCCTACGCCGCCGAGATCGGCACCATGCGCGTGACCGAGCAGATCGACGCGCTGACCACACTTTCGACCAACCCATACAAATACCTTGTGCTACCGCGCCTGCTAGCGGGCATTACCATGCTGCCGGTGCTGGTGCTGATCGCGGATATTATTGGCGTGTTCGGTGGCTATCTCGTATCAGTACATGAGCTGGGCTTCAACCCCACCTCGTACATCAAAAGCACGTTTGAATATTTAGAGACCAAGGACGTAGTATCCGGCCTTGTAAAAGCATCGGTGTTCGGTTTCATCATCACCCTCATGGGCTGCTACCACGGCTTCCACTCCAAAGGCGGCGCGCAGGGCGTAGGCGCGGCCACCACGCATGCGGTGGTTTCCGCTTCCATCCTGATACTGTTCTCCAACTATTTCCTCACCGCGATATTCTTTGCAGATTAGTATGATGACTCGATTACTGGATAACTGGATAACTCGAAAATACATTATACACCGCATGATCAGGCGTTATATTTTTTTTAGTTCAAGTTATCGAGTCATCAAGTCATCGGGTTATCCATCATGACCACACCAAAAATAGAGCTCAAAGGCGTACACAAGGCATTCGGCCCGAAAGTAGTGCTGGACGGCATTGATGTGAGCGTGGAAAAGGGCCAGTCGCTGGTGGTTATCGGCGGATCCGGTTCCGGCAAGTCGGTGCTCATCAAATCCATCCTCGGCATCATCACCCCCGATTCAGGCAGCATCAAGATCGACGGCGAGGAGGTGACCAAACTTTCCTTCCGCGACCGCCAGCAGATCATGCGCAAATTCGGCATGTTGTTTCAGGGCGGCGCGCTGTTCGATTCGCTTCCGGTGTGGGAGAATATCAGCTTTGCGCTTCTGCAGAACCACGAGCTGAGCAAATCGCAGGCCAAAGACCTGGCGGTGGAAAAGCTGCAGGCGGTGGGCCTTGGCGCCGACGTGGCAAACCTTTCACCCGCCGAGCTGTCGGGCGGCATGCAAAAGCGCGTGGCGCTGGCCCGCGCCATTGCAGCAAACCCGGAAATTATTTTCTTCGACGAGCCTACCACGGGGCTAGACCCGATTATGGCCGATGTCATCAACCAGCTGATCGTCAAATGTTCGAAAGACCTGGGCGCCACCACGGTGGCCATCACCCATGACATGTCCAGCGTGCGTACCATTGCCGACCGCGTAACCATGATTTACAAAGGCAAACTCATATGGGAAGGCGATGTGAAAAACATCGACACCAGCGGCAACGCGTATATCGACCAGTTCGTGCATGGCCGTGCCGAGGGCCCCATTCAGGTAGGCGTGCGCTAGTGCGCTTGCCGCATATCATATTTTTCCTAGCAACACTTACTGCCTGGCCTGCGTGCGCCGAAGTGATGGATAAGATGCCGTCGCTCAGCGTGCTATGGCTGTGGTGCCTGTGTGCCAGTATTATCGGCGGTATCGCAACATGGTGGAAAAAGTGGATGGCGTTTATCACCCTGCCGTTGCCGCTATATTATTATTACGGGGTGATACAGGAGCTGCATGATCCGCATGTGGGACAGGCGGTATTTAAAGAGGCCGGGTATATATATTTCACCGGCACTTATCTGGCGGTGGCAATCGTTGTTGTTGCCCATCTGGTGATGCTGCTGCGTAAGAAAAAAGCTTAAGCGGCATTTCTTATGCGGTGCTCACGGGTGTCGCGGTTTATGCGCACCACAGGCGCAGGCATGTGTTTCGGATTGAACAGCAGCGGCTTACGGTGATGGTTGCCGTGGTAATACAAGCCGAACCACAGCGCGTTTGCCAGCTTGTGATACAGTGTTTCATCCTTGTTCACCGCATAGGTTCTGCCATTCTCATCTTTGGGATGGGAATAGTAATTCACATGGGAAAATACCCAGTGATTGAACAGGTAGGATGGCACGTAAAACCATACAAACCCCACCGGCCCCAGCAGCAGGAACCATGCGGCAAGGTTGCACGCCGCCATCGCAAGGAATACCGGCTTTAAGATGCTGTGCAGTATGATGGTGCGACGGCCTTCGCCATAGTGCTCGCGGTAGCGCTGGGTCACCTTCAGCGAGGATTTGAGGAACATATGTCTGGTGAATTGTGCAAAAGTAAGATCGGCAGGCGGATGCGGATCGTATTTCAGATCATCGGAATAATGATGGTGCATGAGATGGATGAGTTTCCAGCCCATGAACCCCCAGAGCTGGTGGAACCCGGCCAGTTCGCCGGCCACTGCGT
>JBFWQQ010000127.1:0-4434 GCA_050249355.1 Alphaproteobacteria bacterium | reverse complement strand
ATCTCCGGAGGGCTTCACCGATCCGGCTACCGTGATGCCCGTGCAGATTTATTTGTGGGCATCCAGCCCGGAAGCGGGGTTTGCCGAAAAAACCGCTTCTGGCATTTTGGTGTTGCTCGTGTTACTACTCGCCATGAATGCGCTGGCCATCTATTTGCGCAAGCGTTTCGAAATACGGTGGTAAGGCATGACAAATAAGATATCGACCCAGGCACTGAGTGTATATTACGGCGGAAAGCAGGCGCTGTTTGAAATTGATATCGATATCCCCGAAAAACAGGTGACGGCACTGATCGGGCCTTCGGGCTGTGGTAAGTCCACATTCCTGCGCTGCCTGAACCGCATGAATGATACTATAGAAAACTGTCGTGTGACCGGGCATATCATGGTCGATGGCGAGGATATAAACGATCGTGGGCAGGACGTGGTTTCCTTGCGTTCCTGGGTTGGTATGGTGTTTCAGAAACCTAATCCGTTTCCCAAATCTATATACGATAACGTGGCCTATGGCGCAAAGATCCACAACTTAGCCAAGACAGGCAAGCAAATGGATGAACTGGTGGAAACCAGCCTACGTCAGGCCGGGTTGTTTGAAGAAGTGAAGGATAGCCTTCATAATCCGGGCACGTCATTGTCCGGCGGCCAGCAGCAACGGTTGTGTATTGCGCGCACGTTGGCTGTCAGCCCGGAGATCATACTCATGGATGAGCCGTGTTCGGCACTTGACCCTATCGCGACCGCGCGTATTGAGGAATTAATCAACGAGCTAAAAAAGAATTACACCATTGTGATAGTAACCCATTCCATGCAACAGGCAGCCCGTGTATCGCAGAAAACCTGCTTTTTCCATTTGGGCAGGATCGTAGAATCCGGCGCTACCAGCCAGATATTTACCACGCCCAAGAACAAGCAGACACAGGATTATATCACCGGTCGCTATGGCTGAGGGTATGCTGCCCGTATGGGTGTTTATCGCCCTTTCTGGCCGGCATTTAAGTTGTTAATCTAAAATTAATCTCGCCTCCCATGTGCTGTCGTGGTATAATGGATAGATAAAATTTTATGTATTTTCATAAGGTTGCTTATGCCTTTTGCTTCGTCACAAACTGAACGCCGTCTTACGTTGCGCCTGCTGTCGTACTGGGAAAAGCTGCGCCGTGGCCGTGCCATGCCCCCTGAGCGAGAGATCACACGCGACGACATAGCCGACTTGTGGCTGGACTGTTTTATCTTCCGCATGCGGCCGGACGGTAGCCTGCAACAACATTCCATAGGCGATGCAATAGAGATTATGCTGCGGAATGATATGAATAAATTAAGCCCCTTGATGCTTGCTGATGATAATGATCGCCAATGGTTTGCCACCATGCAGCAGAACCAGCGGCCTTGTATGGTCGAGGGCGAATTTACCAATAATGCCGGTCGTCCGGTGCGTTATCGCATGTGCCTGCTGCCGTTGGGAGAAGATGGCAGGGTCACTGCGGTTCTGGGTGGCATGAACTGCAAGGTTTTCTAAGCGTTTTTTTGCCCTTTTTTGTGGTTGACTTCGCGGGCGTGCTGCAATACATTCCGCCTCCATTTCAAATTACTGGTTGAAAATTGAACGTTATGCAAACCTACTCTGCAAAGCCTTCCGAGGTGGAAAAAAACTGGGTCCTGATCGACGCTGACGGCGTGGTACTGGGCCGTCTTGCATCGCGCGTGGCGAACATATTGCGCGGTAAACACAAGCCGACATTCACCCCGCATATTGATACGGGTGACCATGTGGTTATCATTAATGCCGAGAAGGTGCGCCTGACTGGCAAGAAACGCAAAGAAAAAGTCTATTACCGTCATACCGGCCATCCGGGTGGTATCAAATCGTCAACTGCAGAGCAGATTCTGGAAGGGAAGTTCCCGCACCGTGTGATCGAAAACGCAGTTGAGCGCATGCTGCCCAAAGAGAGCCCGCTGGCCCGCAGCCAGATGTCGAAGCTGCGCGTATATGCAGGGGGTGAACATCCGCATACCGCACAAAATCCCACCGTGCTGGATTTTGCTGCCGCTAATCCAAAGAATAAGAGGTAGAACGCTGTGGCTAAAGTTGAAGCAAAAGTAGAAACCGTAAAAAAATCAGCAGCCAAATCCAAGGCGGCCGAAAGCAATGAACTGACCACCTATGGCACTGGACGTCGCAAGAACGCGACCGCCCGTGTATGGGTGAAGCGCGGTAACGGTAAGATCACCGTGAACGGCAAAGAACTGGAGCAGTATTTTGCCCGTCCGGTTCTGCGCATGATCATCAACCAGCCGTTTGCCGCCCTTGATCGTGTGGGAAATTTCGACATCAACTGCACCGTGACCGGTGGCGGTCTGTCGGGTCAGGCCGGTGCGGTGCGCCTGGGTATCAGCCGCGCGCTGGATATTTATGACCAGACGTTCCACCAGGTTTTGCGCCGTGGCGGGTTCTTGACGCGTGACAGCCGTGTGGTAGAACGCAAAAAATACGGCCATAAGAAAGCGCGTCGTTCTTTCCAATTTAGCAAACGCTAATTTTCCAATCCCCGCCGTATGGCGGGGTCTGGTATTTCCCGACATTTTAGACTATACCCTTTCTGTATATTGGGGCTACTATGGGTATTTTATCCAAACCCTGCGATGAGCGCGGGGCTTTAAACATCGCGATTATTGGAGCCAGCGGCTATACCGGCGTAGAGTTGGTCCGCCTGCTGCTTTGGCATCCGCACGTCAGCATCCGTTTGTTGACCGGCGATTCCAAGGCGGGCCAGCCTATGGCAGAGGTCTATCCGCACCTGCGGCAATACGAGCTACCCATGCTGGTGTCGCTGAATGAGGCCGATTTTTCCGACATTGATATTGCATTCTGCTGCCTGCCGCATGGCACCACGCAGGAGGTGATTGCAGGATTGCCTGCGGACCTGAGGGTGATCGACCTGTCGGCGGATTTCCGGCTGGCCGATGTGAAGGCCTATGCCAAATGGTACGGCCATAAACATAAGGCGGCACACCTGCAGGAACAGGCGGTGTACGGCCTGACCGAGGCCGAGCGCGCTGCAATCCGTGATGCCCGGCTGGTGGCTAATCCCGGCTGCTATCCTACTTCGGCGCAGTTACCGCTGATTCCGTTGCTGCGTGCTGCGGCGATAGAAAAGGACAGCATCATCATCGACAGTAAATCCGGTGTCACCGGCGCTGGGCGTTCCGCAAAACAATCCACCTTGTATACCGAGCTTAATGACGGACTTTCAGCCTACGGTGTGGCATCGCACCGGCACACGCCGGAAATAGAGCAGGGGCTTTCCGGGGCGGCAGGCAGCGATGTGGCGGTTACATTCACACCACATCTCATTCCTATGAGCCGGGGTATACTGTCGACCATATATGTCAGGCTGGCGGGCAGTCATAACACAAAGAACCTGCGCCATATCCTGCAAGGTGCCTATGCCTCGGAGCCGTTTGTGCATATACTGCCAGAGGGTATATTGCCGTCTACCCATCAGGTGCGCGGTACAAACAATTGCTTGATATCCGTATGTGACGGGGCGGTGGAAGGTCAGGCCATCATCGTATCGGTCATCGATAACCTGGTCAAAGGTGCATCCGGACAGGCGGTACAGAATATGAACGTGATGTTCGGGTTTGAAGAAACAATAGGATTGCAATCTGTCGCACTCTTTCCGTAAGATAGCTCCATGAGCAAGCCCATCATTCTTTCTTACAAAGGCGAATACCATCCGGACGGTGTTTCTCCCATACTATCACCCGAGGCATTTATCGCTCCGGGTGCGGCCTTAATAGGCGATGTGCATATCGGTAAGGAGTCCGGTGTGTGGTTCGGCTGCGTGCTGCGCGGCGACGTACATAGGGTGCGCATCGGCGAGCGCACCAACATCCAGGACGGAACGGTGATTCATGTCACCCGTAGCACCGGCCCGACCATCATCGGCTCGGGCATCACCATTGGCCATGCCTGCCTGCTGCATGCCTGCACTCTCGGGGATAATTGCTTTATCGGTATGCGCGCTACCATCATGGATGGCGCGGTAGTGGAATCGGGTGGCTGGGTGGCAGCAGGAGCGCTGGTGACTCCCGGAAAACGCGTGCTGGCCGGCCAGATCTGGGCCGGTAATCCCGCCCGCTATTTCAGGGATCTAACCCCCGAAGAAACGGCATTTATCCCGGTTTCTGCCGAACATTATGTAAAACATGCCCGCGAGTACCTAGCTATGAACCTGTAATGGCAGGTTTTTTTAGCCCTTTCATAAATATTTCACATTTCAGCCCGGCTAAATAGCGTAAAATGCTAGAATAGAGAGATACTTATGTCCGCAGCTGAAACCATAGCGCATACCATGCATGTCCAGAGCGCCACCGAGGTGATGGACAACGCACGTAGTACTGCCCTGATGGCGGCAGGCAAGAATGCTGCCC
>JBFWQQ010000126.1:0-4678 GCA_050249355.1 Alphaproteobacteria bacterium | reverse complement strand
GGTCAACTCGCTGCTGCTTCCCCCGCAATCCCCCCTGAAGGGCTTGGTATCACTCTTGACACTGAAAATGATTACGTGTCGTCCCCCAGCGTTCCCCGCACACCCCGGAACCGAACGTCAGAAATAAATTGATTCTAATTTAAGTGAAGATATCCAGCAGGCTCTGCTGCAGGTCGTCCTGCGCCTTGATGCTGGTCAGGTTCGCCTTGTAATCGTAGGTGGCGATACGCTGGTTCACCAGTTCCGTAGCCGTATCCACATTTGGCAGTTCCACCAGCCCTTCGGAATTGGCGGCCGGACTGGTCGGGTCGTATACCTTAATGGTAGCCGGCGACGCATCCCGTACACGAGCTAGCACTCCACCCGTGGACTGCGATACCTGCTCTACGCGTTGCGGACGAAACGGCTCCTGCAGCACCTGCCCGCCTACGCGGGTGCTGGTGCTTTGCTGGTTCGCCAGATTATTCGCACTTACGGAGATTCGTGTGCTCGCCGCGCGCAGGCCAGATAAAGCACTTCCGATAGCATCTACCATGCTGATTCCCACAAGGTGTATAAATCCATATACAACGATAACAGATAAACATTAATCACCTGTTAATAAATAGATTGCATGCAAGGTAATATAAGAGGTTGTTCTTTATAGGAGAAAATCGTTCGCTGCGATCTACTTGGTTTTACCCTTGAGCAATGAGAATGCTGCCGATGGATTCTGCACCTTCTTAGGGCCATATTCACGCGCACGTATCTTATCAAGGCATTCTTCAATCTGCTTCTGGCTGTGTACTGCCAATGCCTTACGGTCCGTAAAGCCTTGCTGTGTGATCGGCGGAAGAAAGTGCAATTCCGCCTGCACGGGCGACAAACTCAGGAAATTCCATAGGTGTGGTAACAGCTCGTCGTCCCCTACCCATGCGATCTGCGGCCACAACCGGTGATCCACCGGCAGGTTGCTGACCTGCGTATAAGTCATGGCCACCGGCTGGATATGCAGCGGGCCGGGCGTATATTGCCTTTCGGCAAGATTGAAGAAGCTGCTTTTGAACGGCAGTACATGTACTCCTGAACCGGTTGTCGCTTCCGGGAATATTGAAACTACATCACCGCGTTCCAATGCCTGATGGATAGTATTCGATGTTTCTTTCACCTTGCCCGGTTTACGCTCCACGAATACGCAGTCGGCGATCCTGCATAAGTAACCGATGAACGGCCATTTCGCGATCTCACTTTTAGGTGTAAAGCGAAAATGACCGCAACTGGAAAGCAAGATGATATCCATATAAGAAAGATGATTACTTACTACCAGCAGCGGGCGCTGCTCGCTCAGTTTGCCGTAAACAGCCAGCTTCACTCCCATAATGTTCATAATCCCGCTGCTGCCGCGCTGCAGCATACGGTCACGCATCTTTATATTTCCCAGCAGATGCGCCGCAAGCAGGAACGGGAAGCACACCAGCACCCATAGAATGATCAGGCTGAGCTTGAACGCCGGTTTAACCATCGCAATTCCTCCGCCGCTCAAGATGATTTCGTGGCATAGCGCTGGGCATATTTTTCCGTCACCCGGTCGGTTTTCACCACAATGCTGACATCGGTGGTATTATAATCCGGATCGATCACTGCACCGTTGCCGATATAGCCACTGAGGCGCAGGTATCCTTTGATAAGAGCCGGAAGTCCTGTGAATGCCTCTTTCTGGTTCACCTGCTCTTTGGGCATCATGTTCATTTCCACATAACGTTCTTTCAATGCCACCGGGCACAAGTCAGCCGGGGCCCTGTGGAAATGATGCAGATACGATAATGCCTGCGCATGCTGCTGCGGATCGATCCCAAAAAAACTGGCACACCCGAACATCAGCGCAACATTGAAACGGGCAACATAGGCACCGATACCACGCCACAAAAGCTGCATAACCGCCCGGTTACGATAGCTGGCATCCACGCACGAGCGCCCCACTTCCAGGATCTCTCCTTGATAGGCCTTGATCTTGTCGATATTGTATTCACCCTCGGTATAAAAATGCCCGATCTTTTCCATGGCGGAGCGGCGCAGCAGGCGATAGGTGCCAACCACCTTGTAGCGGCCCTCTCCCTGATGTTCTACCACCAGCAGGTGATCGCACACATCATCGAATTTATCACGGTCGAGTTTGGTGGCAGCGGCATCCTCAGTCATCGGAGCGTTCATTTCTTCAAAGAACACGCGGTAACGCAGCGCCTGTGAGGCCCGTATGTCCTCGTTACTGCTGGCAATGAATACTTCCATGTTGCCCGCACGCAGATCGCCCAGATCGTATTTGGCTTCAAGACGGGAGAATTTATCGGGCAGACGTGGACTATCTGTCATATCCGGAGTTTGCATAAGGTGTGTTAGCTTTTCTGCTTCTTCTTATCCAGCGGCACACCATACAATTCCAGTCGGTGATCCACCAGTTCATATCCCAGTTTCCTGGCGATCTGGCGTTGTAGTTGCTCGATCTCATCGCTGTTGAACTCAATCACCTGCCCTGATTTCAGGTCGATCAGGTGATCGTGGTGCTCGTCGGGCGCCTCTTCGTAGCGGGCACGGCCATCCCCAAAGTCGTGCCGCTGGGTGATGCCCGCCTCCTCAAACAGGCGAACCGTACGGTATACGGTTGCAATGCTGATATTGGAATCCACCGCCACGGCACGCTGGTAAAGCATTTCCACGTCTGGATGGTCGTCAGACTGTGACAGAACCTGAGCAATCACGCGCCTTTGGCCTGTCATACGAAGGCCTTTTTCTACACACTTGTCTTCGATTCGAGAGGTATTGGCAGCCAAGCCGCAGCTCCTGTTCGTGATTTTCAAGCAATCTACACTGAAATACCAGGAAGGCAAGCTTTTGACATGGCCGAATTTATATAAAATTTACATAATCGCACTAATCTGTTAGGGATTTTCAGAAGGTTCTATATGCATTCAAATTTCTCTAAACACGGATTCACACTGGTCGAACTGGCAATCGTTCTGGTTATTGCCGGCTTGTTGGCGGCAGGCATAACGGTAGGCCGCAGCATCATGCACAATTCAGAATTGCAGCGCCTTGCAGGTAATTTTGATAAATACCGCAATGCAGCAGCGATTTTTAATGACAAGTACAAGGCGCTACCTGGTGATTTTTCAAAAGCCACCTCGTTATGGGGTACAAAAAGCGCGTGCGACGCTACAGCAAATGACAACAAAAGCACTGCAACATGTAATGGCAACAACGACGGGTTCATTGCCGGTTCGGACGCCACACTCGTTGGTAGCGGCTCAGAATATCTGGAAGCATTGTGGACATGGCAGCATCTGGGCAATGCCGGCCTGATTGAAGGCACATACTCTGGATCTGCTGGCGTGGGAGTAACATGGTGGAAACCCGGCGTGAACATGCCCATGGGACTGAATGAACAAACAGGATTCAGGTTGGCGTTTGCCAGGCCCGGAGCAGAGATAATAAGCGTGACTGATAGTTATTGGGGCATGGTGATCGGAAACGTCTTAAGCGCAGAATATTACCACACCATCACCTTGGGTGGAACTTCCGAAGCTCCTCCCGAAGAGAATATCTTGGGTTCTGCACTCACTACTGCCGATGCAAAAGCCATTGATACCAAGATCGATGACGGCAAGCCGGGACGTGGAAAATTTCTTGCTGCACATACCGTAGCCTCATCAAATCTATGCCTTACCACTAACTCGATAACAACCGCAGAATACCAGACTGGCACATCAACAGATGACATACCTAAATGTGCCGTATTTTTTATAACGGGTATACGCTAAATGGGATATGGTATGGACAATAAAAAGCGCGGCTTTACCTTTATAGAAATGGCTGTGGTTCTGCTTATAATTGCCTTGCTGGCAGGAGGCATCACAGTGGGGCGCACATTACTGCGCAACGCAAAGCTTCAAACTGTTGTAAAAGAATATACGCTTTATTTACAGGCTATTGGCGAATTCAAGGAAAAATATAACAGCCTTCCGGGTGATTTTACCGACGCCACCGCCATGTGGGGCACAGACGGGGCATGCCCGAATACTACCTACATTGCGGCTCCCCTCACCTCATCTATAACCTGTAACGGTGATGGCAATGGCCATGTGGGTGACTCCACTAATGCTGGCGCCGTCTCGGATTATGATGAATGGTGGCGTTTCTGGCACCACCTGTCGCTGGCTTACCTTATAGATGGCAGGTATACAGGAAGAACTGGCACCAACGGCGCCACACATGCAGTACCCGGCTTAAATGTACCTAACTCAGAATTTATTCCAGGCGGCTGGTCTCTGATTTTCTACCAACTCACCACTGCGGATGGCGGAAACTGGTACAGGGAAACAACAGACGGTGGCTATGGCCACATACTGGTCTTCGGTGCACAGACCACCACCAGCTATACATACTCTGGGATCATGCAGCCATCCGATGCGCTGGACATCGATTCAAAATTTGACGACGGAAAGCCCGGACTGGGCAAGATCCGCACGCTGCGTAATGGTGTTGCGTTGCCGAATTGCACGACAAACGATACCAGCCAGTCCAACCAGACCTATAACACCACCATTAAAAGCGATACATGTTCACTCATATTTCTAACGGGAATGTAATTATGCGCAGCAGGCACAGCGGTTTTACATTGCTGGAAATGTCAATCGTCATACTT
>JBFWQQ010000125.1:0-4815 GCA_050249355.1 Alphaproteobacteria bacterium | reverse complement strand
CCATATCATTGCCACTATTCATCTGGATACAGGCGATTTTCAATGGGTTGGTCATTCCTTTTTGTCACCAAAACTTAACAAATATCAACTAATATAGGGGTCTATATTAAGGTAATATCTTCTCATGGCAAGCAACCAACCCAATATAGCCGAAGCAAGAAAAAAAGCTGCGGATTTTCTATCCCGCAAACTGGTGGATGTGCGTGGCATCGATAAATCGCAATACGATGACGATATAACGGGGATGAACGTTATCCCTTTAAAGAATACCGCCGAAAGCATCCGGGCACACCAGGCTGCAATGGCAGAAGATGACTTTATTACAGCATCTCAAGATACAGAGGGTGAAGATGTCCCTGATACGGACTCTTATACCATCAAAGATTATTTATGGTCGAAACTTTTCGATTCTTTCATGCTCCCCGTCAACCGGCCCGAAGGCTGGCAGGCCTTAAAAAAAATGCCCGAGAATGAACGCAAAGAGATTATTACCGCAGCTATGCGGCCACGCAAGGCGATGGATGCTCGTACGCGCATGACCGTCGCCATGCATAAACGTCAGCTCGACGGCTATGTGGAAATGCTCACGGCACTCGACCAGCTGGCACAAGGCAAGGAACTCAATGATACGATGCGCAGCGGCCTGCACGTCGGGCTTGGCGAATTGCAGCACCTGCTGGGCCAAAGCCGCGCACAATTCGGCCACGGATTAGCCCGTGCGACAGATGCCGGTGAGTTGGAACGCAACCATGCAAGCACACGCTCGAACGAGATAATGCTCGCGTTACATTCAAGGGACGAAGCTGCCATTCCTGATTATGTTACCCAGGAATTGCGCGATAGGTATCGATCACTGGATCAACAATATGAAAACGGGCAGATAAGCTTAGATCAGTTATCTGATTTGACTAATGTGATTCGCCATGAAATCAAGGCGCTTATACTCGATCATGAGCCGCCGGGCAAAGACGAGTATGCGCGATCTGCAGCCTCACTCGGCAGTCAGCCCACTACGGAAGACGCCCTTCTCACTCACGCAATAGCCGAGATAAAAGCGATCAACAGGGCGCTAGGCCTCGGCAGTGACAGAGAGCGCAGCGGCTGAGGCTACGCCGTCAGCTTGCCGGGCGTTTCCTGCTTTTTTGCATCTTCTTCCGCCAGCAGCTGTTTGGCTTTGGCTGAAAGCTGGAGGTGCAGTTCGCGCAGCTGTTTTTCATCGGCGCGGCTGGGAGCCTGCATCAGCAGGTCTTCGGCCTTCTGGTTCATCGGGAAACAGATGACTTCGCGTATGTTCGGCTCGTCGGCCAAGAGCATCACGATGCGGTCTACCCCCGGCGCGATTCCGCCGTGCGGCGGTGCGCCATATTTGAACGCGTTGATCATACCGCCAAAGCGGCTGTCCACCACTTCCGGGCCATAACCAGCAATTTCAAACGCCTTATACATGATCTCGGGTTTGTGGTTACGGATGGCGCCGGAGGAAAGTTCCACCCCGTTGCACACGATGTCATACTGGTAGGCCAGAATCGAAAGCGGATCCTGTGTTTCTAAGGCCTTCATACCCCCCTGGGGCATAGAGAACGGATTGTGGCTGAAGATGATCTTCTTTTCTTCTTCGTCCCATTCAAAATACGGGAAGTCCACCACCCAGCAGAATCTAAACACGCCTTTTTCCAGCAAATCCAGTTCTTCGCCCAGCTTCACACGGGCTTTACCCGCCAGCTTGGCGGCATCGAGTTCTTTCTCGTTGGCGGAGAAAAATACGGTACCCCCCGGCTGTATGCCGGTGGCGCTTTTCATTTTCGCCATCACATCCTCGGGGATGAATTTGGCAATCGGGCCTCCTGCATTACCTTGGCCATCTATCGTGATATACCCCAGCCCCGCAGCGCCTTCTTCGCGCGCCCAGTCGTTCAGCTTATCAAAAAAGCTGCGCGGCTTATCGCCGCAATTCGGTGCTGGTATGGCGCGCACGGTTTTGCCTTTGAATGCTTTGAACGATACGCTGGCATCTTCAAAAAATTCTGACACATCGACAATGTGGATGGGGTTGCGCAAGTCGGGTTTATCACTGCCATATTTCAGCATCGCCTCGGCATAGCTCATACGCGGGAACGGCTTTTGTGCTACTTTGGTATCGCCGCCGAACTCCTCGAACACCCCAGCCAGCACCGGCTCGATGGCATTGAATACATCATCCTGCGTGACAAAGCTCATTTCCATATCGAGCTGGTAGAACTCCCCCGGTGAGCGGTCGGCCCTGCCATCTTCATCACGAAAGCATGGAGCGATCTGGAAATATTTATCAAAACCGGAAACCATCAGCAGCTGCTTGAATTGCTGCGGCGCCTGTGGCAGCGCATAGAATTTGCCCGGATGCACACGGCTCGGCACCAGATAGTCGCGCGCGCCTTCGGGCGAGCTGGCGGTTAAAATCGGTGTCTGGAATTCGGTAAAGCCCTGCTCGTGCATGCGCCGGCGAAGCGACGCGATCACATTGGCGCGTAGCATGATGTTGCGGTGCAGTTTTTCCGTACGCAGGTCCAAGAAGCGATATTTCAGGCGGGTTTCCTCCGGCTGTTCGCGTTCGGTGTTCACCTGTAGCGGCAGCGGGGCAGCGGGCGATTCCAAATGGAATTCGTCCACCACCACTTCAATTTTTCCAGTAGGGATATTGTCATTAACGGTAGAAACCTCACGCGCCACCACTTTGCCGGTGATGGTGATCACGCTTTCGAGTTTCACTTCGTTCAGCGCATCCATATGCGCGTTGCCCTTGGCGGCCACCAACTGGGTGATGCCGAAATGGTCGCGCAGGTCGACGAACATGAGGTCGCCATGATCGCGCTTGCGATGAACCCAGCCCGACAGTTTAACCGGCCGTCCAACATGGCTTTCGTTCAGTGCGTTGCAATGATGCGTGCGATAGCTGTGCATATTTTATCTTCCTTTTTATCCTGACCGCTGCCGAGGGATCCAATATTTTTAAGACAGGCAGATATAGAGGATTTGCCACTGAAATCCAACGATTTTCCATGGTTTTCTGACTGAAATATTGCCTGTCATGGAATCTTCATACACCAAGGGACTGATTTTAGCTAATATTGGCCTATGAACCACACACCCGCATCCCCTAAAAATCAGGCCGCCAGCGCAGCAATCAACAAGTTACTGACCGCCGCCGGGGTAAATGCCACGGTGGATGCGCAAATCGATGTATCTCAGGTATACAATAACGATGGCTCAGGGAAAAGCACTCCTAGGGAATTCCTGACTATAAATGTGAGCTCGCCGGATGCGGCTTTGCAGCCACTGGTAGTAGCCAATGCGGTTAATGCTGTACTGAACAAAATCCCAGCGCTGGATAATATGGTACAGTTTGAAAGCGATGGGGAACACGCCACGTTAATGAAACATCGCCTGGAGAATCTTATCAAGGCTGGGGCCACTGTTCCAAATGAATATCTAAAATGGGGCGGTTACATACCGGCCATTGAGGAAAAAGCAGATTTCCGCAATCCATTAAAGAAGTATACGGTCAGTCGTACATATGATGATGTGGTAGGAAGTCACGCTACACTAGACATTCCTGTTGCAAAGGAACAGCTGGAAGATGTCAAAGCTTTTGGCGAGCACATTGAAAAAAATATTAAAGACCGGCTTACTGATATAAAAGCAGACCTTGCAGATCGTATTATTCGGTATGGCAAGATCGAAGATCCCAAAAGACAGGCTGAAATCAAAGCACAGACTGATAAGCTCGAATTTAAAATAGAACTTAACAATAGCGATACCAATGAAACGCAGAGCCTGACGGCGAATATTTTCATACAATCCCCGGATCAGCTTGCTGCATTAGCCAAACCGGGCAGCGTTGGCAGCATGAAAGAAGCACAGCAGGAAGCTCTTCATGCAACCAATCCATTGCACGAACTATCCGGAAACCACTTGAGTAAAGCTATAGCGGGCGCTCTGCTCCATGCCGGTGATAAGGCCGAGGAAATATTCCCACTGATTGCCGGTCGCGAAGATATGCGCCGAGCCATGGAAAAACAGCTGGAAGAACTCAGAACAGCTAAACCAGATATGTCTGCGGAAATTGACAGTTTTCTGGCTGATGACACTTTCAAAGATAACAATAAATGGGGCAGAAGCCCAACCGAACGGCCTGATTTGGAAACCCGACCTGAAATAAAAACCACTGATGAAGGGAAATTACAGATTCGTCTGCAACTGCCTGATGGTAAGGCGGGCGAGATCATTGAAGCGCTGGCCTCACAGACTCCCGCAGAGGCGCAAGAGCAGGCCGCTAGTATAGCGAAGCCCCAGACCGCCATGGGGGCCGCCCTTGGCCCACAACAGCAGGATAAGGCAATGGCCGAAGCAATAAACACCGTACTGCGCAAATATCAGGAAGCCGCCCTTACCCGATAATCATCAATATCGCTGGCATTTACCGCCCGGTGGGCCTATAACGCCCTCATGATCCCTATTACCACCCAGCAGGCGCTGGAAGATTTCTGCAAGGAAGTGATGGCCAGCGACTATATCACGGTGGACACCGAGTTCATCCGTGACAAGACCTATTTTCCCCGGCTATGCTTGGTGCAGATCGCTGGCGACAAGCTGCACGGCATCATCGACCCGCTGGCAGAAGGTATTGATTTGAAACCTCTATATGCCCTGCTGCAGAAAAAGAAGCTGCCCAAGGTGTTTCATGCTTGTCGGCAGGATATCGAAATATTTTATATACTGTCGGGCAAGATACCGCTGACAGTGTTCGACACGCAGGTGGCTGCCGCCGTATGCGGTTAC
>JBFWQQ010000124.1:0-4822 GCA_050249355.1 Alphaproteobacteria bacterium | reverse complement strand
CGATGATGTGGGGTTTATCTGTCATGTTGTGTTCTTTCCGTCATTGCGAGCGACCGCAGGGAGCGTATCAATCCAGTCTTTTAAAATAAGCTGGATTGCTTCGTCGCCATGCTTCTCGCAATGACGATTCATAATTTCCTCGCCACATCCAGTGCAGCATAAGTAAGTATCATATTCGCTCCGGCACGTTTAATGGCCAGCAGGTGTTCCATCATCACCGCATCGCCATCCAGCCAGCCATTGGCGCTTGCAGCTTTTACCATGGCGTATTCCCCGCTCACATGGAAGGCGGCGATGGGAATATTGAAGTTCTGTTTCACGCGCGCAATGATATCCAGATAGGCAAGGCCGGGTTTCACCATTACCATGTCGGCGCCTTCGGCGATATCTATGGCGACCTCGCGCAGGGCTTCATCGGAATTGGCCGGATCCATCTGGTAGCTGCGCTTATCGGCCTTGCCGAGATTGCCTGCCGAACCTACCGCATCGCGGAACGGGCCATACAGGCTGGATGCATATTTAGCGGCATAGGATAATATCATGGTATCGTGGTAGCCGCTTTGCTCCAGCGTGGTACGAATGGCACCGATTCGGCCATCCATCATATCCGAAGGCGCAATAATGTCGCAGCCGGCAGCAGCCTGCACCAGCGCTTGCTGGCACAATACCTCCACGGTAGCGTCATTCATTACCACGCCGTTCTCGACCACGCCATCCTGACCGTGGCTTGTGTAAGGATCAAGCGCCACATCGGCAATGATGCCGACATCCGGCACTGAATCCTTTAACGCGCGGATGGCGCGGCACATGAGGTTGTCCGGGTCGAAGGCATGCTCTCCGCCGGGGGTTTTGTGCTTGCTATCGATCACCGGGAATAATCCCACCGCAGAGATCCCCGCCGACGCTGCTGATTTCACCTGTTGCACCAGCTTGTCGATAGTCAGCCGGGAAACGCCCGACAGCGATGCAACCGGCTCCTCGATGCTATGGCCTTCGATCACGAACAGCGGCAAGACAAGGTTTTCCGGGCGCAGGTGGTGTTCGCGCACCAGCGTGCGCGACCATGCCTGCATGCGCGGACGGCGCAGGCGGGTAGCCGGAAAGGTGCCAGGGGTCAGGGGCCGGGAGTCAGGGTTCATAATCCACTTGAACAATTACTGTAAATGTCCTTAAAGCTAACTATAGTATTTTAATGAGCACGCCAATGATTTTTCCTGATCCCCGGCCCCTGAGCCCTGATTCCTCAGCGAAGCACATCCTTTCTGGCATCCAGCCGACCGGAAACCTGCATTTAGGTAATTATCTCGGGGCTATCCGACATTGGGTGGCGCTGCAGGAGGAGGGAGCCACCTGCTATTACATGCTGGCCGACCTGCACGCCATCACCCTGCCGCAGGATCCGGTTGCCCTGCGCCGCAATGTGCGCGAATGTGCGGCGGCACTGGTTGCCTGCGGCGTCGATCCCACCAAGAGTGCTATTTTTCCGCAGTCTGCGGTGTCTGCCCATGCCGAGCTGAACTGGATACTGGCCTGCAACACTCCGCTGGGCTGGCTGAACCGCATGACCCAGTTCAAGGATAAGGCGGGCAAGAACAAGGAAAAAGCGCCGCTGGGCCTTTATGCCTATCCGGTGCTGATGGCCGCTGATATATTACTATATCATGCCACCCATGTGCCGGTGGGCGAAGACCAGAAACAACACCTCGAGCTGACACGCGATATTGCCGGGGCTTTTAACCGCCAATACAACCGTGAGTATTTTCACCTGCCCGAACCGTTCATTATGGGTGAAGCGACAAGGGTGATGAGCCTGCGCGATGGCGCTAAAAAAATGAGCAAGTCCGATGAATCGGAATATTCCCGTATTAACCTCACCGATAGTGCCGATAGCATTGCCGCTAAATTCAAAAAGGCCAAGTCCGACATGCACGAAGGCATTTCCTTCGATGTGGAAAAACGCCCGGAAGCCTCCAACCTGCTGACTATATACGCCGCGCTTGAAGGGATTAGTGTAGAAAAGGCGGCGGCCGAGTGTGCTGCTTTAAGCTTTTCGGACTTTAAGACACGCCTGACCGATGTGGCGGTGGCGCATCTAGGGCCGATCAGTGCCCGCATGAACGAGCTGATGGCCGATACGGCCTACTTGGACAAGATTCTGGCGCAAGGGGTAAAGCAGGCGCGCCAGCGTGCAGGCACAACCATTTCCGAGGTAAAAGAAATCGTTGGTTTCCTGTCGGCCTGATTTGGTATAATCTGCCGCTTTATAAACACATATTGAGTCATGGCAGCAAAGCAAGTCATTCCGTTTGGTACCCTGATCCGCACGACGATGGTTGTATCCAGTCCGGCGCTGATCATGCTGTTGCTGATGACCGTGTTCGGTGATCTGGAGTTTCGTTATTTCATCTATGGTTATCTTGGCACCATGGCATTGTCGCTGCTGCTGGTGATCCCGTTTCTCTCCAACATCACTGCACTCACGCAGTATGTGACCGATCTGTCGCTCGACAAGCGGGTGCGTTCGCCGTCGCTGAGCTTCCTGAGCAACGTTGGCACATTGTCCGGCGCATTGTCTCGTCTGCAGAACTCATGGGAAAACAAGCGCCAGGAGATGGAATCGGTCATCACCGAGCGCGAGATACTGGTGGATACGCTGCCCGATATCCTGATCATGACCGATGATAACCAGATGATCGTGCGCACCAACCGGGCCGCCCGCAACATCTTTGGCCAGAACCTTGCCCATCGTTCGCTGGCCGATGTGATTCCCAACCGCAAGCTGCTGGGCGCCATGCAAGTGGTTATCGAAGACCTGCAGGGACAATCGGTGGAATTCCACATGGAAGAGCCGGAACCCAGAGATTTCCAGGCTGTGATCGAGCGTTTTCCTATTCCATCCGAGGGCGGCATTTCCATTGTGATCACCCTGACCGATATCACCCAGCAGAAGCACGTGCAGCGCATGCGCGCCGACTTCGTAGCGAATGCCAGCCACGAGATCCGTACGCCACTGGCGTCCATCATCGGGTTTATTGAAACCCTGCGCGGCCCCGCCAAGGACGATGAACAGGCGCGCGAGGAGTTCCTGAAAGTCATGGCCGAGCAGGCCGAGCGTATGTCCAAACTCATCAATGACCTGCTATCGTTGTCGAAGATCGAGATGAATGCGCAGGCCCTGCCGCTCAACAAAGTAGATATGGCCCGCGTCATCCGTAGCGAAAAACAGCATTTTGAATGGGGTTGCAAACAGAAGAATGTCACGCTGCGCATGAAGCTTAATGACAACCTGCCGTCGGTACGCGGTGACGACGATGAGCTCGGGCAGGTAGTGCGCAACCTGATCGGCAACGCAATTAAATACACCAACGCCAATACCGAGGTGGTGGTGTCGCTGAAACTGACCTCTAACCTTCCCGAAGATCATGCTTTCCGCAACCTGACGCGGGCGCTGCTGTTTTCGGTGCAGGATCAGGGGGAGGGGATTCCCAAGGAGCATATCCCACGCCTGACCGAGCGTTTTTACCGGGTGGATACCGCCCGTACCCGCAAGGTTGGTGGTACCGGCCTGGGGCTGGCCATCGTTAAACATGTGCTATCACGCCACCACGGGGTAATGACCATCACCAGCGAACTGGGAAAAGGCAGTACATTCAATATTTTCCTGCCGGTGTACGATGATGTGGCCGAGCCATACGCGCCCCCTCATAATAGCGTTATTTCTGCTTGAACTCTGGCGGGCGGCATCGTACTACTGTGCGCATGCAATCGGCAGGTAAAAGACGCGGCATGGGCCGCTGGCAGCGATATACCGAGAGGGGGGTATATGGGTTGCTGGCATTATCCGCCTGTGCGTCCATCATTGTGGCGGCTGCCATAGTATTTTCCGTATTGATCGAGTCGTTATACTTCTTCCGCGAAGTGCCAGTATTCGAGTTTTTATTCGGCACCAGCTGGAGCCCGCAAACTGCCCTGCGCGCCGACCAGGCCGGTGCCAGCGGCGCATTTGGCGCCGTGCCGCTGTTCTGGGGCACTTTCCTTATTACCCTTATCGCTATGGTGCTGGCTATTCCGGTAGGATTGTTTTCAGCCATATACATGGCTGAGTATGCCAACCACAATGTACGTGACTGGCTGAAACCGGTGCTGGAGATATTGGCCGGTATTCCCACGGTGGTATACGGTTATTTTGCCATCATGTTGGTGGCGCCGCTGCTTATGGAATTCGGGCGATCGCTGGGGCTGGACATTGCTGCCGAAAGTGCGCTGGTTGCCGGTCTGGTTATGGGCATTATGATCATTCCCTTCATATCCTCGTTGTCGGACGATATTATCAATGCGGTACCACAGAGCCTGCGGGACGCATCGTATGGGTTAGGGGCAACCAAATCGGAAACCATCAAAAGTGTAGTGATACCGGCAGCACTGCCGGGCATCATGGGGGCGGTACTGCTGGCGGTATCGCGCGCGGTGGGCGAAACCATGATCGTGGTGATGGCGGCGGGATTGTCGGCCAACATGACGTTCAACCCGCTCGAATCGGTGACCACGGTGACGGTGCAGATCGTATCGCTGCTGGTGGGTGACCAGGAATTCGACAGTGCCAAGACCCGTGCTGCATTTGCGCTGGGTCTCACGCTGTTCTGCGTGACACTGGTGCTGAACATCGTCGCGCTGGTGGTGGTAAAAAAGTACCGGGAGCAATATGAGTAGGCGGGCGATCGATACGGCGTGGTTCAAAAAACGTCAGCGGGCCGAATGGCGCTTCCGCTTGTATGGCAAGCTGGCGCTGGCCACGGCGGCTGCCATGCTGGTGGTGCTGCTG
>JBFWQQ010000123.1:0-4904 GCA_050249355.1 Alphaproteobacteria bacterium | reverse complement strand
GCAGCGCTCCGGTTCTTGTTGCATAATGCGCAATGCCGAAATGCTGGCAGCCAATGTGGCCGGCGGCAGTGCTGTAGAGTAGATCAGGCTACGCGCAGACGTTTTTATGTAGTCGATCAGCGTGGCCGACCCACATACATACCCACCATAGCTACCGGAGGCCTTGGAAAGCGTGCCCATTTGCACCCAGTTACCCTCCCTCTCAAGGGTAGGGTTAGGGTGGGGGTTGGCTTGGTCAGGTTTTGCCAATAATGTTCCCCTCCCATGCTCCCCCCTGCGGGTGGAGGGGTTAAAGCCAAGCCCATGTGCATCATCGGTAAGCAGCGAGCTATCAAATTTTTCGGCTAGTGACGATAGTTCAGCAAGCGGCGCTGGGTCGCCATCCATGCTGAATATGGTCTCGGTCATGAGTAGACATTTATTATAGTTACCACGGTGCGTTGCCAGTAATTGCTGGCAATGCTCCGCGTCATTATGAGAAAAGCGCAAGAGTTTTGCGCCGGAAAGTTTGGCGCCGTCCAGCATGCAGGCATGGGATAGCTTATCGGCGAGGATCAGGTCGCCCCTGCCCACCAACGCCGGGATCACCCCAAGGTTAGCCAGATAGCCGCTGCCGAACACACACGCCGCCTCGGTGCCTTTGGTTTCGGCCAGCAGGTTTTCCAATTCATTGTATAATGGGTTGTTGCCGGTTATCAGGCGCGATGCCCCTGCCCCTGCACCATAAAGCTGCAAGGCATCCTGTGCGGCCTTGATTACCTCCGGGTGGCGGGTCAGCCCTAAATAATCATTACAGCTGAACGATAGCAGATCGGCCTCACCACGTCTGGCCACCACCCCATCGCGCTCGGTCACACGCAAAATGCGGCGTTGCCCCCGCTCATCAAGTCGGCCCAGTTTTTCCTGCAAACTTGCGTCTAATGCTGGCATTTTCCGTTAAAACCGTTAATTTACCTGTCCGACAACCATAAACTCAGGATTCGCTTATGCAACATCCGATTCGCCATGACTGGCAGGTTTCTGAGGCTGAGGCGCTGTTCGCCCTACCCTTTAATGACCTGCTTTTTAAGGCCCACAGCATACACCGCCAGCATTTCGATGCCAATAGCGTGCAGATATCCACCCTGCTATCCATTAAAACCGGCGGCTGCCCGGAAGACTGCGCCTATTGCCCGCAGAGCGCTCATTTTGAAACCGGCGTAAAGGCCGAAAAGTTGCTGGATAAAGATACTATTCTGGCCGAAGCGCAAAAAGCTAAGAACGCCGGAGCATCGCGCTTTTGTATGGGTGCTGCCTGGCGCTCGCCCAAAGAGCGCGATATGGACAAACTGTGCGAGATCATCGAAGGCGTAAAATCACTGGGGCTGGAAAGCTGCGCCACGCTGGGCATGCTGGATGAATCGCAGGCCAAACGCCTGAAAGGCGCTGGGCTGGATTATTATAACCACAACCTCGATACCTCCGAGGAATATTACAAAGAGATCATCACCACCCGCACCTACCAAGACCGGCTGGACACGTTGGCCCATGTGCGGACAAGCGGCATGAACGTGTGCTGTGGTGGCATTGTGGGTATGGGTGAGCAGCGTACAGATCGCGCCGCCATGCTGGCCACGTTGGCCAATTTGCCAAAGCACCCGGAAAGTGTGCCGATTAACCTGCTGGTGCAGGTGGAAGGCACCAAACTGACCGGCACCGAAGCGCTGGATGGGTTTGAATTCATCCGCACCATTGCGGTGGCGCGCATCATGATGCCGGCATCCTATGTACGGCTTTCCGCCGGACGCGAGGAAATGAGCGAACAAACACAGGCCCTATGTTTCTTTGCCGGTGCAAATTCCATTTTCTATGGCGAGAAACTGCTGACCACCGCTAACCCGGAAGCAAACAGCGACAGGCAGCTTTTTGCCAAGCTGGGACTGAAAAGTTTGCAGCCGGAAGTTGTACCCACCGAAGCAGCAGCGTAAGGCAACGCATGGCTGACTGGCTGAAATCCGGCCTGCCACATGTCTGGCTGCCCTACACCCAGATGCACACCGCACCGTTGCCTGCTGCCGTGGTGTCCACGCAAGGCTGCCGTATCACGCTGGAGGACGGGCGCGAGTTGATCGACGGCATTGCCTCATGGTGGAGTGCCTGCCACGGCTATAACCACCCACATATTCTTGATGCCATGCAGGCACAATTGAAAAAAATGCCGCATGTCATGTTCGGCGGACTGGTGCACGAACCGGCCCTTACCCTTGCCGAACGCCTGTGCAAACTCACCACGATGGATCGGGTGTTCTTTGCCGATTCCGGCTCGGTGGCGGTGGAAGTGGCACTGAAGATGGCACTGCAATACTGGCAGAATGTGGGCAAGCCAAAGAAAGACCGCTTCATTTGTTTTCGTGGCGGCTATCACGGCGATACGCTGGGGGCCATGAGCGTGTCCGACCCCGACGGCTCGCTGCATAGCGCATTCAAAAACAATGTAATCAAGCATTTCGTGATCGACATCCCTTCCGGCGAATACAGCTTTGCCGAACTGGATAGCCTGCTTGCGGGCATCCATGGCGAAGTGGCCGGCCTCATTATGGAGCCGCTGGTGCAAGGTGCTGGTGGTATGATATTCCACAGCGCCGATACGGTCGCTGAGATCCACCGCGTATGCAAGAAACATGGAGTGCTTTTCATCGCCGATGAGATAGCCACCGGTTTTGGCCGCACCGGCAACATGTTTGCCTGTAATGAAGCGGGCATCACGCCCGATATCATGTGCCTTGGCAAGGCGCTCACCGGCGGCACCATCACGCTGGCGGCCACATTGGCCAGCACAGAAATCTTTGAAGCCTTTTTGAGCGAAGATGCCGAAAAAGCCTTCATGCATGGCCCGACCTATATGGCCAACCCGCTGGCCTGCACAGCAGCCAATGCTTCACTGGATCTATTTGAGAGCGAACCACGTTTAAAACAAGTAGAAGCCATTGAAACGCAACTTACCGAAGAATTGTCAGCCTGCGCCCCCCTGCCCCATGTGGTGGATGTGCGGGTGAAAGGTGCTATCGGCGTGGTAGAGCTGGAACCGGGAAAACTGAAAAAAGATGCGCTACGCCATGCGTTCATCAAACAAGGCGTATGGATACGCCCATTCGGCAATATCATTTACTTGATGCCAGCGTTTACGATAGCGGAAAAAGAATTAACTAGACTCACCGAAGCCGTTATCAGTCAACTTACTAAATAATAAAAAGCCCGCCGGTTGGCGGGCTTTTTAATTCAACTGCTACTGCTTATTTTATGCAGCGGCGCGTTTCTCTTCACCTGAGAAGCTGCCCAGATCGTCGACGATACGCTGGCGGATAGCGTTCTTATCGCTGGCAGGAACACCATAGCGAATGCCCAGCAGCGCATAATCTTCATCCGATAGTTCGATCGGCAGGTGCACCACCTGCTGGTTGGCCACCGGCAGTTCGATGATCTTGCGCACCACGTCTGAAAGGCGCATTTCGTTACGGATCGCTTCTTCGATGATGCGATTTGCTACACGCAGTTCGCATTCCACGGAATTATTGCTCATGCCTCTATTCTCCGTTGCTTTGTTGATGACTGCTGCACTTGGCGTGCTTTGTTTATAGGAGCCATTCATTGTGCTCTCATGTGCCATGGCGGGTTTCTCCTTTTGTATTGATGGTTCTTGTGGTTTGGGTTGCGGTGCCGCCTGCACGGGTTGTGAGGCGGGCTTTGGTGCTGGTTTCGGCTGCTCGGCAGGCTTGGTTTCAGCCACCGGCTTTTCCTTTTCCAGTTCTTTGAAAGGCAGCGGTTCTTTTTTCGCTGGCTCCTGTTTCACTTCCGGCTTTACTGCCACCGGTTCGGGTGTTTTTGGCGCCTCTTTACTTACCGCCGGTTCCGGTTTTTTCGGTTCCTCTGCTTTTGCGGTATCGGTCGAAGCCAGCTTGAGATCGGGACGGTTCAACATATCGGTGCGTGTGGGATGCGCCACCTCTCCGATATCGCTGATGCGGCGGTAGATGGTGGCATACACTTCCATGCGTCCATCTTTATACTTTTCGATCTCGATGGCGTGCTCGTTATTATCGCTGACCAGCAGAGTGTATTTGAATTCCTGCGCCTCATCGAGTGACGGCAGCGTGTCCTTGCGGAAATCCCCTTTGTAAAGATATCCCGTCATTTTCTGCATTTCGCGCTTGTAGGTGGCAACCGTCCAGCCTTTGAAATCGGGCGTGCCATCCTTGCACTCCAGTGTGGTCACTTCGGCTTTTTCCACTACATTCTCCAGCCCCTGGCTGTCGAACAACTTCATACGGTCATTGATGCTGATACGGCGCGATATGGCAAGATACTGTTCATCGTCGGCCTCGGCCACGATCATGGAGACCTGCGGCGTGCTATCTTTATCGGGTGACAGCTGGAATGAGGTTAGTTTTTCTTCACCGAATTTATAGGTCTGCACCCCGGCTACCAGCAGGCGGCGGCCACTGAGGCTTGCCTGCGGCACAAAACCGAACCCGATGCTGCTTCCTATCTGCAGGTCGTTCGGGTTGATCTTGTCGGCCGACTGGTTCTTTTTCGCCGGTTTCCAGAAGTCGGAAATTGCGTCCAGCATAAGTTTTGTTCCTTCCGTTACGTTGCTATTTCTTTTCGCGTATGATACGGGCCTTGTCACGCTGCCAATCGCGTTTTTTGATCGTTTCCCGTTTTTCGTACGTTTTCTTACCCTGCCCCAGGCCAAGTTTACATTTAACCAGCCCACGGCCACTGAAATACAGGGATAAGGGAACCAATGTTACTCCTTTTACCTTGAGCCGACCAATGATTTTTTTAACCTGCTTACTATGCAGTAATAATTTCCTTGGTCGGTTGGGTTCATGGTTGAAGCGATTTGCCGATGCGTATTCTGAGAT
>JBFWQQ010000122.1:0-5014 GCA_050249355.1 Alphaproteobacteria bacterium | reverse complement strand
CATCATGCTGGCCGGCCGCATGCACGAAGAAGGTAAAGATGCGGTAGATCTGGCGGCCAACCGTGAAGAAGTGCGGACACTGGAAACCGTGACCGCCAACGCCGCCATGGCATTAAAGGACGCGCCTTCCAAGGAAGAAGGTACATTCTGGCAGCGGCTGGTGCGTGCCGCCAGCAAGCCGCTGGAGAAAAAGCCGGCTGCGCCGCGCTCCCGCGATACTGGTCCGGAAGTGCCCGATACATATGATGAGTATGAGCAGGCAACCCATGCGAAGCATGGCGCAACCGATATTCCGTATACATATGACGACTTTGAAAAAGCCACGCGGGGCCACGAAGGCGATGGGCATACCAACGAAATAAGCGCGGCCGCCCGTGAAGATAAGCGTAGGCGGAGCCGCGGCAGTGAGGTGGAGATCGGCACATGATGCGGTTTTCCCGGATCTACGATGCAGCCCACATAATCTGCTGGAAGAATACAGGCAATGTGTTACCATATAACACATTGTTAATTATACCTATTGGGGGTATGCTGTGACCTACTTCCACTATTACGCCACAACCAGCCGTAACCTTGACCGGGTTATGCAGTATGGCGTATTCCCGCTGACCAAGGCAGCGTGGCTGGTGGCCCTTTCCGGTATCGGCGACTATTCCAAGCGTATCCGCTGGGCATCGGATCTGGCGCGCGTATCCAGTGCGGTAACTTATTCGGGTCTGACCACCGCATTCCTGGGAGCGGAATCGGAAATGATCGACAGTTCCGCCAAACAGGCGGTTTCTGCCGAAATGGGTGTGGCCTCGGAAAAGTTGCGTTTTTCGGACTACAACCGCACCGATAATGCCATCGTAAAGACGGCATACCATGACATGCTGCGTCTGCAAAAGTTCCGTTACGGTTCGGACGCGTTGTTCATGCTGCCGATATTGCTGCGCAAAGGCGCGCACTGGGCCAATATCCCATGGATCGAACATAGTCGCGAAGTGAACCAGATGATCGCGCGCGGTGAGAATATAGGCTTTGGCAGTATGATGCTGAGCGGCAACCCGGCATGGGACTTCAGCGTGCTGGCGGGTAAAGCCGCATACTGGGCCGGTGAAACCTATTTTGTCGATAAAAGCGGCCACTACGAAGTGGTGAAGCTGATGGAAAACCTGCGATCCACTGGTAAAGACGCTTCAGTGAATGACCTGCTGGGTGTGTTCCAGCGTACCCGCATCAACGACCTGAAACTTCCTGCCATCGAGCGCAAGGAAGAATATGATGCCCTGAAGCCGCTGCTGCAGCGCATGGTGGATGCGTATAACCAGCACGATAATAAATTTGAATTGTCGGAGGTGGTATATCTGATCGGCCTCAACAAGATCCGTATCCATGGGCCTGACAACCGCACGATAAGCAAAGAAGCGATCGAGCAGTCGAATAAGGAAATAGACAAGGTGCTCGCTATCGGGCTGGATGGCATACGGGAAGAAAACAAAAAGCGTAATGCCGAACATGGAGTCAACCCGCTGCTCCATAAGCGCAGTTTCCGCGAATTGGTGAGCGATGGAGCGGTCGAGGCCGCACAGAGCTTCTCGGGCACACTGTCGCGCATCATCATGGGGGACGGGCCGCGCAGGCCGGAAGAATACATCACCCCGCGTAACCCGGGGGAACTGGCGCACTGGGATCGTGGCATAAACCGCTGATAAAAATATTGATTGTCAGTGTGTTAGGAAAATTCCGGGAAAAAGCCCGGTGTCACAAAACATTCATACAAATTTCCTGTAACTCCAATGCCTTATTCGCTAAACTGTAGAGTGGAATATTATGTGTAATGGAATGACATGGTAGCATTTGCAAATCCTTCAACAGCCATGGGAGCGGCCGGTACAACGCTGGGCCGCCTGACCCCAATGGCGGACGACGTGGCCATCGCCGCGATGAAGGCGCACCGCCATGGTGCCAATGCTGTCGTACGTGCGCTTCCGAATAAGAAAAAGCCTGATGTCAGCCCGATTGATACAGGTTTGACAGTAGGTGAACAGGCGACCAATATTCTGGGTTTTTCACCGTTCCTTGCCATGCCGGCTTCGTTTGCTGGGAAGGGCGTTTCATGGATAGGTAATAAAACCGGACTGAAACCAATCACCGCAGCAGGATCCGCACTGGGCGCGCCGGGCCGTTATCTGGAAAAGCCTATCGAGACCACGATTTTCGCCAAACCGGTGAATGCGGTGGCGACCGGCTTGTCCAAGGCGTCCGGTGCAGTGGTAGGCGGTATCAGCGGTTTTACTGGCCTCGATAAGCGCCTGCAGGCAAGCCACCTTGCCAAATCAAAAACCCGGCTGGAAAAGGCGCGCGAACTGATGAAGGAAGTGAATATTTCCGATGCGCCCGCTGCCATACATTCGGAGCTGCACGAATTAAAAGGCATGGCGCATGCACAAAGCCTTACCGCCGCGCAGGCCGAGCGCGCGATTACACTGATTGAAAGAACCGAAAAGGGTCTGGCTGCAGCAGAAGGCAAAGGGCTGGGAAAAGCCTATGCCAAAGCTGCCAAGCATATGGAAGCAGCTGCAGGGCACCAGTTGCGCGCCGTGCACTGGGCAGATCCCAGAGCCAGTATCGCTGCGGCGCCCGCAAAGCTGCAGAAAATGGACGCAGGTCACACCCTTATGCAGGGGGCATGGGTACTGGGCTCAGGTATATCGATGGCGCAGGATGCGCGTACATTTTCTCGCAACCTCGACGGCCTGAAAACAATGTATCATGACATGACCGGCAAACAGCTGAGCACCACCGGCGCATTGTTCGGCACGTTGCCACCGGTGCTGGCGGCTGCCCGTTCGCACATGATAAAAAATACTTCCATCAAGGAGATCACCGATGCGGCTGGCCTGCTGGTGAACCTGAAAGGCCTGTTCAATCCACGCTTCAATGGCCTTAAAGCTGCGGCAGCCTTTATGATTCCCGGGTTTGCCGCGCAAGGCGCGGATATGATCATGGGGGAGTCCATCATCCCGGCGTATGAGGCGATGAAGGCGAATTTTGATGCCAAACAGAAAATGCCACAGGATTATTATGCTGCGTTCCTTGGCGAACTGAGCCCGGAACTGAAAAAGCGCGGCGGGGCAGGCAGTGCATTCACCAAGGCGGTGGCAGCCCAGTATGCAACCGAACAGGCAACGCCGGAACAGATACTGCGCGAGATCAATGACGGCAAGCTGATGACGCGTATAAAGGCCGTCATAGCGCAGCAGGGGCAACAGCACCCGGCAGATCATAAGGCGCAACCGCGCACAGTAATGGGCAAGCATACCGAAAAAGTTATCCAGGCAGCTGCACAACCGTCACAATCGACCGGACACGCTGTCACCTGACTGTCATAAATGCCTGTGGTAACGTCATATAAACTTCTTATCTCTACATGCGGTATCGGCTATAATGGAGGATAAGAAAAAGGTGAAATATGGGCAAGAAACGCGATAATGACGACGACCGTGATTACCTGCAAAAGGTAAAAGAAAGCGGCATGCGCGACCTTGACGACAAGGATTATATCGACGCCGTCGCCGACGGCAGCACAATATTCCCCGGCGCCATTGGCGATGTGGCAGCGGCTCCGCTGAAGGCCTGGAGCGGCTCGATCAGCGGGGCGCGTGACTACCAGAAATATAGCGAGAAGCTGGGAGTGAACCTCCACGCCGAGGCCATGGATCCAGCCAACCGTGCCCTGCGCCGCGACATAGGTGAAATGGAAGGGCGCTCTGGCAAGAATTTCGAGCAATATGGCAGCATGGGTGTAGGTGCCATGGCTGGGCAGGCGGTGGGTTCTGCCATCATCCCGATACCGCTGGTGGGTACTGTGGCAGGTGCCTGGGCGGGCAGTTCGCTGGGCTCTGCCGTTTATGATGAAGTGGCAAAAGATCAGGATCAGGATACGATGGGCCTGATCAACCAGATGAACGGGATGCGCCAGCAGGGGCAGCGTATACCGCCGGAGATGGTGTTCGCCGGACTGGCTGCCAACCTGCCGGACGAACAAGAAAACGATGTGCTGAACAGGCTGGAAGCATTAACAGGTACGCGCAAATTCTCCGATGCCTTAGCGCAAGGCAAAACACTGGCTGTGGCACAGGTGATGCGGGACTATGATCATCACGTGCGCACGGATGTACAGCATAATGCGGTTATCCCGTTTGATCAGGCTGATGCAAAACGTACGGTATCCGAGCAGTTGGCCGATGCTATAAACAATGGGCAAATGGATCCGCTGGCTATTGGTGTGAGGCGTACCATGCCAAAAGCCATGCAGTTCCTGGCACAGCAACAGCAGGTGCAGTCGCAGGCCGGCCCGCTTATGCCGCAACCGGCACACCAGAATAGCTATCAGTTGCAAACCTTGGCCCAGCAAACACAACAGCCGCGTATGGCCATGCATAACCCCGAGCTGGCCGGCATCGCTGCTGATATGAGCAAAATGGGGATCACCCCAGCGCTGGACGAAAACGGCAAGCTTGTATTGTTGCCGAACAAAAACAAGCAGCCGCCCGGCAAAGCCTGAGTAAATCTCACTTTTTAACATTTTAATTTCCAAACCATTGGAGCATTCTTATGGCGTTCGTTGAAGCACGCTTTCCCACCGATATTGCCTATGGCTCGGTGGGCGGGCCCGAATATTCCACCGACATCGTGATGACCGCAAGCGGTCATGAGCAGCGCAACATCAACTGGGCCGAAGCGCGCGCACGTTACAATGTTGCGCATGGGATAAAAAGCCAGATCCAGCTGGATGCGCTGATCGCGTTCTTCCGGGCACGTAAGGGACGGGCCAATGGCTTCCGTTTCAAGGACTGGACGGATTATCAGGCCAGCGCACAGCATATCGGCACCGGCGATGGCAGCACCGTATCGTTCCAGCTGCGCAAACAATATATCAATGGTTCGGTGACCGAGAATCGTACCATAACCAAGCCGGTGGATGGCAGTCTGACCATTTATTTCGACGATGTAGAGGAAAGCGCATCCG
>JBFWQQ010000121.1:0-5085 GCA_050249355.1 Alphaproteobacteria bacterium | reverse complement strand
CCGCTTCGGTCATTTTGATCAGCTCGGCCAGCTTGTCATCATTTTCGAGCATACCAGCCAGTATATCCACGGCGCCAACGAGATTGCGGTTGAATTGCTTGGCCGATTCCGCGCGCAATTCCTTCAGGCGATCTTCTGTAATATCCAGCGCTTTGGATAATTCCTTATCATTGCCCACCACATTGCTGAACAGGGTAAAAATGAAAGCGCGCTCCTGTGGGTCGGCATCCGGCGCGGTCAGGCTTTTCTTAAGGTCATCAAGGCTGAATACGAAATCACCCAGTTTACTGGTAATATCTTCAGCGTTGTGTCCATGGCCACCATGGAATTTCATGGTCTTCTCATCCACCAGCTTGGTAATGGCCTCTTTGACCTGCGCATCCGTGCGCCCACCGCCGCGCGGCCCAAATGCACGGCCATTGCTGTGCACGATTTTGTTCTTCGAATCTCCTACCAGGCTAACAAGCGTGATGGCGTCCATGCGACCGTCCTTGATGCGCTTGGAAATGATCTTTACTGCATACTCGTAGGCATTCAGCTGGCTATCCGGCAGTTCAGCGATCGATGTATCATCCCAGCGCGCATTCTGCAGATGTTCCGTAAAGCGGTTGCCGATACGGGTAAAGCCGCAATCTTTCTGGTGCTGCTGGAATATTTCATGCACATAGCGCGCGTAGCTGTGATCGCTTTCCTTATCCGATCCGGGAATGGAAGGCACCATTTCGGGCGGGCTGTCACCGCTTTTTTCTAGCTCACGGCGCAGGTGCAATATACGGTCAATGGCTATGGGCTGCTTGTAACGGTCTACCGCCTTACCGCCCAGCGCTTTAAGCGCCAGCTCACCGGCAATACCACCACCAAGACCTGCTGCAATGGCCGGCATGCCGTTAGGGTCATCCAGCGCTTCGAGTTTTTTCTGGTTGCGGCTGTTATAATCATTGCGCAGTTTTTCCACCTTGCCGCGCAGATCATCTTCCAGTAGCGGCCGTTTATCATCGCTGGCACGCCAGTAGCGCTGGTTACGGTTGAACGCACCATTCTGTTCCACGAAACGGCGGCGCACCACATCGGCTATTTCCGATTCACTATTTGCGCGGTAAGTTTCCTTGAAATGCTCAAGCGCTTTGGCTCTTTCTTTTGCACTGGGTATGTTCTGGCGGCCATAATAGTCGGTATGCCCTTCCATCCCGGTTCTTAACCTGTCAACATTCATACCCAGCTGTTCCAGTTTGCGCACATGATCTTTCGCATTGCTGGCATTCATATTTGCTACGATCTCTTCCAGCTTCTTGCCGGTGTCTGCGCTGTGATCGGCCACATATTTGTTCATGCGCGCGACATATTGTTCTTCTTCTTTTTCGATCATGCGCTGCGTGGCATCACGCAGGCTGATATGGGCGATCTCCTTATCGGCCACCGCTTCGCCATGGATGCGGCGCTTGAGTACCTCGGCCGCCTCGTCCTGGCTGGCCGAATGATGAATGGAATTCATCGTGTCGCGCGCTTCGTTCTGGCTTTTCTTCTGGTTCATGCGGATCCACAGCGCGGGCACCGCCTTGATGGTGCTCACCGCCGTCATCGACATGTTATGCCAGAACAGCTTGTTGATCTTTTTGCGGGCGTTGGCCACCACTTCGTTGCTGCCACTCAGGGGGGCCGTGTTATCTGCTTTAGCCAGCGGCCTCACGGCGCCGCGCAGTTCGCTGAGGCCATGCATGGCATCATATACGTTGCGGCCGACGCCCGCGATCTGGTCACTGAGGATGATGCCGTAGCCGATCGCGTTAGCTGTTTTGGAAGCAACGCGGGTGGCTTTAGGCGTATCGTCGATAAAATATTTGGCTGCTTTGGTGACCGGGGGCAGTACAATGTCTTCACCCTTCTGGCTCAGCCACACCAGCAGTGCCGGGAATACCGTGCTGAGTGGACCCGCCACTTCATCCGGCAGTTTGATGCCTAGAAAACGCCCGTCTTTGCTGATGGCAGTGGTGGTGAAGCTCGACGTATCGCCGAAATGGCCACGAGCACCGGAAGCAGACGTACCCGTATTCCCGTAGCTGTTCTGGCCCGGGTAACCGTAGTCATTATCCTCGTAGGTGTAATCCATACGGCGCCGTTTGCATTATTCCAAAAATACATTATTTCTCAATGGTATTATACCAAGAACGGGCCGACGCGCCATAGGCGTTTTTTATGACATTTACGTGACGAGCCAAATGTTAATTGTCGGAAAATCAGGAAAATTTACATTTATGTAACATTTCTGGTGAAAAATGGTATATTACGCATAATATCAATAACTTGTTAACTCTTACTTTTGGCCCACTAGGCCCGGAATCGAATCCAGCATGTCCTTCAAAGTCCACCTGATTATTATTTGTTCCATTATTGTAGCCACCTACCTTGCTATCCAGGTCATCGGCAAGCGAGAAAAAAAACCTGCGAAAGTGGTGGAAAAGTCGGCTTATAGCATCCAATTGCTGCATGCAAGCTGGGCATTGAACTGTAATTACACTCTTGATTCATGGGAAGAGCCAAAACACAGCACTTTTGCCAACGACCCCGAACAAATCGGCCTGCGTGAGGATAACGTGTTCCAAAAAGTATACGACCTGTGCCACGGCAAGGAGCGCTGCACATTCAAAGTGGGACCGGAAGCATTGGGTAAAGACCCGGCCCCAAGATGCGGAGATAAGGAGATCAAGATAGAATATCGCTGCTTCGATATCGACCGTCCGTGGATCATTCAGTCCCGTGACAAGGAAATTTCCATTGATTGTGTTGAACAGAACGCGAACAAGAGTGGATGAGCGGAACCGGCATAATCATTACGATACTGCTGTTGCTCGTTCTGGGCTGGTGCATGTATTGGCACCTGCGCGAAAATAATGCCATCATCACCGGGTGGCAAAAAAGTAAAAAACTCACATTAAAGGATAAGGCAGAGCTCACCCGCCTTGCGTGGGGACGCAGCATTCAGCTGTTTTCCGCGCTGTGGGTATTGCTGCTTACTGTCGTGACCTACAGCGTGCAGATCGGTATGCTGAATGACCGTATCGAGGAACTGCAACCCCCTGCCGCATATTACCCGCCGGTAACCCCTGAACCGTCCAACACCAGTGGCAGCACAAATGCAACGCCAGCCCAATCCGGAAGTCTGCGTTTTAACGGCCAGCATGGGGATGCCGGCAAGCTGGTGCCACGCACGGACAACACCGCTCAGATACAGCAACGCCCGCCAAATCCCATGGGAGTGGTTTTCAGCCCCACCGCCACCGATCAGGCATCTTATATCGACAGCCTGAAGCAGCAGTACGAAGATACGCTGATCCTGTATTTTATCATGAACCGCTGTGGCCATACGCTTAGCACCGATTATGGACTGATCATGAATGCGCTGGCACGCGATTCAAGAAATGCCGGCGCGCCGGAAGATATCCAGGCTAATGTATTGACCGCTGCCCAAGGATCCTATCTGGAACTCTACACGAAGAACGCCTGTAACAGCGCCACCATGGCAGAACTTGCTCGGCAGTACCGCGCATATGTCAACTCCCTTGTCGGCCAGTGATTACTCGGACTGCAGCAGCAGGCTGAATCGCATGTTGCCATGGTAACTCCAGCCGTCCTGCTCCAGCACAATATCACTCGATAGAAAACGCATCATCACCATATTCTGGCCGGAAACAGATATGTTGTTATCATGCAGCAAGCTGTACAGCCGTTCCATGATTTCCATGGATTGTTTTCGCCCGCCTTCCCGGCTGTGAATATGCAATTGTAGACTGCACTGGGAACCGGAAAATGTCTTACCGGACCAGTCGCGTATTCCTATGTCGCCCAATGTGACATAAGGAAAATCTGCATCATCTGGAACGCGGTCATACACACCATCCACAAGTGCCATTAACGCAGTATCACTGGTCAGGTGCGAGTATATGGATGCCTGTAAAGCCAGGTGACTGAATGTTGCCATGTTAATGTTTCTTTCTGTTTTCGTTCACAAAACTGTCACATTGCTGTGATATGATTTTCGCATGGAGGATTATGACCTGATATCACCTCCTGAGGGGGTAGAAGATACAGCCGGCGCCCGGCGCGTATTTGGGGAATTTGTTATCATTTATCACCCGTTATTACTGCGCGTGGAAGAGCAACTCGATGCCATGGTAGATCAGGTTGATCCTCGCTTTGCACAAGGCTACAGGCCATGGCAGACAGCATTGCATGACCTGCTGAGAGGAGCATTCCTGATAGCGCGCAATGTACAACCACCCAATCCCAGGCGCTTTTATGAGGCGTTGCTGATGTTCAGCCTGCCCAGCGCAGCAGAATTCATACACAATATCTGCATGGAGTCTCGCTTCCCGATTAGCCGCCAGTGGGTGGAGAAATTCAGTTCAAACATCCGGATGCTGGCCTTTGCGCTAAGTATTCTCAATCGCGATTATCAGGCCGAAATAGTGCGCTAACCTTGTGTTCCTTCCGCCACTATCACTTCCATCACTTCCTTTGATTCATACAGGTTGCGTATGCTATGTATTGCAAATACGCGTGCATCAAATACAAAGCGGTGACGCGCCGTTATATCATCACGGTAACGTATGCACAGGGCGTGGCTGGTTTCTGCCTGAAGTTTTTCTGCGAATACGCGTTCACTTCCACGTAACGGACGTATTTCAGCCCATACATATCCAACATCGTCCCAGCTGCGTGTATACCCCCCCGCCCCATCGCTGGTCTGGTTTTCCTGCTGCAACAGCAAACGGTGACGCAGCTTTGAGCTGGTCGATTTCCGGATCTTCATAGGCGCACCTCCCTGTAGGGGCCATACAATTTCAGGGACTGTCGAGGGATAGGAACATTGCCATCCATACCTCGCATATCATACATGGCAGCGATGTGCGCAAGCATGGCTTGTTTGATATCCCGTGGAACGGCAGATGCTTCGCCATAGCCGGTTACATACAATATTTCCACTCGGAATGCGAACAGGATAGAATCCAGCATCAGCAAGTTTCGCGCGGCGTTCAAGTAATACAAGCTGGAACTGGCAGTCTGCGAGTTACCTTCACGGTCTGCCAA
>JBFWQQ010000120.1:0-5122 GCA_050249355.1 Alphaproteobacteria bacterium | reverse complement strand
AGTTGAAGCGCAGGCGCAAGCCGCAGGCCGGGGTATTACCGCCGGTAGAAGCACTGCGGTTATAGGTAGTGGTCGCGCTGGTTGCCGCGCCACCGCTGGTCATACATTCTGTGGTCGGCGATGCAGCCCAGGTTGCTTGTGTACTGGAGATAACAGAGAACGGTGCGGTCGTACCACGGGCTGTAGCAATACCGGTGTTCGGCGCACCATCGTCGATCTTGGTATCGATGTTGAAGGTTTCGATCGGGGTCATCTGGTTCGCATAGGTGGTAGTACCTGCGGCAACTACCTGCGTTTGCCCCATCAGAAGATAATAGTTCAGACCACTCGTAATATTGGCACTGAAATAGTTACCCCTGCCAATTTTGCCTCCCGGGAAATAATCGGTCATGGCCGCAGTAATCGTGGTATGCACTGCACCGCCGGTAGCCATCTGGCCGCCAAAGTTACCCTCTACCAACTGGGCATCCGAAAGGTGGCGCCAGAATACCAGCGCTTCGCCTAAATTCACATACGCTCCGGCAGCACCTTCTACCAGACCATCGCCATCGCCAAGACCGTTCGTTCCGTCCATACCAGTGGAGAACAGGCCGAATGCCGAGGCGCTGGTGCTCGAAAGGTCACCCGGGATGCCGTTGAATTTGGTGCGGAACGTATTCACCGATGCGTTGAATTTTTCATACTGTGCCACGGTGGCGCGGATCTCTGCTGCCTTGATAAGATCCTGTCCCACCAGGACACCTCCTACGATCAGGCCGATGATCACCAGCACGATCGATAATTCGATAAGGGTGAAGCCCCGTTGGTTATTGGTTTTAGACAAGTTCCGTTCCATATTTGTGCACTCCGAGAGTATTGTGATTTTTTGCATCAGCGTAGCTCATAAGCTACTGGTAAAATTAAATTCCCATTCAGACTACAGCGGAAAGATTACCAAATGGTTAGCGAAAAGGGGTTTTGTAGGAAATTCCTGCAGTTGACTCCTTTTATGAAAACTAAGCCATTGAATCTTCGTCAGCCGGTAGCTTCTTCACTGGTAGTGGGCTTGTAATCGGCAGTGGCACCGTCCAGATGGGTCTGGCTGCAAAGCCCGAGAAGAACGGGGTCTTTCGGTCTTATATTGCTGGAATTCCAGTGGGTTTTGGTGCGCACGGCTTCAATGGTCTTTTTGGTGGTACCGATCAGCTTGACGATTTTGGAATCCGGCAGGGCAGGATACTGGCGGATCAGCCATGCGATCGCATCCGGCTTGTCCTGGCGGCGTGCCACCGGAGTATAGCGGCTGCCTTTTGTCTTTTTGCTTATATACTGGCGGGCCGTGCCGGCAATGTTCAGCCGCGCGTCGGGATCTTCCTCGCAACGCCGGATCTCATCGCTGGTCAGCTGTCCGTTGGCGGTGGGATCCAGCCCGCGCACGCTCGAGGATACATCGCCATCCGCAATGCCCTGGATCTCCAGCGGGTGCATACCGCAGAATTCCGCGATCTGCTCAAAGCTGAGGGCCGTATTTTCTACCAGCCATACGGCGGTGGCTTTGGGCATTAATGGTAATGTCATCTCGCAAGGCTCCTTGTTGCCTATTTCATAGTGAAGGGTGTGAATAATTAGTGGTTTTTTGCTGCAAATCAAGTATTTTCGGGCTGCATGGAATACAAGACCCTCGAATATGACCTTTCGCATCAGCCGGTGGCCGTGCTCACGCTGAGCCGACCGGATGCCGCCAATGCCCTGAACCGTCAGATGGCTCTGGAATTAAAGGATTTTTTTGCCAACCTGCCGGCACATTGTCGTGTGCTGGTCATTACCGGCAAAGGCAGGCATTTTTGCGCCGGGGCCGACCTCAAAGAACGCAAAGGCATGGACGAAGGCCAATGGCACCAGCAACATGCCGCCTTCAAAGGCGCCCTGCACGCCATACTGGACTGCCCCCTGCCCGTGATTGCCGCCGTCAACGGCGCAGCCTTCGGTGGCGGGCTGGAACTGGCTCTCGCCTGTGATTTTATCTATGCCGAGTACGATGCGCGTTTCGGCCTCACTGAAACCAAACTGGGCATCATGCCCGGGCTGGGCGGCACCTATCAATTAGGCAAACGCATCGGCACCGCGCGTGCCAAAGAACTGGTGTTTTCCGCCCGCGCATTTTCTGCCGAAGAGGCCCACATGTGGGGACTGGTAAATCACTTAAGCGGCAACGGCATGGGGGTAAAAGACGCGCTGGAAACCGGCCAGCTGATTGCTGCAAATGCACCGCTGTCTGTTCGTGCGGTCAAGCAGGCCGTGAAAGAATGCGACGGGGTGAGCTTGGAAAAGGCGCTGGCGTGCGAACTTACGCATTATAATAATCTGCTTAAAACCAAAGACCGGCATGAAGGCATCAATGCCTTTAATGAAAAGCGCACGCCTGTTTTTAAGGGAGAATAATTTTTTGCTTCCGTGCTTTACTTCTGCAAATCACATCCGCTGCGCCAGCACTAGCGCGCCGAGTGAAGCGAACTGAAGGCTTACACCTTCGCTAAAGCTACGGCGACAGGCGCTCGGCCTGCTGGCCTCCCCTGAGTGTTATTCGAGCACAGGTGCGCGAATCAGTGATGAGCACGCCTCATGCGAACATCAGCAGATTTTCGCGGAGGCATACAAACACTATTTCTGAATCAAGAAATCCCGCATCGCGTCGGCATTGTTCTGGATCTTTTCCGCCTGCCCCGGTTTGGGGACGGTGCGTAATGTCAGGCTGCAATCTGCCTTGCCAAGCTGTGTGGTTGTCTGCGTGAACCGCACTGTCCCCTGACAACTCACATCCGTACTGGTGCGCGTTTCTACCGAAACACCGCCAAACAATGATGCCCCATCCGCCCATGCTTTTGCTGTAAACGTTATCTGTGCCGACTGGCGATCTTCTGTCAGCACGAACGTTTCCAGCTGCGGCATGAATCCGTAATCCGACAGCGGATAGAGTACATTGTCGACGAACAGGATGAACTCGCCCTTGTCAAAATCCTGCACGATACCTGAATTACCCGACGAGGTGATTGAGAAAAAATGTACATCGAGCTTCACCTGCACATCATCGGTCATCAGCTGGTCGAGCGCTGCTCCCACCGCATCGCGGTCTTTCAGTTCCACGCTGTTTGCAAATGTCTGCAATGCCCCCTCGGTACGCCCCTTGAGCACTACCGGCGGATAATAGGAAAGATAATAGAACACCCCGCCTGCGATGAGAAGGAGGATGGGCAAAAGAATTTTCATAAAGTACCTTTATAATGAAGAGCGGTCAGCAGGCCACACCAGCCCTGAGCCCGCCTCATGTGACTTGCATCAGCAAATCACGGAGGCCACTTAACTGCTAAACGCCTGTAATCCCGTGATCGCCCTGCCAAGTATCAACGCATGGATGTCGTGGGTACCCTCGTACGTATTCACGCTTTCGAGATTCATGACGTGGCGAATCACATGATATTCATCGGCGATACCGTTACCGCCATGCATGTCGCGGCTGGTGCGGGCAATTTCCAGCGCCTTGCCGGCCGAGTTGCGCTTGATCATCGAGATCATTTCCGGCACCCATTTGCCTTCATCGATCAGGCGACCGACCCGGTAGCAGGCCTGCAGGCCGAAATGGATATCGACCATCATGTCGGCCAGTTTTTTCTGTATGAGCTGGTTGGCCGCCAGCGGCTTGCCGAACTGTTTACGCTCCAGCGTGTAGCCGCGTGCTGCTTCGTAGCAGAATTCTGCGGCGCCCAACGCCCCCCAGCCAATGCCGTAACGCGCCTTGTTCAGGCAGCCGAACGGGCCTTTCAGGCCGGATACTTCCGGGAATATATTACCGGCAGGCACCACAACATCTTCCATGGCGATCATGCCGGTGATGGAGGCACGCAGGGAGAACTTTCCTTCGATCTTAGGCGCGCTTAGCCCTTTCATGCCTTTTTCGAGAATGAATCCTTTAATGGTGCCATCTTCAATATCCTTATCGCCAAATACTTTCGCCCACACCACGAACACATCGGCGATCGGCGAATTGGTTATCCAGTTTTTAGCGCCCGACAATATATAGCTGTCGCCCTTGCGGGTGGCGCGGGTTTTCATGCCGCCGGGATCGGAGCCGTGGTCGGGCTCGGTCAGGCCGAAGCAGCCGATCAGCTCGCCCTTGGCAAGGCCGGGCAGATATTTATCCTTATGGGCATCGGTACCGTAGGCATGAATCGGATGCATCACCAGCGACGACTGCACCGACATGGCCGAACGATAGCCTGAATCTACCCATTCTACTTCTTTACAGATCAACCCGTAGGCCACATGGCTCACACCGGCGCAGCCATAGCCCTCGATGGTGGGGCCAAAGAGGCCGAGCCCGCCCATTTCCTTCATGATGGCAGCATCGAATTTTTCGTGGCGGTTGGCCTCTATGATACGCGGCAGTAATTTTTCACGCGCATAGGAGCGTGCGGAGTCGCGTACCATGCGCTCTTCATCCGTCAGTTGCGCATCCAACAGTAAGGGATCTTCGTAATTCAGGGGCATTTTTTATTCACACTAACAGGTTGATGATACTTCCGCGATCCCAGATCACGCCACCACGAAAGCTTTCCAGCGCACTGGCAATAACGGTGCGTAAGCTCTCAGGAGCAGGAATATAATTGATATGGGCGACCTGCCGGGGCGCCGGCGGCAGCTTGCCTTGCGTACGCTCGCGGCGTTTCTCGGCCGGTCGGCCGGTGGCAGCAGGTATGAAATTCGGGTTCAGTTGAATGGCCATAGGGCAGTTACCAGTTACTAGTTGCCAGTTACCGGTAGTGTAAGTAATTTATCCGCCCTTTACAACTATCAACTGTCCGCATGTTTATTGTCGCCGCATTGTATCATTTTTTCGACTTTCCCGATTACGAGGAAAAGCGCGATGCTATTCTGGCCGAATTCAAAAAGAACGATATCAAGGGTTCGCTGCTGGTCGCTGCCGAAGGGTTCAACGGCACCATCTCCGGCACGCGCGAGGGTATCGATGCCACCCTCACTTATTTAAAAAACGAAATAGCCAAAGAAGATTTTAGCCACAAGGAAAGCATCTGCGATATCCAGCCATTCGGCAAGTCAAAAGTGCTCCTGAAAAAAGAAACCATCA
>JBFWQQ010000119.1:0-5109 GCA_050249355.1 Alphaproteobacteria bacterium | reverse complement strand
ATGTCGACGACAATACCCTGTTATTCTCGGGCGCCAACGGTATCACGGTGATCAACGGCGTGGATTTCGGTATCACCGGCAACCGCATCAACCAGGCCAACGGCTATGGTATATTCGTAGATCCCAGCTTCTTCTTCACCGTCTATGACAACACCGTCAGCTGGACTGACCTTGATGGCCTGTTCGTCACAGACAGCGCTTTCTTCAACCTCGAGTTCAACAAGATATTCTTTGTTGGCGGTCATGCGCTTTCTGTCGCCAACAGTGGCTTCTTCACCGTATATGACAATCGCATGAGCCACACGGCTGGCAATGGTATCAGCGTGGACGGTTCTAGCATCTTCAACATCGATACCAATAACATGCGCTTTATCAGTGGTAACGGTATCGATGTAACGGGTAGCAGTGACTTCACCGTGGTAGGAAATTTCATCCGCGACATAACGAACAGCGGTATAAGTATCTTCAACAGTAACCTGTTCTCGGTTGCGAATAACCTGGTCGATGTCGCGTTGAACGGCATGTTCCTGGATAGCAACGGCGGCGGCAACAGCGTGACCGATAACAACGTGCGCAACACCAGCATCGGCATCCACAACCTGAATACCGACGCTACCGGCTTTGCCTCCAATACCATATCCAACAATGGCACCGGCGTGCTGGTAGAGGACAGCGATGATGTGACCTTCCTGGGTGACAACATACTGGCCAACACCACCGGCATGCAGCTGGATAACAGCGACAACACCTTTATCGATTCAGTAGACTTCACCGGCAACACCACCCACCTGTTCATCTCGAACGGCTCGGGCGGCACGCTGGTCACCAACACCGATTTTGCCGGCGGTGACACCGGCGTATTGATCGACGGCGCAGGCAGCAGCATGCAGTTTGCCGGTAACACCAGCACCTTCACCGGCCAGAACTTCTACTTTATTCTGCAGAACGGGGCGATGGTGGGCGACACGCTCGATGCCAGCCAGCAGTTCTTTGAAGGCATCCGCGCGGCAGATTTCACGCTGGCAGAGCGTGATGCGGCAGAGGCAAGGACCCTCGACACCGAAGACGGCATCGTAACTATTGGCAACGTATTCTACAAAGACTTTCCCGCGCCGCCTCCCGTGACATTTAATTTCAACGGCGCCGGGCTGGATGAATTCCAGCAGCGCGAGGACGATGTGTTCCCGCAGGGACTATTCTCCTACGCTGGTCAGACACTGACCAACGACATCACCGAGAACCAGCAGAATTTCCGCATGCAGCAGCTGGACCTCAGCTTGCTGGGTGAAGGTGGCATCAACGATGTGCCTACCTCTCCGCCCGGAGGTGTAGAGCTTGCCAACCTGACGCCCGAACAGATGGCCAACCTGACACCGGCCGCCGGTGGAACCTCGTCGGGTGAACCGCAACAGATCGCCGAATTGTCGCCGTCTGCCGGCGGTAACTGCGGCAACAGTTTCCTCGGCGCTGGCTATGAAGTAGGCTTCAGCAATGTCACCTGCAGCACCACAGAGGTGCAATAATGGCCAATCTGAAAAAAGACAAGCCTGCCGCCGCAACGCAGCAGGGCCAGCCGATGTTCTATGTGCAACCGGTTCCGCTGGACGCCAAACGGCATGAAAAGGCGGGTTGTACTCCCACCGCCAATTTTACCTTCGCTGCCGAAACCAATTCCATTCCGCTGAATGTGGCGGAGTTCGTCGAAGCGGCCAAGGTATACCCCATCGTATTCACCCAAGGCGAAAACCCGTCACCGGTGGTGATCGTCGGACTGGAGCAGCAGAATTACTTTGTCGACGGAAAAGGCAACTGGCGCGCCGATACCTATATCCCGGCCTATGTGCGCAAATATCCGTTCGTTTTCATGGGAGCGCCAGAGCAGGAGCAGTTCGTGCTATGCGTGGATGAGGCGGCGCACCAGTTCCGCGTCAGGGGCGGGAAGGATGCGCTCGCGCTTTTTACTGACGGCAAGGCTTCCGACATGGCGCGTATGGCGCTGGAATTCTGCACCGCGTACCACAACCACCACCGCATGAGCATGGAGTTCACCAAGGCGTTGGCCGATGCTGGGCTGCTGGCAAGCCATGCATCGAGCGCCCGCCTGTTCAATGGCCGTACCATACGCCTTGGTGGCTTTCAGGTGGTCGATGAAAAGAAATTCAATGCACTGCCGGACGAAAAGATCCTCGAGTTCAAGAAAAAAGGCTGGCTGCCGTTTATCTATTTCTCGCTGCTATCTGTCAGCAACTTCAAGCGTCTCGCCGACCTCGCCGGTGCGCGTGAACCGAGCGCAGTATAACAGACGTATTACGGTTGTATAGGCACCATATTTTCTGGATGTAAAGATATTCATGTGCACACGATCATTCATGGCGCTAATGATATTAGCTCTTAGAATCAGATAGGAATATACCCAAGGATAGAGGCGATGGGGGAGTGGAGCGGGTGAAGGGAATCGAACCCTCGTATGCAGCTTGGAAGGCTGCCGTTCTACCATTGAACTACACCCGCACAAGATATCAGCGTGCGGCACTGGCCATGCGGCGCTCCAGCTCAATTGCCTGCAGGTCATTCTGGAACGAGACGCTTGATTTGCCTTTTAATTGCATGGCTGTCAACAGGTCTTTCTTAGCAAGGTCGAAGGATTTAAGCAAGCGCAGGGCCACGCTGCGCTGGTGATACAACGTGCCATTGCGGGGCGATGCCTGTATCTCGGCATTGAGCTGGCTCAGTGCGCGCCTGGCATCGACGGCCATGCCTTGCGCATTTTGGGTTTCCCGGCGTACCACGGCGCGTTGCAGCCAAGCCTCGCTGTTAGCGGGATTATACTGGATCACCTGCGAATACAGGTCTTCGGCCTTGGCAAAATCGCCCTGCATCAGCGCCGAAAGCGCAGCAAGCATATATTGCTGTTCACGGCTGACTTCCAGCTGCTGCCCCTGCGTCATTTGGGAGGATGTGTTACCGGCAGCAGGTGGTGCGCCGGAACTGTTCACCATCTTGCCGTTCTGGATGGTGAATTTCATGGTCTGCTGGGCGGCGGCACTGGTGGCAAGGCCTGCCACGAGGCACCCGATTATGATCGCATTCAATCGCATGGGCCTACATTACCCGTGGCGGGCCTGCCGCGTCAATCGAGTTGCATGCAAATATTGTATTTAACGGCAAAATCGCTAATATCCGCAGGCTATCTGGTTTGATCCTAGGAGGCAGACATGAGCAGCGCACACGCAAAAAGGCACGTACCCATGACACAAACAGCTGGAAAAGATAATTATTTTTGTGGTTTCGGCAACGCTCACGCCACCGAGGCGGTGGCCGGAACCCTGCCCGAAGGCCGCAACTCGCCACAGAAAGTGGCGCATGGCCTGTTCGCCGAACAGCTTTCCGGCGCCGCTTTCACCGCCCCACGTGCAGAAAACCGCCACAGCTGGCTGTACCGCATCATACCCACCGCCAGCCACAAGGCCTATAAGCGCATCGATAACGGCATGCTACGCAGCACCCCGTTCGAGGAACTAAAAGAGGTCACCCCCAACCGCCTGCGTTGGGATCCGGTGCCCCTGCCATCCAGGCCGACCGATTTTATCGACGGGCTGGTGACCATGGCCGGCAATGGCGATGTTGATTCCGGCAGCGGCGTCGGCATCCATGTCTATGCCTGCAACCAGTCGATGAAAAACCGCGTATTCATGAATGCCGACGGCGAGTTGCTGTTCGTGCCGGAGCACGGCGCCATCACATTGCGCACCGAGCTGGGCGTGCTGGATATCGTACCGGGCGAGATCGCCGTGGTGCCGCGCGGTATGCGTTTCAGGGTCGAACTGGGTGAAAATGCGGCGCGCGGCTACCTGCTGGAAAATTATGGGGCCATGCTACGCCTGCCGGAACTTGGCCCCATCGGCTCGAACGGCCTCGCCAACAGCCGCGACTTCCTCACCCCCAAAGCGTGGTTCGAGGATAAGGCGGAGACCACGCAAGTAGTGCAGAAATTCTGTGGCAATCTGTGGGCGACCGAACTGCCGCGCTCGCCGCTCGATGTGGTGGCGTGGCACGGTAACCTTGCGCCGTATAAGTATAATCTGGAAAATTTCAACACCATCGGCACGGTGAGTTTTGATCATCCCGATCCGTCGATATTCACGGTGCTGACCTCGCCGTCAGACACACCTGGCACCGCCAACTGCGATTTTGTTATTTTCCCGCCGCGCTGGATGGTGGGGGAGGATACGTTCCGTCCGCCATGGTACCACCGCAACATCATGAGCGAGTTCATGGGGCTGATCCATGGTGTCTATGATGCCAAGGAAGCTGGTGGATTCGTTCCGGGCGGCATGAGCCTTCACAACTGCATGTCGGGCCACGGGCCGGATGCGCAGACTTTCGAGAAGGCATCGAATGCCGAACTGAAACCGCACAAGATCGACAGCACCATGGCCTTCATGTTCGAAACACGCAAGGTCATCCGCCCAACGCGCTACGCCCTCGAATCCCCCATCATGCAAAAAGACTACGACGCCTGCTGGGATGGATTCAAGAAGGGGTTTAAGAGGTAATAGATTTTGGAATATTAATGACGGATGATATACAAAGAAGCTGACAAAAATACAGATGGCGACTTAGTCACCATTTTGTTAAAGAAACTTTTAGCGTTGGATAATTCTTTAGCAAGCAGTATTAATCCCAGCCATTCATTCGAAGCAAAAATTAGCATAGGCTATTCGCTCATATACCTGCCAATGCATAAGCCCACTGATCCAATTCGTTTTTTATATCGGCATGCGTAGAATAGGGGGTAGCTGAGTAAGGTTTTTGCCCCGTCTCGCATACCAGCTGAATGGCCAACTATATTTGACCAGGCCTTATTGGGAAGCTGCTCTAACCTCGTAATTGTTATATGTCGGTCGTCGGGCCATTGAGCAGGTCATTTTCCAGCCGCTTATTGGTATGTTTAGTGCTTTTGGGTTTTGCCGCATGCTGCGTTCCATCCGATGTAAAGGCTTCGAATACGGCTTCCAATTCTTCCATATCTCCCTTAAGCGCATCCATCCGCATTTTGATCTCATTGACATGTTGAGCCACCAAATCCTGAAACCCGCTGATTTCGAA
>JBFWQQ010000118.1:0-5243 GCA_050249355.1 Alphaproteobacteria bacterium | reverse complement strand
TCGCAATGGTATCGGGCTTCATGAGCGAAGGACTTTATACCGGTAGCGTCGGCTCACACGGCGAACATGAGATGAAGCGCGGCTACACTATAGCCGGAGCCGAAGAAGCCAATACCGGCGACGCCCAGGCCGCCGCCGATACACCGCCGGTCGATATCACCACGTTCATGGCCAATGCCGATGTGGCAGCAGGCGAAAAGCTGATTAAGAAATGCACCGCCTGCCATACATTTGAAAAAGGCGGCAAACATGGCGTCGGCCCTAACCAGTGGGCACTGGTAGGCCGCAATATTGCCAGCGCATCGGGCTATGCCTATTCGGATGCATTAAAAGCCATGAGCGCAAAAACATGGGGCGAACAGGCCCTGTCGGAATTCCTGGAAAACCCGCGCAAGTACGCGCCGGGTAATAAAATGTCGTTCGCCGGGATGAAAAAACCAGAAGAACGTGCGAACCTGATAGCCTACCTGAAGACCTTGAAATAACCGGCTACGGCCAAAAAGGAAGAGGCAAATTATGACTGCGATGTATGGGTGGCTGGCTATCGGTGTGTTGTTCATGGCGCTGGAAGCGCTCGGCCTGCCCGGTGCAGGATTTTTATTTGTTGGCCTGGGCGCGCTGCTAACTGGCATACTGATCTCGCTGGGATTTGTTGCTGATGCCGATACGCTGATGCAATTCGTTGCTTTCTTCCTTCTGACGGGCGTCTGGGCGGCAGTGTTGTGGAAGCCCCTCCAGCGCTTCAAGCTCCACCACCAGGAAAAGAAATTCAACAATATCGTGGGCGATAAAGCAAAGGTCGGTAAAAAGGGCTTGGGCCCGGATGGCGGTGAAGTGGTCTGGTCGGGCACCATCATGACCGCCAAGCTGGCCGGAGATACCGCCGCACTGGAATTACGCCCCGGCGCAAACGTAACGATCGTGGATGTAGAGGGCACCACCCTTATCGTGCGTGCCAATTAATCTTTAATCAATACGACAGATAGGAGAAGTTTATGGAGTCGCTACTCGCACTTGCAGCCATTATCATCATTGCGGTCATCATGGGCGTCAAGGCCGTGCCGCAGCAGCAGGCATGGATAGTCGAAACACTCGGCAAATTTGACCGCAAACTGGAACCGGGCCTGAACTTCCTGATCCCGTTCTACCAGCGTGTTGCCTATAAACATTCCCTGAAGGAAATGGCGGTGGACGTGGCGGAGCAGGCCGGTATCACCAGCGACAACGTGACATTAAATCTTGATGGTGTGTTATATGTACGCGTGATCGACCCAATCGCGGCATCGTACGGCGTCGCCGACCCGATCTATGCCGTGCAGCTGCTGGCACAGACCACCATGCGCTCGGAGATCGGCAAACTGACACTGGATAAAACCTTCGAGGAACGCGAAACCCTCAACGCCAACATCGTGACCGCCATCAATCAGGCGGCGCAGAGCTGGGGCATCCAGTGTATGCGCTACGAGATCAAGAACATCATTCCGCCAAATTCCGTACTTAAAGCGATGGAACTGCAGGTGGCCGCCGACCGCCAAAAGCGCGCAGTGATACTTGAATCGGAAGGCGAGCGCCAGTCTGACATCAACGTGGCCGAGGGTAAGAAACAGCAAGTGGTGCTGGAATCGGAAGCCGCCATGATCGATCAGGTGAACCGGGCAAAAGGTGAAGCAGAAGCCATCCTTGCTGTCGCTGAGGCGACCGCCAAGGGTATTGAGATGGTGGCGCGTTCCATCACCCAGGCTGGCGGCAACGAAGCCGTATCCCTGAAGATAGCAGAGCAGTATGTTGATGCATTCGGTAAACTGGCCAAAAGCAGCACCACCATATTACTGCCTGCCAATGCAGGAGACGCCGGCTCGATGACCGCGCAGGCACTGGCAGTGTTCGATACGATCCGTGAGCGTGGTAATGCCGCAGGGGCAAAGCCCAGCCCGTGGGATAAATCGTAATGCGTGATGTGTGGCGTGTGATGCGTCGTAGCGCGTGTTTTTTCTTACTCGCCTCACTCACCACGCTCCACACTGCACTCGCCGCGCCACAGCACTGCATCGCCCTGTATGGTGAATGTAAATACCCTGAAGGGTTCACCCATTTTGATTACGCCAACCCGGATGCGCCCAAAGGCGGCATTATAAAACTGGCCGACAGCGGCACATTCGATACGTTAAATCCGCTTACCCTCAAAGGTGTAAAAGCCCCTACCCTGCTGCCGACCTTTGAATCGCTGATGACACCCTCGCTCGATGAACCGCAATCTTTCTACGGCCTGCTGGCTGAAAGTATCACACTGGCGGAAGATCGCAGCTGGGCGGAGTTCGTGCTGCGCAAGGAAGCCAAATGGTCGGACGGCACGCCGGTAACCGTAGACGATGTGATCTTTTCGCTCGACACAATGAAAACCAAGGCTGATCCTTCGTATCGCATTGTGTTTGCGCCGGTTGCCAAGGCCGAACAGACCGGCCCGCGCAGCGTGAAGTTCACCTTTGCCGATCCCGATAACCGTGAATTACCACTTATCGCCGCGCAAATGCCGATTGTTTCCAAAGCGTATTATACCGAACATAATTTTGAAGAAACTTCCCTCAAGCCGCCGGTCACTTCCGCCCCCTATCTGGTTGATTCGCTGGAGCAGGGCCGTTTCATCACCTATACGCGCAACCCGGATTACTGGGGTAAAGACCTGGCGGTGAATAACGGCATGAATAATTTCGATGCCATCCGCTACGACATGTATCGCGATGAGAACGTGTCATTGGAGGCATTCAAAGCCGGGGCTTACGATTTCCGCCGCGAATATGTGGCACGCAACTGGGCTACCGCTTATGACTCCCCTGCCCTGCGCGACGGCCGCTTCATCAAGATCGAACTACCAGACAAGCAACCACAGGGCATGCAGGGCTTTATGTTCAATTCCGGCAAGCCACAATTCTCTGACCGGCGTGTGCGTGAAGCCATAGGCCTGACACTGGATTACGAATGGCTGAATAAATCCATTTTCTATGGCGCTTATAAACGTAACACCAGCTACTTTGCTAATACGGAATTTGCCGCCACCGACCATATTGGCGAAAAGGAAACCGCACTATTAGGGCCTTTTTCTTGTCATCCTGAGCGTAGCGAAGGATCTAAAGATTTTTCGGCTTCGCCTCAGAATGACAGCTACTGCTTACCGACGGCCCTGTTCACCGACATTTATCAGGTTCCTACCACCGATGGCAGCGGCAATGCCCGCCAGAATTTGCTCAAGGCGCAAAAGCTGCTGAATGAGGCAGGCTGGCTGGTAAAAGATGGGAAACGTGAGAAGGATGGGCAGAAGCTGCATGTTGAATTCCTGCTGCACCAGCCGACCATGGAACGGGTGGCGGGCCCGATGCGCAGCAACCTCGAGCGCCTCGGCATTACCTCATCCATCCGTTACGTCGATAATGCGCAATACCAGAAGCGCCTTGAAACCGGCGACTTTGATATTATCAGCATCTGGGTCAACCGCGGCGTGTTCTATCCCGGCAACGAGCAATATGCGCTGTGGCATTCGTCTCAGGCCGACATCGAGGGTAGCAACAATATTGGCCGGGTGCGTAATCCCGCCGTGGATGCGGCGATCAAAGAGCTACTGGCAGCCAAAGACCTCGACCATCTCATCGTGGCAGGCAAGGCGCTCGACCGGGTTATGCTGTGGGAGCATTACCTGATACCGCACTGGCATTCGGGTAGTTTCCGTATTGCCTACTGGGATAAGTTCGGGATTCCCGATACCTCCCCGCCCTACGCGCTGGCCCTGCATAGCTGGTGGATGAAGAAAGAATGATAAAAGATAAATGGATGAATGATAAACAGATTATCTGTTCATCTGTCATCTAATCATCTATCATCCTGCTCCATGACCGCATACATCATCCGCCGCCTGCTGCTTATCATCCCCACCTTGTTTGGGGTGATATTGCTCAATTTCATGATTGTGCAGGCAGCCCCCGGCGGCCCGGTGGAACAGATGATTCACCGCCTGACCGATGTCACCTCCAGCTCGGATGCCACCAGCCGTATATCCGGCTCCGGCAGCTCAGACGTGGCCGGACGCTTCAATAACAATCAGCAGAACCTCTATCGCGGCGGGCGCGGCTTAGACCCGGACCTCATCAAAGAGATCGAGAAAATGTATGGCTTCGATAAACCGCCCGCTGAGCGTTTTTTCGATATGCTGGGCAATTACCTGCGCTTTGATTTTGACAAAAGCTTTTACAGCGACCGCAAGGTGGTAGACCTGATTGCCGCCACCCTGCCCGTCACCATCTCACTGGGGCTGTGGACGACGCTGCTGGTCTATCTCATCTCCATTCCGCTGGGCATACGCAAGGCGGTGCGCGACGGCAGCGCATTCGATATCGCCACCAGTTGGGCCATCATCATCGGCTATGCCATTCCCAGCTTCCTGTTCGCCATCATGCTCATTATGATCTTCGCCGGTGGCAACTACTTAAGCTGGTTCCCTCTGCGCGGCCTGACATCGGAAAACTTTGACCAGCTCAGCACCGGCGGCAAGATACTGGATTATTTCTGGCATATCACATTGCCAGTAGTTGCCATGGTCATCGGCGGGTTTGCCTCACTCACCATGCTCACCAAGAACTGCTTTTTAGATGAGATCAATAAACAATACGTACTCACCGCCCGCGCCAAGGGGCTTTCCGAAAAGCGCGTGCTGTACGGCCATGTATTCCGCAACGCCATGCTCATCATTATTGCCGGGTTTCCTTCGGCGCTCTTGCGCATCCTGTTCACTTCGGCGCTACTGATAGAAATAATATTCTCGCTCAATGGCTTAGGCCTTCTGGGTTATGAGGCCATCATCAACCGCGATTACCCGGTGATATTCGGCTCGCTGTTCATCTTCACCCTCATTGGCCTGATATTCAACCTCATCGGCGATGTCATGTATGTGCTGGTCGATCCGCGTATCGACTTCGAGCGGCGTGGGGTGTAGAAGCTAGAGTGATTAACGCTAGCGCACGATAGCTAACCTGCTCGCCCTGGTGTATCCCCCCCGCCTGAATAACGCTCTGTAGTGTAGTTATAACTCATGGGCAATAATCCCAACTGCGCGCGGGCAGCATTTCGCTCTTCCCAGAATACCGCGAACGCAGCAGACATTATTTCTGACAAGTGCTGTGAAGTCATATATTTGACGGATTCAACTGTCTTGTCTTTAAAAAAAGGTGGTAATAAAGGCCTGATTAGCAGTGCAT
>JBFWQQ010000117.1:0-5299 GCA_050249355.1 Alphaproteobacteria bacterium | reverse complement strand
CGTTGGCTTGCAGGGTGCTTCCGCACTCCACGAACTCGCGGCTGTAGTCGATGCCCACGACCTCTTTGAAATGCCGAGCCATCTCGAAGGTGGAACGCCCCACCGCGCAGCCAAGATCAAGCGCACGCCCGAACTCACTGGCATACTGCACCGTAAGCGCAGCGCATTTCAGCGGCAGATGCACCACCTCTGGCCGAGGCGATGGTGGCACTTTGTCCCATATATCTTTCTCACTGCCCCAATGCATGAGCAGGTATTTGTTCAGCATTTCCTGTGTCTCATAATTGGACACTCCGCCGCTATGCAGTAACTTTGCATCGCTGGCTGGGTTGCCGTCTTCGCTGCGGGCGATGCGGAATCCGGCATGTTGGAAGAAATGCGGGCGGAAATGGAAGCGTGCGAAGCGGCTGGCTTCATCACCCGTACTGATGAATGATCCACCGAGGATCATCTGATGTTCGCCGTCGTAGCATGGTGTGCTGAAATCGTCATAATACGGATGCGGCTTTGCGCCGGTAAGCGGGTGGAAATGATCCTCGCACCATTGCCAGACATTGCCAAACACGTCATGGAAGCCTTTGCTGTTGGCAGAAAGCGCGTTCACAGGGCTTTCGCTACCGCTTGCCAAGTCGCTGTTCAGGCCGCACTCGTCACCGTCACGCATGGCATGATGCTCGGCCTCGGTAAGTAGGCGGTATGGCATCCCGCCATCCTGTTCGCTTTTCCATGCGCAGTAGGCCTTGGCTTCGTGGAAATTGACGACTGCCGGAAAATCCATCGGCAGGTCGATAATCTCGAAAATGGTGCGGAGTTTATAGAGGTGCGACCCCGCCGGCCCATTCTGCACCCAGAATGTCGGCCATTTCACATTGCGGAAACGCCGCCAGCCCCAGCCGTCACGCGACCAGTATTTTTCCTCCGCATAGCCACCAGCTTTCACAAACTCCAGAAACTCTCCGTTGCCGATGAGCTGGCCACTTGCCGCAAAGGGGCGCACGGTGCGTGTTTCCACGCCATATTCGTTATCCCAGCCGAAGGTAGGGAAATCATGCGGCTTGCCGAGCGACACCTCCGTGGCAGGAACCGAGATCATGGTATTTGAAGCGGTATCTTTTTTAGCGGCAATAAAATCTGGCCATGCATCGGGCTTGCGTAAGTATTCAATCGGCAGCTCGCGCATCAGCACACTGGAGGTTTCCAGATGTATGCGCTCATGCTCAAACCCCATCACTAATGCCCACATGGGGCTATCCTGCGTGATCGGCAGGCGATCCGGCTCAAGAAATGGATGGGTTTCGATAAGACTCTTAATCAGCCCATATGCTTCTCTGCGATATTCCCGTACTTCGGCAACCGCCGGCCAGATTTGCTGGTTGCCCTCGTGCAGATCATCCCAGCGCATTTCATCGACGCCGACTTCAAAGAGCTTTTCAAATTCGGCATTGAGCGGCCTGTCGATCAGCCCCGCCACGCGCAGCTTGTTGATATACACCGACACCACATGGCCGTAGTAAAAAATCATCGGGTGGCGCAGTTTGTGATACGGACGTAGGTAATACGCCTCTTCGTTGGCAAGCGCACTGAACAGCGTTTCAGTTAGCGTCCAGCCATTGTTGAAATAATCGAGGAGTTCTTTGCGGCTGGCATCAAGCCGCACCTGCGGCAACGAGGTAATGGTGCCGTCTTCGCGCACACCTGGGCACTTGCCGTAAACAGGCGCAATACCTGTATATTCAAATAAAAATCGTGCATTCTCGCATGCTTGCGTTGCTGCTGTCATTGTCCTCGTCCGTCATTGTGGGCTTTTAATAATTCGGAAAAACCCTTGGGAAAGTTACAGTACCGCCCCATAAAATGAGCGGTACTGTAGCCTACAGCCCTTCAATAAAAAATGCGAACGGCAATGAAAGCGAAGAAAAACCCCACCGCATAGACTGCCACTGACAACCAGTACATCCACCCGCTCACCTTTCGCAGACGCTTACAGGCTTTGGCCTGAACGGGATCGGCGGGACATGGTGCATTTCTGGCATGAAAGCGCATCAGCCCCGCGAGCAGAATCATGAGGCCAGAAATGCCGAACGTCCAGACCTTGTATTTCGACAAGGCGACCAGCCACGGCACGGCACTCACCAACCCCGCCAGTGCTGCGCCAGCCCCCAGCGTCACGAATAACGCCGGGAGCGCGCAACACACCAAGGTGCCGACGGAAGTGAACAGGCTTAACGTGGGAAGCAGCGTATGCTTCGCACCATAGTTTTCTGTTCGCGTTTCCATATCAGCAGCCTTTGTTGATAGCGGTGACATTGTAGCCGGAATCGGTGACCAGCTGTTTAACCGTATCATCATCCATCGTCTTTCCCGGCTTCAGGCTGATGCGGATGTCGCCTTTATCCAGATCAACTTTGATGCCAGAAACTTCTTCGCGTTTGCCGAACACTTTTTCGAGCGCACGGGCGCAGAAATCGCAGACAAGGCCATTAACCTTGACGTTGACGGTATCCTTGCACGCTTCGGCAGCCAAGGCAGGAGCGGAGGAAAGCATTATTGTAAGAGTCAGAATCGTTGCTAAAGTTTTCATGGTTGTTCTCCTTAAAATATCATGGTGAAATTGAATAATACGTCGCCGTCTTCGCTAACACCGGCTTCCACCAGCGTTTCGCCTTTGAACAGCCGAACCAGCGGCGTGACGGTGAAATGATCGGCTTTTTCGGGGTTATGCTCGACTTGCAACATCAGCCATGTATGCAGATCGCCATAATCGCCGATGTATGGTGCAATGCCGACGCGAGCCTTCTGCATGAAGAACTTGTCGATATCACCCGCATAGACGAGATGGTTTTCGTACATGGTAAAAAACCGCCGGTCTTCCCAATCCGCAGAAATGCCGGTGAAGGCAGCGGGCTCGGTTTTGCCGTCAAACGCCCCAAAATCGCTGTAGGCAACACCCGCAGCGGATTTGAGATAAAGGTTGGCCTGCGACGAAGGCAGGTTCCAGCGTTTGATCAGATTGTTGAGCGACACTGCATGCAGTTGCCAATCATTCTCCCGCCAATATTCTGCCACATAGCCAACGGAATAATTCGCGGTGGGTGAGTAATCGACCTCTAAGCTGTGCATGTTGCCGTCGTTCATCTGCATCAGCATCCAACCGCCTGGATAAGAAATCGGGCGAGCAGATGCGTCCGCTGCGAACGTCATCAGGGCAAGAAGCCCCAAGGTTAAGTGTAGTTTCATAAAATCTCCTAACGTGAATTGCATACGTTCTGGCTACGCGTGAAGCGCAGCCGACAATGGCGCTAAAATGCGCCTAGCAGTTTAGGAGAGTTGTTTGGGAGGCTGGAAAATGGCTTCCGGTTGCCCTGCGCCCATGACTTGAATCATGGCAGGAACAATAGTGGAAATGGTTTGCCCCTGATGGATCGATACAGAAGGAAGCGTGCTCACTTTCATGCAGGTACTGCAATCGCAGCCATCGCAGGAAGCAGTGTTTTGAGTGTCTTTGTCCGAAGTATCATGGCAGGGTTTTGCCGCGTCATCCTTCATCTTCATGCACATGGACATATCGTCCTGATTTAGGCAGCACCCAACCGACGCATGCGCCATGCCACCAGCAAACACGCTGGCGCATAAAAGCACTAAAATCAGTTTTCTAAAAATACTCATGCGCTCATTCTACCATTTACTTTCATGACTCACAATCGAATAACCTGTTCAATCTCTGGTAAAAACGCCCCTTGCCATCCAATCCGCGAACCAACCCTGAAGGTTGGCGGCAATCGTGCTAGTCAGTGAATCATCCGTTTTTGTAATATGTTCCAGTGCTTCCCCGATGGTCATCCCATCAAACAGGCATTGTAGCAACAGGAACGCCGCCTGGGGTAATTCAAGCCGTTGCACCTCGTTATTATGGCGATACACATAAACATATTGTGGCAATGGTTCGGGCTTCACGAGGGTTTCGCCCGCACGGAATTCTGTAAGATAGCTGTGAGTGAGATAAGAAAATAAAAGCAAACGGGAGGCTTTTCGCGCACGCAGCTTCATGTTTCCGAACTGTTCTGGTAATAAATTCTCAAAGGCGGATGGTGCAAGCGGCTCGCTCTCTTCCTGCATAAAAACGCTGGCAATGGTGCTTTCCAGCAATGCTATCTCACAGGCGACAGGATCATCAAGATTCGCGCATACAAAACTGTCAAAAGCGAGTGGATAGCGATCAAGATTAAAATATGAGGATGGCGTTTGCTCGACGAAATCAGCAACAAGCGTCTGCAGCGGTTTCTCCCCAAGGTAATGTCTGAGGCATGGATAATCCGCTTCGACTGCCTTTTGCAGGCGAATGCGATAGCCATCGGTATAGATAGAGAAGCGCTTCTGCGCGGTTCCACGCGGCGGCGGTGCAATACCATCCAGAACTTGCCTGTCGTCATCACGAATAATGCCGTCGCTGAAGGCGTAAAGCTGTGCAAAATATTCCGCCGTCATGCCGCCTCCCTGGTACTTTTCGCAAAGTGGCGTGCTTTTTCAAGCTCGGTCAGTACTACGCCGAAGGCGGGAATGTTATCATCCCACTCAACCATCGTGCTGATCTTGCCTTTTTTCTGGATGGTATAGGCGTAAAGCTGCCAGACCTCGTCGATTACAGGCGCATCATGCGTATCGATAATATAGTCACCGTGGTTGCTATGCCCCGCCAGATGAATCTGTACGATGGATTCTTTCGGGATGGCGTCGATATAGGCTTTGGCATCGAAGCCATGATTGAAAGCACTGACATAGACGTTGTTCACATCGAGGAGCAGTTTGCAGCCGGTACGCTGGCAGAGCGATACAAGGAAATCCTGTTCATTGATCGTGGAATTTTTGAATTCGAGGTAGCTCGATGGGTTTTCCAGCACTAACGGGCGCGCCAATGCTTCCTGCACCGCATGAATGCGTGATGCGATATGTGTGAGCGATTCTTCGTTATATGGAATCGGCAGCAGGTCATGAGTGTTATGCCCACCCGCGCCTGTAAAGCAGAGGTGATCGGAAACCCACGGCGCTTCCAGAAACTGCGCCAATGATTTTAGCTTTTGTAGATAGTCAGTGTTCAGCGGGTCAGCCCCGCCGATGGATAACGACACGCCGTGCATAACAATGGGGTAATCCTGCCGTAAATCGGCCAGAAAATCCCAGTAGCCTTTGTGGGCTTCGATAAAATTCTCGGAAATGATTTCAAACCACTGCACCCCCTTCGGACGATCCGCAAGGATGGTGTCGTAATGGGGCGCACGGAGACCGAGACCGAAGCCGAGAT
>JBFWQQ010000116.1:0-5404 GCA_050249355.1 Alphaproteobacteria bacterium | reverse complement strand
GGTTTCCAGCCACTTGTGCCACAGCCATTCGGGGGTGTTGATCTGTTCTTCGTCCTGCAGCTGAATGAGTCCGGGCGCTTCCTTGCTGGCGCGTTTGAGTACGGCATTCACCAGCCCGCTGAATTTATGTTGGCCCGCCGCCTTGGCCATTTCGACCGATTCGTTGACGGCGGCATGCGGCGGCGTTTTCAGCCACACCAGCTGCGTGATGCCGAGGCGCAATATATGCTGTACACGGCTGGCCGATTCGTGCAAGGGGCGTTCCAGCAGTTGCCCGATGACCGCATCGATCTGGCCTAAGCGGCGCAGGGTGGTTTTGGTGATCAACTGGGCGAATGCGCGATCAGGCGGGCTGAGCATGCCAAATTCCTTGAGCTGCGGCCATGCGGCATCCAGCGGTTTTTTATGGTCGAGGCAATGCACCAGCGCGGCCATGGCGCACAGGCGAGCGGCAGGCGGTAAATTAGCATTTTGTGTGGCGGCCATTGTCTGGTAGATTCTCCCATCCATGAAGGTACTTTTTGTATGACACAGCGGAGGACGAAATGAAAAGGTTTTTACAATGGTCATTGCGAGGAGCGTTAGCGACGCGGCAATCCAACCTACTTCGCTACTGGATTGCTTCGCTGGCGCTCGCAATGACGATATTACCCGCAAGCGGATATGCCCAGACGCCGCCACCGGGGCAGGGCATGCCGCGGTTGCTATCGGTGACAGGTGAGGCCGAAATGGAGATCGCGCCCGACCAGGCGGTGCTGAACGTATCGGTGGTGAGCCGCAATCCGGAGCTGAATGCCGCCAAACAGGCCAACGACAAGCTGACCCGTAGTGTGAACGATATCGCGCTGGAGCTTGGCATCAAGCAACAGAACATCGCCACGTCCAGCCTGTTCGTATCGCCGCAGTATAATTACGGCAATAACCGGCAGGTATTGGAAGGTTATGTTGTCAATCGCAGCCTGCGCATCACCATGGATACCATGGATGTGCACGAGATACTGCTTTCCAAAGTGGTCGCTGCCGGGGTCGATCAGGTCGGCGGGGTAGAATTTAAGCTGGCAAAGCCGGAAGAACACGAACAGAAGCTGCGCGCCGAAGCGGTGAAGAACGCCTATGCGCGCGCCCAGGTGCTGGCCGGTGCTGCCGGTATGGAGTTGGGCAAACCGATAAGCATATCCACCGGCTCAGCGCCACAGATTATGCCACCGATGCCGATGGCACGCATGGCGATGGATGCGGCCGAATCTTCCGGCGGATCGGTGGCGCCGACGCTGCCGGGCATGATCAGCCTGCGCCAGAGCGTATCGGTGGTGTATGAGATTGAATAATGAGTGAAGCGATCATTGAACAGTGGCAGGCCGGTAACACTGAGCATGCACAAGCCTTCGCAGACATCAACCGTGGCTGGGTGGAAGAGTTCTTTGTGGTGGAGCCCAAGGATGCCGCTATGTTTGGCGATCCGCAATCGTCGCTGATAGACGAGGGCGGCATGATATTCTTCGCGCGTCTGGAAGGCCGTATCGTAGGGGTTATCGGGCTTTTGAACATGGGTGGTGGCGTATATGAATTATCCAAAATGGGGGTGGTATCCGGCATGCGTGGCAAAGGCATAGGCCGCAAGCTGGCACTTGCGCTCATCGCATATGCACGCTCCATTGGCGCCAGAAAATTATATATCGCCAGTAATCGCAAGTTGGAGCAGGCGATCACACTATATAAATCGCTGGGCTTCGTGGAAACACCAGCAGGCCGTGATGAGCGCTACCAGCGAGCTAACATCACGCTGGAAATGCTATTGGTCAGCGAAGAGTTCGGCGGGCGCAACGGGCTGGATCCCACGCGTTATGGTGACTGGGAAAACAAAGGCAAGTGCGTAGATTTTTAGGATGAGTGAAAAAAATAACATTAAAAAAAGACCTGACATCTGGTTTGTGTGGAACGCTGTTGCACTAGCGTTGCTGGCGCTGGCGGTGCTGCACACGATTGAACCCTATATCCAGCCCGATGACCCGAACAAGCCCAAAGCGATGGATTATGCGGCCGGTATCAGGCTGGTGGAGGCGTCCGAGGTGCCGCAGCTGCTGAAATCCGACAAGCCGACCCTGCTGGTGGTCTATGCCTCGTGGTGCGACACCTGCCGCAAGAAGATGCCACACATCGTGCAGCTTGTGCGCGACGGCAGGCTGGATCATGTGAACACAGTGTTTCTGTCGCTGGATAAAAGCGCCATGCAACTGGCTCAGTACCTGCTGAGAACCGATATTTACCGCGATATCGGCACGCCGTATCTGCATGATCAGAATTTGTTCGATTCCGGGCTGGTGGCGACCATGAAAACCACCGGCAGCCAGTTCAAAGGCGCGATCCCGTTCACCGAGCTGTTTTCGCCCGAGGGCCGGGCGCTGGCATTTATACCACACTATGTGGGTAATGATGCCTTGGTGAAAGCGACCGGGGGCGAATAAGTCCTATCATAATGCATTGTAATAGAAATATTTTCCAACCTCGGCGGCGGCAGTAATATTATACAAGTAAATGATTGATTTATCGGCCTTCATGCAGTAATGCAGACTGCTGACGTTACTGAATAATTTCTAACATTTTTCAAGGAGTCACTGCATGTCTGCTATGACGTTAATTATACTGTGCGGCTTTGCTTCGCTGCTTTACGGCATCTTCGCCGGGCGTTCGATTATGGCGGCCCCCGCCGGTTCCGAGCGCATGATCAACATCGCCTCGGCTATTCAGGAGGGCGCGCGTGCGTACCTGAACCGCCAATATCGCACCATTGGTCTGGTGGGTATCGTAATCTGTATATTCATTTCCACCCAACTGGGCTGGTATGTGGGTGTGGGATTTGCTATCGGCGCCATTTTGTCGGGTATTGCCGGGTATATCGGTATGAATATCTCGGTGCGCGCCAACGTGCGTACTGCGGAAGCGGCCCGTTCTGGCCTGCAACCTGCGCTGTCCATTGCTTTTAAGTCGGGTGCGGTGACCGGTATGCTGGTGGTGGGCCTTGGCCTGCTCGGCATAGCGCTGTACTATACCATGCTGCTGAACATGGGGGTTGATACCCGTTCGATCCTCGAAGCACTGGTTGCGTTGTCATTCGGCGCGTCGCTGATCTCCATCTTCGCCCGTCTGGGTGGTGGTATCTTCACCAAGGGCGCCGATGTTGGAGCGGATCTGGTAGGCAAGGTGGAAGCCGGAATACCCGAGGATGATCCCCGCAACCCGGCCGTTATCGCCGACAACGTGGGAGACAACGTAGGTGACTGTGCCGGTATGGCTGCCGACCTGTTCGAGACCTATGTGGTGACCCTGGTGGCCACCATGCTGCTCGCCGCGATTTACTTCACGGGTGATGTGCAGGCGAACATGATGCTGTATCCGCTGGCGATCGGCGCTGCCTGTATCCTCACCTCTATCGTGGGTACCTTCTTTGTGAAGCTGGGCAAAGGCCGTAATATCATGGCCGCCCTGTATAAAGGCTTTATCTGGTCTGCCGTTCTGGCAGTGGTTGCCATTTATTTTGTTACCGATCACCTGATCGGCATGCACACCGAATATATGGTGGGTGAGCTGAGCTTCACCGGTATGCACATCTTTGAATGTGCGCTGGTAGGTCTGGGTGTCACCGGTGCGCTTATCTGGCTGACCGAGTACTACACCTCTACCGCGTACCGTCCGGTGCGTAGTGTGGCCAAAGCGTCTGAAACCGGTCACGGCACCAACGTGATCCAGGGGCTGGCGGTTTCCATGGAAGCCACCGCATTGCCTGCCATCGTGATCTGCGCCGGTATCATTATCGCTTATTCACTGTGTGGTCTTTTCGGTATTGCTGTGGCAGCAACCACTATGCTGGCGCTTGCCGGTATTGTAGTGGCGCTGGATGCGTATGGCCCGGTAACGGACAACGCGGGTGGTATTGCCGAAATGTCGGAAATGCCAAGCGATGTGCGTGAAACGACCGATGCGCTGGATGCGGTGGGTAACACTACCAAAGCGGTGACCAAAGGCTACGCCATCGGTTCTGCTGCGCTGGCGTCACTGGTGCTGTTCGCCGCTTACACCGAAGACCTGAAACACTACTTCCCGGATCTGGTGGTGGAATTCCGCCTGTCTGACCCGTATGTCGTAGTGGGCCTCTTTATCGGTGGTATGCTGCCGTACCTGTTTGGTGCCATGGGCATGCAGGCCGTAGGCCGTGCTGCGGCTTCGGTTGTGCTTGAAGTGCGCCGCCAGTTCAAAGAGATCCCCGGCATCATGGCCGGTACCGCTAAGCCAGACTATGGCCGCGCGGTAGATATGCTGACCAAAGCAGCCATCAAGGAAATGATCATTCCTTCGCTGCTGCCTGTTGGCATGCCGGTTGTCGTGTATTTCGTTATCAACGGTATCGCCGGGCCAGCGCAGGCATTTGCTGCACTGGGCGCGATGCTGCTGGGTATCATCATCACCGGCCTATTCGTGGCGATTTCCATGACAGCAGGTGGCGGTGCCTGGGATAACGCCAAGAAGTACATCGAAGAAGGCCATCATGGCGGCAAAGGTTCTGAGGCGCACAAAGCTGCAGTAACCGGCGACACCGTGGGTGACCCGTACAAGGATACGGCTGGCCCGGCGGTCAACCCGATGATCAAGATCGCTAATATCGTTGCCATTTTGTTGTTGGCATTGTTAGCGCACTAAGAGATGTCATCCTCGGTGGCACATTGTGCCGCCGGGGATCTCTTGCAGTAAATATCCCCAGTTCGGCAATGCCTCGCTGAGGATGACAATTAGAAAAAAAGCCGCTTCCGGGCGGCTTTTTTATTTCTTAAATTAAATCAAAAGGTTATTAAGATATCCGGCGCGGTGGTTCGCCCTATGGCGGGTCTGTGCCGTTTGTGGCCAAAGGGCCATAGCAATGGTATAATAGCTCGGCATTACGCGGGTAATATGCGCCTTACGAATATAACGAAAATATGAAGAAAACGGGATATGGCGAAGAATAAGAAAGCAAAGCAAGAAGCACGCAAGAAGCTTCAGGCGCAGTTTATCGATTATTTTGAAGAAGCGCAGGACATATTACAGGAAGAAGAGTCCGCTTTCTTGACTGCTGAACAGCAGGATCGTTTCAGCAAAGCCATAAATAAGATGCGCGAACTGGTGGAGCAGGGCGCCAACCCCAATTCTCGCTATGCGAGAAATACAAATGAAATTGAGGACTCGCTCCTGGTGGAAGCCGCGCAGATGCCTGCTCCCATGCTTGCACATGCTTTGCTTGATATGGGGGCTAACCCAAGAGAGAACGGTAACCGGCGTTTGATACACACTATTACCGATCACTATATCAGAAACGCACCAAAATTTCTTCACACACCGATAGCCCATGCCGACTGGCTGGCGCTGATCAAGC
>JBFWQQ010000115.1:0-5538 GCA_050249355.1 Alphaproteobacteria bacterium | reverse complement strand
GGCTGGCAGGGTGAACACACTGCATCCCACAGTGCATGGCGGCATTCTTGCGGTGCGTGACAATGCCGAGCATCGGCAGGCCATGCGTGAGCATAATATTGAAGGTATTGATATGCTGGTCATCAACCTGTATCCATTCGAGGAAACAGTGGCCAAAGGGTTGGGCGTGGATGCGTGCATCGAGAATATCGATATCGGCGGCCCGGCCATGGTGCGTTCAGCAGCCAAGAACCACGCGCATGTGACCATAGTCACCGACCCTGCGGATTATGGCATCGTGATGCAGGAGATGAAAACCACCGGCGCGGTGGGCTTTGAAACCCGCCGCAAACTGGCCGCCAAGGCCTATGCACGCACTGCCAGTTATGATGCAGCCATCAGCCGCTGGTTTGCCGCCCAGCTGGGTGAGCAGTTTCCCGAACGCATGACGCTTTCGGCCACGCGCAAACAGCAGCTGGCCTATGGTGAAAACCCCCACCAGCATGCGGCTTTCTATACGGTGAATCTCGCTCGTCATTCATTGGCAACTGCGGTGCAACATCAGGGCAAGGAGCTTTCGTATAACAATATCAACGATACCGATGCGGCTTGGGAACTGGTGAGCGAGTTTTCTCAGCCGACGGTTGCCATCATCAAGCACGCCAACCCGTGCGGTGTAGCAACGGCAGCGAACCTGCATGATGCTTATCTGCGTGCCTATGCTTGCGACAAGACCAGTGCCTTCGGTGGCATTGTAGCGCTCAACCGCACACTGGATGCAAAGACGGCCGAAGAGATCGCCAAGCTGTTCGTGGAAGTTATCATTGCGCCTGATGTGGATGAGGCTGCAAAAGAAGTGCTCAGTAAGAAACAAAAGCTGCGCCTGCTGACCACTGGCGGCATGCCCGATCCCAAAGCGAACGATATGGTGATAAAATCGGTGACCGGCGGTTATCTGGTACAGACGCGCGACAGCGTGACCTTCGATAAGTCCACCCTCAAGACTGCCACAAAAGCCACGCCGAGCGATGCCCAGATGCGTGACCTGGAGATGGCGCTGACCATTGCCAAACATGTGAAGTCGAATGCGATCGTGCTGGTTAAGGATGGGGCAACAGTGGGTATCGGCGCCGGACAGATGAGCCGTATCGATTCCACCAAGATCGCCTGCCGTAAGGCCGAAGAGGCCGGGCTATCCACCAAGGGTGCGGCGCTGGCCTCCGAAGCGTTCTTCCCCTTCGCCGATAATGTCGAGCTGGCGGCGGAGGCAGGCATCGCCGCTATCATCCAGCCGGGCGGTTCCATTCGCGATGAAGAGGTGGTCGCGGCAGCCGACAAGCATGGCATCGCCATGGTGTTTACCGGCATACGGCATTTTAAGCATTAGATTGCCTCCGTGAAATGCTACTGCATTTCACATGGGGCAGAGCTCAGGGATGGCGCTGTCTGCTGACAGCGCTTCATCAATGTGAAGAAACTTTATTCATGGTTATACGAGCGCATTAGCGCGAGTCAGCCTTGAGCAAGGTTCCATCGCGAAGTCAGCAGACCGACGGGGAAGTAGGCAAACCCTAAACCACACCCACCGCACGCACCTGACGCAGCGTAACCATAAGCTGCGGGATATCGTGCGATTCGCCAGATAAGACGCTTTGCGTGAACAGCTCAAGCGAAAGCACATCTTCTGTGTTCACAGCCAGCCACTCTTCCAGAGTCTGCTCATGTTCCAGTATATGATCGGTAAGGCGGCGTTGCTCGCTAAAGAAATCGGCAATGAGCGTGCGCACGGCAAGGTGTTCCCAGTGGGTGTTGATCGGCAGATTCTGGGCACATTTGCGTAAGGAGTGCAGGCCAAGGCGTTCACCCAGCGCGAAGTATAGTGCGCCCACTTCCACCACATCCATACCGTGTTTGTTGGCAACCGAAATGATATCCGGCGCTGACGACATGAGTGGCAAGGCGGCCACGCGCTCGGCAAGCGCCTTGGGTGCGGAGTTGGCCATCAGCTTGCTTGCGCGCTCCTGCATTTCTTCCCGGGTTGCAGGGGTATGCAGGGCATCAAGGTTCTTCCTTAGCTCTGCGACAGCCGGGACAACCTCAGCGCAGATCGCTGAAATATCCAGTGGTTTAGGCAGGTGGTGCAACAGCCATGCGCAGACGCGTTCCAGGAACTGAGTGGTTTCCAGGTATATTCTGGCCTGCGTAACGGGATTGATGGTCTTACATGCATCCTCGGTTGCATTCCAGATGCCGCGCAGGTCGAAAGCATCGCGTGTGATGGCATAAGCGGCGGCAATGTCGCGTACTGATGCGCCGATATTTTCCACCATATCGAAACAGAAATGGATGCCGGCACGGTTGACGATGCTGTTGGTCATCACCGTGGCGATGATCTCGCGGCGCAACTGGTGGTTCTCAATGGCACCGGCAAACTGTTTTTGCATAGCCGCCGGGAAATAGCGCACCAGGTCGGAAACAAAATATTCTTCGTTGGGCAGGCTGGATTCGAGCATATCCTGATACACCTGCATCTTGCTGTAGGCCATCAGCACAGAGATTTCCGGGCGTGTCAGGCCGCGCTTGGCTGCCTTGAGTTCGGCGATCTTCTTGTCCGAGGGCAGGAACTCGATCTCACGGTTGAGCAGGCCAGAACGTTCCAGCGCGTGCATCAGGCGGGTATGCGATTCTAGCAGGTGGTACCCCTGCTGCTGGGCGATGGTGATGGCCTGCGTTTGCAGAATATTGTCCTTCAGCACCAGCCGTGCCACCTCGTCGGTCATGCCGTTCAGGAATGCATCGCGCTTTTTCATCGGCAACTTGCCGCTCGCTACTTCTTTTTGCAGGGCGATCTTGATGTTCACCTCGTGGTCCGAGCAATCCACGCCCGCCGAGTTATCGATCGCATCCGTATTGATACGCCCGCCACTGCGTGCATATTCGATACGGCCGCGCTGGGTAAAGCCCAGGTTGCCTCCTTCGCCGACGATCTTGCAGCGCAGTGCCGCCCCATCGACGCGCAGGGCATTGTTGGCGCGGTCGCCCACATCTTCGTGGCCTTCTTCTTCCGATTTCACGTAGGTGCCGATGCCGCCATTCCACAGCAGGTCGACCGGCGACTTTAGAATTGCACTGATCAGTTCGTCGGGGGTAAGCTTGGATTTTGTGCACCCGATAGCCTTTTGCGCTTCCTTGCTCAGGCTGATGCTCTTGGCGCTGCGCTCGAACACTTCACCGCCCTTGGAGATCAATCTGGCATCATAATCTTTCCAGCTTGAGCGCGGCAGTTCGAACAGGCGCTTGCGTTCGGCAAAACTTTTCTTTGCATCGGGGTTGGGGTCGATGAAAATATGCAGGTGGTTGAACGCCGCCACCAGCCGGATGTTATCCGACAGCAGCATGCCGTTGCCGAACACATCGCCCGACATATCGCCGATACCAGCCACGGTGAACGTTTCCTTATCGATATCGACACCCATTTCCTGGAAATGGCGTGTGACCGAAACCCAGCCGCCACGGGCCGTAATGCCCATTTTCTTATGATCGTAACCGACCGACCCGCCGGAGGCGAACGCATCGCCCAGCCAGAAACCATACTCCGCCGACACGCTGTTGGCGATATCGGAGAATGTGGCAGTGCCTTTATCGGCGGCCACCACCAGATAGGGATCATCGCCGTCATGCCGTACCACATCGGATGGGGGTATTACCTTGCCGCTCACGATGTTATCAGTGATGTCCAGCATGCTGGACAGGTACATCCTGTAGCAGCTGATGCCTTCTTTCATCATCGCCTCGCGGCCGCCCTCAATGGGTGGGCGTTTGAGCACGAACCCGCCTTTGGATCCCACCGGTACAATCACCGAGTTTTTCACCATCTGCGCCTTCATCAGGCCGAGGATCTCGGTACGGAAATCTTCCTGCCGGTCAGACCAGCGTAGGCCGCCACGCGCCACACGTCCGCCGCGCAGGTGGATACCTTCCACCCGTGTGGAGTAAACGAATATTTCGGCAAATGGACGCGGCAGGGGAAGCTCCGGTACTTTTTGCGAATCGAACTTAAATGACAATACGGTTTTTGAGCTGCCGTTCTCACCCTTCTGGTAATGGTTGGTGCGTAGGATAGCGCGGGTCAGGTCCATGTAGCGGCGCAGGATGCGGTCCTCGTCTGCACTGGTGACGGTGCTCAGCTTCTGCTCTATCTCCTCACATATCTCCTCTTCCTTCTTGGCACGGCCACGCACGGCGGGATTAAAGCGCACATCGAACAGTTCGGCTATCAGGCGGGTGATATCCGGGTGCGCTGCCAGGGCCTGCTCCTGCGCGGTCTGGCTGTAGAGGAAGGTAATCTGCTTGAGGTATTTGGCACAGGCGCGCAATACCGTGACCTGCCGCCAATCTAGTCCGGCTTTGAGGATAAGCGCATTGAAACCGTCATTCTCCAGTTTGCCCAGCCACACCCGGATCAATGCCCTTTCCAGCCGTTTCTTGGTATCCTTCAGGTCGAACGCAAGTGTCTGCTGCATTTCCAGTGTGAAGTCACGGATGCGTACACGTCCGGTAGACTGAGGAATGGATATCGAGAAAGGATATTCCTCGATCACGCGGAAACCGGCATTTTCCAGCATCGGCAGTATATCGGAAAGGGAAATGGCATCGTTGGGATTATATATCTTCAGGTGCAGGAACGCCGAATCATCATCGCGGTTACGGTACAGATCCAGCATCACATTACCGCTTTCGATGGCCTTTTCGATGCAGTCGATATCGTACACCGCACCGGTGGGATCGTACCGGTTGATATAGTTTTGCGAGAACGCATTGCCGTAGGTGAGAAACAGCTTCTGACCGCGCTTTTCGCCATGACGCGCGATAAGCGCCTGATGCATCAGGTCGTTCCACAAATAGGCGCGTTTGGCAATCTCGGTTTCGATCTTGTCCATGTACAGGTACGGGATGTTGCCTGGCGTGGTTTTGACGATCAGGTGCAGGCGTGCCAGCGGCGCGTCCTCGGTGATCAGTGTGGAGAAGGTGGAGGAGTTGCTGCCCAGCGCGCTTTCCACGATCGATTGTATCATCCGCCGCAGTTCGGTGGAGAAACGTTCGCGCGGCACAAACACCATGACGCTGGCGAAGCGCTCGAATGTATCCTTGCGCACGAACATGCGCACACCGGGGCGGGCTTCGAGCGCCAGTATACCCATGCTGATCTCGAAAAGATCTTCGGGTGTCGTCTGGAATATCTCGTCACGCGGCAGGAACTCCAAAATGGCCTTGAGCGCTTTTCCATCGTGGCTGATTGGATCAAAATTGGCGCGTTCCAGTACCGAAGTGATCTTGGTGCGCACCAGCGGTATCTCATCGCCGCTCTGATAATATACGTTGGAGGTAAAGAGTCCAAGAAACCGGCTTTCACCGACGATCCTGCCCTGTTTTTCGTGGCGCTTGAGGATGATCATATCCAGCGGTACCTGCCGGTGCACCGGCGAACGGTAACTGGATTTGGTGATCTCGATCAGCTTGGTGTCGGCAGAAAACAGGTTCTGCTCGGCGAAATCATCG
>JBFWQQ010000114.1:0-5582 GCA_050249355.1 Alphaproteobacteria bacterium | reverse complement strand
AATAAGATCGCCAAGAAAGACATTGATAAAAGCTCGCGCTACACCGATTGGTCGGCGCGCCCGCTGACTGACAAGCAACTGGCCTATGCGCTCTCCGATGTCACGTACCTGCGTACCATATATGAGAAACTGCGCCAAAAGATCGAGGAATCCGGCCGCACCAGCTGGATCGAGGAAGAACACGCCTACCTTACCGACCCGGCGCTGTACGAGATCAAACCGGAAGATGCATGGAAGCGCCTGAAATACGGCAGCATGCGTCCTAAAGGGTTGGCGGTGCTGCGCGAACTGGCTGCATGGCGCGAAGTAGAAGCCAAAAAAACCAACGTGCCGCGCGGGCACATCATCAAGGACGATGCACTGATCGAACTGGCACACTCGGCCCCCACTAAGGAAGCCGATATCAAGCGCCTGCGCCGGGTGGGCAAGAACTTATCCAAGTCGCGGCTCGATACCGTCCTGAAACTGGTGAAAAGCGCGCTCGAGTTGAGTCCCGAAGATTATCCCAAGCCGGAAAAACCGGGCCGCCTGCCGCCGGATATCGCAGGTTCAATGGAACTGCTCAAAATGCTGCTGAAAGTACAGGCCGAAGCCGAAGGCGTCAGCGCCAGCATCATTGCCGGTAAGGACGACCTCGAATCCATCGCGTTAGGCCACAAGGACAGCCCCGCCTTAAGCGGCTGGCGCTACGATATTTTTGGCCAGAAAGCCGAAGCCCTTATGGCTGGCAAACTCAGCCTGTCGCTTGACGCCACAACTAAACATGTGATGTTTGAAGAACGCTGACCACCACTCAATCTTTTTGCGTTTTTTCGATTGCGCCCATTTGCCTGTATTGCCGGGTGGCCCACATATTATCAATCAGGTTGGGATAACGCCGCCCATGTTCCCCGGCACGCTGGCGGGCCAGTTCCACAAATTCCTGCGGCAACCTGGTTTGCTTCTTCGCCTTGTTCTTTACCGGCTTTTTCCATGGCGCGGTGGGTGGATTTCTCATGCATTCCTCTTTTTCGCCGAGCCGGGTGGTTTGCCGGATTCTTCGAGCTTGCTGATTTCGTCACGCAGGCGGGCAGCTTCTTCAAATTCCAGATCAGCAGCAGCCTCTAACATCTTCTCACGCAGGGCAGCTAAATAGGCCTCCTTGTTGGCCTTCACATTATCGCCGACCTCATAGCGTTTGGTTTCGGTACCTATAGTGTAGTGATCGTGCTCATAGACCGATTCGATGATCTCGCCGATGTGCTTTTTTATGCTCTGGGGAGTGATGCCGTGCCTGATGTTGTATTCCATCTGTATGGTACGGCGGCGATCCGTCTCACCCAGCGCCTGTTTCATGGAATTGGTCATGCGGTCGGCATAGAGAATCACCTTGGAATCCACATTACGCGCCGCACGGCCAATGGTTTGGATAAGTGATGTGGTGGAACGCAAGAAGCCTTCCTTGTCGGCATCCAGTATGGCCATCAGTCCGCATTCGGGAATGTCAAGCCCCTCGCGCAGCAGGTTGACCCCCACCAGCACATGGAACTTTCCCTTGCGCAGGTCGCGGATGATCTCGATACGCTCGAGCGTTTCCACATCCGAATGCAAATAGCGCACGGCGACTCCCGCCTCGTCCATATAATCGGTCAGTTCCTCGGCCATACGCTTGGTGAGCGTGGTCACCAGTACACGGTAGCCTTTCTTGATGGTGTCGTGGCATTCGGCCAGCAGGTCATCGACCTGCGTTTCCACTGGGCGTATCTCGCAGGGTGGGTCTATCAGGCCGGTCGGGCGGATCACCTGGTCGGTGAACGCACCGCCGGTACGCTCCAGCTCCCACGGACCCGGCGTGGCGGATACATAAATGGTATGCGGACGACGCGCGTCCCATTCCTCGAATTTCAATGGCCGGTTGTCCATCGCCGATGGCAGGCGGAATCCATATTCCACCAGCGTTTCCTTGCGCGCACGGTCACCTTTGTACATGGCACCGATTTGCGGCACCGTCACATGGCTTTCATCAATGAACAGTAAGGCGTTGTCCGGCAGGTATTGGAACAAGGTGGGCGGCGGTTCACCCGGCGCACCGCCCGAAAGGTAGCGCGAATAATTTTCGATACCCTTGCACATGCCGGTTTCGACCAGCATCTCAAGATCGAATGTGGTGCGCTGCTCAAGCCGCTGCGCTTCCAGCAGCTTGCCCAACTTGTGCAATTCCTCTAGCCGGATCTTAAGGTCTTGCTTGATCTGCCGGATGGCACGGTCGACGGTCGGGCGCGGCGTAACGTAGTGGCTGTTGGCAAAAATGGTGACATTGTCCATTTTAGCACGCCGCTCACCGGTCAATGGATCGAACTCGCTGATCGATTCCACCTCGTCACCAAAGAAGGTAATACGCCAGGCTGCATCTTCATAGTGTGAGGGAAATACATCGACGACATCGCCGCGCACACGAAACGCTCCACGAGAGAAATCCACGTCATTTCTCCTGTATTGCAACTCAATCAGCCGCCTGACTAATTGCTGCTGTCCTACAGCCTGGCCTGATTCCAGCTTGATAACCATCTCAGAATAGGTTTCCACCGAACCGATACCGTAAATACAGGAAACCGATGCCACCACGATCACATCATCGCGTGTCAGCATGGAGCGCGTGGCCGAGTGACGCATCCGGTCTATCTGTTCGTTGATCGAAGAATCCTTCTCAATATAAGTATCAGTTTTAGGAACATACGCTTCGGGCTGGTAGTAATCATAATAGGAAACAAAGTATTCCACCGCATTATTAGGGAAAAATGATTTCATCTCACTATAAAGCTGGGCTGCAAGGATCTTGTTGTGCGCCATGATCAAAGCTGGTCGCTGTGTCTGTTGGATCACATGCGCCATGGTGAAGGTCTTACCTGATCCGGTCACTCCCAGCAGCACCTGGTTGTGCTCTTGCCCTTTTAATCCCGCCACCAATGATGCGATCGCCTCCGGCTGGTCACCGGCAGGCTTAAAATCGGATATCAGTTGAAATGGCGCACGCATGCTGTGTGCTTAGCAGGATTCTAATATTTTATCTATACGCTATTAGCGCGTACCCGCCGCACCGCCGAACAGGCCGCCCTGCTCGATCACCCGTACGATCGGGGGGCCAAGAATGACAATAATGAACGCCGGCAATATGCAAAAGATCAGCGGGATGGTGATCAGTACCGGGATTCGGGCCGCACGATTCTCGGCGTTAAGCAGGCGCGATACGCGCTGGTCTTCCGATAGCACCCGCAGCGTTTCAAGCAGGCTGGTGCCGAACTTTTCGGTTTGGATCAGCGAGGCAACAAGCGCCTTGATGGGCAATATCTGGGTGCGTTCCGCAAGGTTTTGCAGGGCCTGCGAACGATCACTCATTACGGTCAGTTCAATTCGGGTACGATTCAACTCATTGGAAAACTCGGGGTGTGCCCGATGCAACTCGCCGCATACGCGGGTTAAGGCAGCATCCAGACCCAGCCCGGATTCGATACACACCAGCAGCAAGTCGAGCGCTTCCGGAAAAGAACGTATCAACTTCTTCTGGCGTTTCTGGCGGCAGTTGGTGATGTACAGCTTAGCGCCGAATATGCCGATCGCAACCAGTAGACCACCCAGAACCATGCGCATGGTACGCGAGGATCCCTCCGCCACGCTTCCCATTAATGCCTTGATTAGTATAATGCTTCCCAGAATCAGCAGGATAGGCTGAACAATACGTTTGAAGAACAGATAGTAATGCACTGCATGCGGTGATTGCAATCCTGCACGGGTGAGCTCCGCTATGACATCCTTTTGCTTGTTGCCGTCCACCCCGGTCAGCAGCACAGCCTTATGGCAGAATGATGCCAGCAGCGGTATTTTCTTCTCTTCATCCGATATGTAGAACGCATCCGCAGCGGTTTTTTTGATCAGCTCTCTTTTCGTATCCTTGCGGAATATGTGCAGCAGCGCCATGTATACGGTGAAGAACCCCACCACCGTTAGTGTATATATGATGTAATTCGCACTCACGGACTATACCTCGATATCAGACATTTTACGCACCACGAATCCACCGAATAACACGATACCGATGGCGAATGCGAGCATCAGGTTGCCCATGCGCGTATCGAACAACGGTTCGAGATGGGTAGGCGCCACATAATGGATCAGCCCAAATACGAACACTGGCAGCAGGCCAAGCACCCATGCAGTCGCACGGCCTTCGGACGTGATGGCCTTGACCTTCATCCGCAGGTGCTTGCGCTTGCGGATAATATTGGAAAGATTCGACAATACCTCTGCAAGGTTACCGCCTACTTCCTGCTGCACTGACAGCACCACAACAAAAAAATGCGTGTCCGGCTCATCGATGCGCACAGCAAGGCGTTTGAGCGAATCGACCAGTGAACTGCCATAGGCGGTTTCATCGGCCACCTGCTGGAATTCGGTGCTGATCGGCGGCTGCATATTCTCTGCCACCATGCGCACCGCTGCGTTGAGCGGATATCCGGAACGCACGCTGCGCACAATCATGTCGAGCGCATCGGGAAAATCATTGAGGAATACGGCGTTACGTTTCTTGATACGACTGTTGATATAAAACCAAGCCAGAAGAAACACTGCAGCAAATGCGATAACGATACTCCATATCCCCTGACTGCGCAAAAACCACGCGACCAGAAACATCAGCAGCATGCAAAGCACTAGGAATTTATCTACTTCGCCGCCAATTCCAGCTTTTTCCATTTTTGGATACATGGTGCGCGCCCCCGGAAGCGTCAGGAATACGCGGGTCAGCAGACTGGATGATTCGATGCGCTCGCGCCAGATATCGTCGGAATTCTGGTGATCCACAGGGTTTGAAGTGGCATAGGATTCTTCTTCCAGCCGTTTGAGTACGCTGCGTGTGTATTGAGTGTGGCGCGCAAGGATATGCTTGGGTATCAGCGCAATAATCAGTATGTACGAACCGACACCGATCAATAATGCAAAGAAGAATGGACTCATTTTATGGCTCCTGCTTTTTCAGCGCGCGGCGCATGTCTTCATCCCTGCCAAAATATTCCGCCTGTGTGATGAATGAGGGGATTTCGCCCGTACAGTAGAAGGAGCCGGTCAGTTTTCCCTTTTCATCCAGCGGTCCCGCTTTAAAGCCGAACAGGTTACGGGTAATGATCTGGTCACCTTGCATGTGGGCGATCTCGTCGATTTGGGTGATGCGGCGGCCACCATCACGCTGGCGCGCCACCTGCACGATCAGATGTACCGCGCTGGATATCTGGGTGCGCAGCGAGATCATGGATAATTGCACGGCGGACATACCCACCAGGTTTTCGATACGGCTGAGCGCATCTTTCGGGCTGTTGGCGTGGATGGTCGCCATCGAACCGTCATGACCGGTGTTCATGGCGGACAGTACGTCGATCACCTCATCGCCGCGGATCTCACCGATAATGATACGATCCGGGCGCATCCTCAGGGCATTGCGCACCAGCTGGCGCTGGGTCACTTCCCCTACCCCTTCCATGTTGGCCGGACGAGTCTCAAGGCGCAATACGTGTGGCTGCTGCAGCTGTAATTCTGCTGCGTCTTCGGCGGTG
>JBFWQQ010000113.1:0-5583 GCA_050249355.1 Alphaproteobacteria bacterium | reverse complement strand
ACACGCGTGAAAAGGAATTTATGGGTACCGCCGGTGCCCTGTCCCTGCTGGAACAGAAATTTTCCCATCCGCTGGTAGTGACCAACGGTGATATCCTTGCTTCGATCGATTTTGGTGATGTGGTGGATTTCCATACCTCCCATACGGCGGTGGCAACCGTGTGCGCCCGCTCGCACAACGTGCAGGTGCCCTATGGTGTGTTGCAGACCGAGAACGGCATGCTGAAAGCGATTGAAGAAAAGCCGGTATACGAAGACCTGATCAGTGCCGGCATGTATGTACTGGATCCCGAGGTGCTGGCAACCATTCCCAAGGATAGCCCTACCGATATGCCATCCGTGCTGACCGCGCTGGTGAAGGATAAGAAGAAAGTAGCAGTGTACACCTTGCAGGATGAGTGGCGCGATATCGGCCACCGTGACGAGCTCGAACAGGTGCGTCAGCAATTTGCAGCGGGATAGCTATGGCACAATCATTCGATAAGATTCTTATCACCGGCGCTGATGGTTTCATCGGCTCACACCTTGCCGAAGCGCTGGTGAAGCAGGGTAGGCAGGTACGCGCGATGGCACTGTATAACTCGTTCGGCCGCTATGGCTGGATGGATACACTGCCCGAAACCACGCTCAATAAAATGGAACTGGTGCTGGCCGATGTGCGCGACCCGTTCTCGGTGCGCGATGCCATGCAAGGCATCGACGCCGTGATGCATCTGGCTGCGCTGATTGCGATTCCCTATTCCTACAGCGCACCAGCGTCCTATGTCGATACCAACGTCACCGGCACGCTGAACGTGGTGCAGGCTGCACGTGACCTTGGTGTCAGAAAAGTCGTGCACACATCTACATCGGAGGTATACGGCACAGCGCAACAGGTGCCCATCCCGGAAACCCATCCACTGGTGGGCCAGTCGCCGTATTCGGCCAGCAAGATCGGTGCCGACCAGATGGCCTATTCCTATCACTGCGCCTTTGGCACGCCGGTGGCGATCGCGCGTCCGTTCAATACCTATGGCCCGCGACAGAGCTTGCGCGCCGTACTGCCGACCATCATGCTGCAGGCGCTCAGTAACACACCAGAGCTTGCGTTGGGCGCACTGTCGCCGACGCGTGATTTCAATTTCGTCAGCGATACCGTTGCCGGTATGATTGCCATACTAGATAACGATAAATCCGTAGGCGAGGTTATCAATATCGGCAGCGGCTTTGAAATATCTATCGGCGATACGGTGAAACTGGTCAGCGAGCTCACCGGAAGGGAGTTGCGGGTAAAAACCGATGAACAACGCCTGCGTCCAGAAGCCAGCGAGGTGGAGCGCCTGTGCTGCGATGCTTCCAAGGCAAAAGCACTGCTGGGCTGGGAGCCAAAACATGCCGGGCGCGAAGGGCTGAAGGCCGGGCTGGCCAAAAGTCTCGAATGGTTTTCCGATTCCATGAACCGTGATCATTACCGCAATGTTACCGCTTACGCAGTCTGACAGCTTGTCTGCGGCAGAGCAGCTTATTCCGGCCATTCGCAGCGTGATCGGTAGCGGCACGCATCCGCTTCATGAGCCGCTATTTACCGGAAAAGAAAAAGAATATGTCACGTCGTGCATCGAGGAAGGCTGGGTGTCGTCGGTCGGCAGCTTCGTTGACCGCTTTGAAAAAGATGTGGCGGCGGCATGCGGAGCACAGCATGCGGTGGCCGTGGTCAACGGTACGGCGGCGCTGCACATGGCATTGGTAGCCAGCGGACTGCAACCAGGCGAAGAAGTGCTGATCCCGTCGCTCACCTTTGTGGCCACCGCGAACGCGGTGATGCACGCCGGTGGTGTGCCGCACTTTGTCGATGTGGAAGAAAGCTCGCTGGGCATCTGCCCGGAAGCGTTGGATGCCTACCTGAAATCCGTTGTGGTGCAAAAGGAAGGCGCTGCGGTGAACCGTAAAACGCAGGCACGCATCCGTGCATTGCTGCCGGTGCATGTGTTCGGCCATCCGTGTCAGGTTCAGCGTTTGCTCCGGGTCGCGCAATATTACGGGTTGGCCTTCATTGAAGATGCTACCGAAGCGCTTGGCTCTACCTATCAGGATAAGAAGGTCGGCAGCGAGCACACGGCGATCATCAGCTTCAATGGCAACAAAATACTGACCACTGGCGGAGGTGGCGCCGTGGTCACCAACAACGCTGGGCTGGCCCAGCGGATCAAGCATCTCACCACGCAGGCCAAAGAGCCGCACAAATGGGATTTCAGCCACGATGCGGTGGGGTGGAATTATCGCCTGCCGAACCTGAACGCGGCACTGGGCTGCGCGCAGCTCGAACAGTTAGATGGTTTCGTTGCGGCAAAGCGTAAACTCGCTGATCGCTACATGCAGGCATTTGCAGGCATAGAAGGCGTACATTTCCTGAAAGAACCGGCGAACACCCGCAGCAATTACTGGCTGAATACGCTGGTGACAGATCGCAGCGAATCCGGCTGGATGAATGAAACCCTGGCTGCATTACATGAAGATGGGCTGTTGTGCCGCCCGGTATGGAGGCCGCTGCACCAGTTGCCGATGTATGCGGGCATGCCGCGCAGCGATTTGCGTTTTACAGAAAACCTGGCGCAGCGTATCATCAGCCTGCCTTCCAGCGTGAAGCTGGCGAAGGAGATGTAGGTGAGTAGTACAGCACCCATCACCGGCTATAATACCCACCGCCCGGAGGATAAAGCCGCCATGCTGTCGGCCATCGGGCTGCGCTCGGTGGATGAGTTGTTTGCCGCCATACCGGGTGGTTTGCGCCTTGCCAAGCCGCTGGACTTGCCCGCGCCCATGTCCGAGTGGGAACTCACCCGCCACATGGAGGAGCTCGCCGCGCAAAATGCCACGGTCAAAACGCATAACAGTTTTTTAGGCGGCGGCGCGTATGATCATTATATTCCCGCGGTGGTGGACTCCATTGCATCGCGCGGGGAATTCCTCACCTCTTATACGCCCTACCAGCCGGAAATTTCGCAAGGCCTGCTGCAGACACTGCATGAATACCAGCAGGCGCTTTCCGTGCTTACCGGCCTGCCGGTGGTTAACGGCTCGTGTTATGATGGCGCAACCGCGCTGGCTGATAGCGCGTGGGCGTGCTGCCTGATTTCCGGCAAGCTGGCAGGGGGTGAGCTAGTGGTGGCCGAAACCATCTGGCCGCAAAGCCGGCAGGTGCTGGATACGTATCTGGAGGGCAGGGGCATCGCCCGCCACACCGCAGCGTTTAATGCCAAAACCGGGCAGCTGGATTTAGAGGCGCTGGATGTACAGTTTACCCAAGTAAAACCCGCTGGGTTTTTATTCCAAACCCCTAACGCGCTGGGCGTGCTCGAAGATGTGCAGAAGGTGGCGGAGTTATGCAAAAAACATGGTGTTATTTCCAGCTGCTCCTTTAATCCGTTGGCGGCAGGCTTGTTTGTTGCGCCGGGTGAATGCGGCATCGATATCGTTACCTGTGATGGCCAGCCGCTGGGCATTCCGCTGAGCGCCGGCGGGCCAAGCCTTGGCGTATTTGCCACCAAAAAGGAATACCGCGCCTTTGTGCCCGGGCGGCTGGTGGGAAAGGTCACCGACATCAGCGGCAAGCTGGCCTACGCGCTGGTCTATGAAGACCGTGAACAGCATGTGGCCCGCGAGCGCGCCACCAGTAATATCTGCTCCAATCAGGCGCTGAATGCACTGCGCGCCGTGGTGTATCTGGCCAGTCTTGGCAAAGAGGGCCTCAGCCGTATTGCCGCACTCAACGTAAATAAATCGCGCTATTTGGCAGAAAAACTTACCTCCATTGCAGGCGTAGAGTTGCCTTTTGCAGGTGCTAACTTTAATGAGTTCATCATTACGATTCCGAAACCATCTGCCGAGGTGCTTAGCAAGCTGGAAGCAAAAAAGATATTTGGCGGGGTGGATGTATCGGGCCTTTATGGGCTGGAAAGTGCGCTGCTAGTCTGCGCGACCGAGAAAAAGACCAAAGCCGATATGGACGCATTTTCGGCAGCCTTGGCGGAGGCGCTTGCCTGATGCGCCCCACGATATTCGATAAATCCCGCCACGGCGTTTCCGGTCACGGCATTACCGACAGTGAATTTTCCACCGACATATCTGCCGGTAGCTTTGATGATTCATACTTGCGCAAAACCCTGCTGGGCCTTCCCGAGCTGACCGAAATCGAATTGGTGCGCCACTACACGCAGGCCAGCCGCAATAATCACGGGGTGGATAGCGGGGCCTATCCGCTGGGCTCGTGCACGATGAAATATAACCCCAAGCGCAATGATGCATTGGCGGAATTTTCCGGCTTTCGTGATGTGCATCCGCATCAACCCGCACACACGCAAAGCGGCCTGTGGCAGGTGATGTATCACTTGCAAAGCCATATTGCCGAGCTGACCGGCATGGATGTGTTTAGCCTGCAACCGGCAGCGGGCGCGCATGGCGAGTTGGCGGGGCTACTCATCATCCGCAAATATTTTGAAACAAAGAATGAGCCGCGCAAGGTGGTGCTCATTGCTGATAATGCCCACGGTACCAACCCGGCCTCAGCTTCTATGGCCGGTTTTACCTGCCGTATCATTCCCACGCTGCGTAATGGCCTGATGGATATTGAAGCGCTGAAACGTGAGCTGAGTAGTGATGTGGCTGCGCTTATGCTCACCAATCCTTCTACTTTTGGCTTGTTTGAAGAAAACATCAAAGATATTGCAGCGCTGCTGCATGAAAACGGCTCGCTGCTTTATTATGACGGCGCGAATATGAATGCGCTGATGGGCATCGCCCGCCCCGGTGACATGGGCTTTGACGTGATGCATATCAACACCCATAAAACGCTTTCCACCCCGCATGGTGGCGGTGGGCCAGGCGCCGGACCGGTCGGTGTGAAAGCATTCCTGAAGGATTACCTGCCAACGCCGGTGGCGGCAAAGGACGGCGAAAACTATAAACCGAGTTACGACCTGCCACACAGTATTGGCCGCATGAAGTCACATTTTGGCCATGTGGCGGTGTTGCTGCGCGCCTATTGTTATGTGCGCACGCTCGGGCCAGCGGGCCTGAAAGAAGCGACCGAAAATGCCGTGCTGAATGCCAACTATGTGCAGGCGCGCCTGCGCGATATTTTGCCGCCGGTGTTTGATAAAACCTGCATGCATGAATGCCTGCTTTCTGGCAGCGCGCTTAACGTGTCGGTGTATAGCTTTGCCAAGCGGCTGATTGATTACGGCATCCACCCGCCCACGTTGGTGGGTGCAGGCTGCGTGTATTTTGGCGAAGATTTAAAGGCCGCCATGCTGATAGAGCCAACGGAAACCGAAACCAAGGAATCGCTCGATGAGCTGATTGATGTGTTTCATAAAGTTCTTAAAGAAACAGACGAGAATATTGCGCTGGTGGAAAATGCGCCGCATTCCTCGCCGGTTAGAAAAATTAATTTAGGTGTCAAAGAAGTCGAACCGAAAGTAGCGCAAGGATAAGCTTATGTGTGGAATGGCAGGGGTAATAAATGCAGGCGGCGTCACGACCGATCACGTGGCGGCGATGATTGATAAAATCCACTATCGCGGCGTGGATGAAAAAGGCGCTAAAG
>JBFWQQ010000112.1:0-5728 GCA_050249355.1 Alphaproteobacteria bacterium | reverse complement strand
AGTAAAGCGCGCTGATAAACTTCCCAATAATTTCACTCTCCTTTTTCTCTTTTGTTTCACATTAGTCAATGGCCACCGGCCACTGGCCACTATCCTTCAGTTACCACGCGCCATTTCTTGGTTTTGGAGATCGGCGCCGACTCAATGATCTGCACCGTATCGCCCACTTTGAACTGGTTGTTTTCATCATGCGCGGCATATTTCTCCGAGCTGCGGATGAACTTTTTGTACATCGGATGACGTACGCGACGTTCCACCTTCACCACTACGGTCTTATTCGCTTTGTCGCTTACCACGACCCCTTGCAGTACACGCCTTGGCATGAGCTACTCCTTCTTTTTCGCTTTTTTGGCAGGCGCTTTTTTCTTCGCTGCCGGTTTTTCTTTCTTCACCGATGCCTTGGCTTTCGCTTCTGCCGGTTCCGACAGGAGCGTTTTTGCACGGGCAATGGTTTTGCGCACTTCCTTGAAACGCGCCATATTGCTCAGCTCACCGGTCACCGCCTGGAAACGCAGGTTGAACTGTTCTTTTTTCATGTTGCCGATCAGCTCTTTGAGCTCTTCGGGACTTTTGCTACGCAGTTCTGCGGTTTTCATGCTACTTCATCTCCTTCCAGACGGGCGACGAATTTGGTTTTGATCGGCAGTTTGGCCGATGCGCGCTCGAATGCCTCGCGCGCAACCTGTTCGGACACACCGTCCACTTCAAACAGAATCTTGCCGGGCTCCACACGGGCGGCCCAGAATTCCACCGAACCCTTACCTTTACCCATACGCACCTCAGCCGGTTTTGCGGTTACCGGAACATCCGGGAACACGCGGATCCAGAGGCGGCCCAGACGCTTCATGTGACGGGTGATCGCACGGCGCGACGCCTCGATCTGGCGCGCAGTGATACGTTCCGGCTGCATAGCCTTCAGGCCATATTGACCGAAATTGAGCTGGCTGCCACCTTTGGCATTACCACGGATGCGGCCCTTATGCTGCTTCCTGTATTTGGTTTTCTTAGGACTCATCATGGCCGTTACTCACCTTTGCTTTCTTCGTTGTCATCGAAGGCCTCAACAGGAGCAGCCTGCTGCTCAAACTGCTGTTGCTTTTTTTCTTTACCGAGGATCTCACCTTTGAAGATCCACACCTTTACACCGATGGTGCCGTAGGCGGTTTCCGCGCGGGCAACGCCGTAATCCACATCGGCACGCAGGGTATGCAACGGCACACGGCCTTCACGGTACCATTCCATACGGGCGATCTCCGCGCCACCCAGACGGCCGCTTACGTTGATACGGATACCCTGGGCACCCAGACGCAGGCACGACTGTACGGCACGCTTCATCGCACGGCGGAAGGCCACGCGCTTTTCCAGCTGCTGGGCCACCGATTCGGCCACCAGCGTGGCATCAATCTCCGGTTTGGCCACCGGCACGATGTTCACATGCACTTCATCACTGGTGAACTGCGCGATATCCTTCTTGATCTTATCAATATCGGCACCCTTTTTGCCGATCACCACACCCGGACGTGCCGTGTGAATGGTCACGATGGCTTTTTTCGTCGGGCGTTCGATCACCACTTTGCTGACACCAGCAGAGTTCAGTTTTTTCTTGAGGTATTTCTCTATCTTGAAATCCTCATGCAGCTTGTCGGCAAAATCCTTGTCGGCATACCAGCGCGAATCCCAGGTTTTGTTGACCCCTATGCGCAGGCCTATGGCATTAACCTTCTGTCCCATTATTTAGACTCCTTTTTGGCCGCTGCTTTTTTGGCCGGTTTTTTTGCTGCCGATTTGGTATCGGACTTAGTTTGGCTTTTTGTTTCTGCCTGGACAGCCGGTTTGGCTTTCGCTTCGGTTTTAGCGGCAGCCTTTTTCTTCGGGGCTTTGGCTTTGGGTTTTTCCTCGCCCTCTGCGCGCTCTTTAACGATCAGCGTCAGGTTGGAATACGGTTTCAATATTTTGGCGCTGCGGCCACGGCCACGCGTATGGAAACGCTTCATGACCATATTCTTGCCAACATAGGCCTCTTTTACATACAGCGCATCCACATCAAGGTTGTGGTTGTTCTCTGCATTGGCTATCGCAGACTGCAGTGCCTTGCGCACATCGTTAGCGATACGCTTTTGCGAGAACTGCAGCTGGGTCAGCGCTTCGGACACATTCATGCCACGAATCATGGCTGCAACCAGGTTCAGCTTGCGCGGGCTGGTGCGCAGGCGTTTGACCACTGCCTTCGCTTCGTTATCTGCCAGTTGGCGTTCTAATGCTTTCTTTCCCATGACTTACTGTCCTATGCTGCTTTCACTTCTTTTTTAGCACCGGTATGGCCATTGAAGGTACGGGTCGGCGCAAATTCACCGAACTTGTGTCCAACCATGTCCTCATTCACCGATACCGGGATGAATTTCTTGCCGTTGTATACGCCAAACGTCAGGCCCACGAATTGTGGGATGATGGTCGAGCGACGCGACCAGGTTTTAATGATCATGTTCTTACCCGAGCTGCGCGCAGTTTCTGCCTGCTTTAGCAGGAAACCATCTACGAACGGGCCTTTCCACACAGATCTTGCCATATTTTTCCTTCTTTCTTGTCATTCCAGCACAAGCTGGAATCTCTTTCCTTTTTTGTTTCTCCAGATCCCGGCCTTTGCCGGGATGACGGGAGCCTAAGCGGCATAGCCGCTAAGGCTTACCCTCATTTACTCTTTCTGCCCTTGATGATGAGCTTGTTCTTTTTCTTGCGCGAACGGGTTTTTGTACCTTTGGTACCTTGTCCCCACGGGCTTACCGGATGACGGCCACCAGACGTTTTACCTTCACCGCCACCGTGCGGATGGTCTACCGGGTTCATCGCCACACCGCGCACGGACGGGCGAATACCCAGCCAACGCGAACGACCGGCTTTGCCGATCACGCGGTTCTGGTGATCCGGGTTGGAGACCGCACCAATGGTCGCCAGACAACCGTCCGGCACCATGCGCAACTCACCGGAGCGCAGTTTCAACTGGGCATAGCCGCCGTCCTTGCCTACCAGCTGCACGTAGCTGCCAGCGGCACGGGCCAGCTGGCCACCTTTGCCTGTTTTCATTTCCACGTTGTGTACGATGGTACCCACCGGGATGTTTTTCAGGAACATGGTATTGCCAGGTTTGATGTCGGCTTTCTCAGCAGCCACCACGGTATCGCCCGGGTTCAGGCGCTGCGGCGCCAGAATGTAGGACAGTTCGCCATCTTCGTATTTTATCAGCGCGATGAATGCCGAGCGGTTCGGATCATATTCCAGACGCTCAACGGTTGCCGGCGCATCGAAACGGTTGCGGCGGAAATCGATCACGCGCAGTTTTCGCTTGTGCCCACCACCCTTGCGGAATGCGGTCAGGCGGCCATGATGGTTGCGGCCGCCATTCTTCGGCTTGCCTGCGGTCAGGCTTTTCACCGGCGCACCTTTGTGCAGACCTTCACGGCTTACGGTCACCAGGTGACGCTGTGCCGGGGTGGTCGGTTTATATTTTTTCAGTGCCATGTTACTTCACTCCTGTCTGCAGGTCGATTGACTGGCCTTCTGCCAGAGTCACGAACGCTTTTTTCACATCGGACTGACGCCCTTCGACACCACGGAAACGCTTGGTCTTGCCTTTACGGTTCAGGGTATTGACCTTGGTCACTTTCACGCCGAACAGGCCCTCTACGGCTTCCTTGATGTCTTTCTTACTGGCATCGGAACGCACGTTGAAACCGAACTTACCGAATTCGGACGCCATGGTGGATTTCTCGGTGATCACAGGGGAAACCAGCACATCATAGTGGTAGTCACGGATATCCGCTTTTTTCGCTTTGCTCATTTCAGCCTCTCTTCCAGCGCTTTCAGCGCATCCTGGGTCAGCACCAGTTGTTTGTGGCGCAGAATGTCATAGACGTTGGCGCCTGCTACCGGCAGTACATCGACATGCTTGATGTTGCGTGCGGCTTTAGCAAAGCTTTCATCCAGTTTTTCGCCGCCGATGATCAGCGGAGCATCCCAACCGTGCTGGGTGAATGCACCCACCAGCGATTTGGTTTTGGCATCTTTCACTTTGTCGCTTTCCAGAACGAACAGGCTGCCAGATTTCTGCTTGGCAGACAGCGCATGCTTCATAGCCAGCTTGCGGATCTTCTTGGGCAGATCGATAGCATGGCTGCGCACGACCGGACCAAAAATGGTAGCACCACCACGCATCTGGGCAGAACGCAGCGAACCCTGACGGGCGTTACCGGTGCCTTTTTGCTTGAACGGTTTTTTACCGGTACCGCTGATCTCAGATATACCTTTGGTTTTATGGGTGCCCGCCTGACGTTTTGCACGCTGGTATTCCACCATGCGGTGCAGGATGTCCGAACGCGGCTCCAGACCGAATATATCCTTGTTCAGGGATACTTCGCCGGTGTCTTTTTTACCTAATGTGACCAGTTTAGCTTTCATATGTCACCTACTTCTTTTCTTCTTCAGCCTGCGGCTGATCATTTGCTGTTTGCTCAGCGGCATTCTCTCCGCTGGCAGTTTCTGCGGCCTTGCGTAAACCGGCAGGATATGGAGCTTTCGGATGTGTGCCTTTTTTCACCGCATCGGAGATGAACACCCAGCTGTTCTTAGCGCCGGGAACGGCACCCGATACAGCGATCAGTCCTTTTTCATCATCAACCGATACGATCTTCAGGTTCTGGACGGTTACACGCTCCGAACCCAGATGACCGGCCATTTTTTTGCCTTTGAATACTTTACCCGGATCCTGACGCTGACCGGTAGAACCGTGTGCGCGGTGCGATACCGAAACACCGTGCGTAGCTTCCAGACCGGCAAAATTCCAGCGCTTCATAACACCGGCAAAGCCTTTACCTACGGTCTGGCCAACGATATCCACGAACTGGCCGGGCACGAAGTGGCTTGGCACCAGTTCTGCCCCTACATCCAGCATGGCAGCTTCCGGGATACGGAATTCCACGACCTTGCTCTTGGGCTCTACTTTTGCCTGGGCGAAATATTCGCGCTGCGGCTTGCTGACGTTTTTCACTTTTGCCTTACCGGCGCCCAGCTGCACGGCAGTATAGCCATGTTTCTCCTGGGTACGTTGCGCAACCACCTGGCAATTCTCCACATGCAGCAAGGTCACGGCCATCTCAATACCACCCTCAACATACATGCTGCTCATACCCAGCTTTTTTGCTATCAGTCCTGTTCTCATAATTTCCTCAGTTATCAGCGTTCAATAAACATCAGTCAGTTGATCGACTGATGGTTACTACTACTCAACTATGCTGCCTCCGCTTTGATCTTGATGTCCACACCGGCGGCCAGATCGAGCTTCATCAGCGCATCCACGGTCTGCGGGGTGGGATCCAAAATGTCGATCATGCGTTTGTGTGTACGTATCTCGAACTGCTCACGGGATTTTTTATCCACGTGGGGAGAACGGTTCACGGTAAAACGCTCAATGCGGCGCGGCAGCGGAATCGGCCCGCGAACCTGCGCACCGGTACGCTTGGCGGTAGAAACGATCTCTACCGTGCTGTTGTCCAGTTGCGCATGGTCAAAGGCTTTCAGCCAGATTCTTATCTTCTGGTTCTGCATTGTCCTACTCCGTCACTTTGGCTACGACGCCGGCGCCGACGGTGCGGCCGCCTTCGCGGATAGCAAAGCGCACGCCCTCTTCCATCGCGATCGGGCAGTGCAGTTCCACTTCCATCTGCACGTTATCACC
>JBFWQQ010000111.1:0-5814 GCA_050249355.1 Alphaproteobacteria bacterium | reverse complement strand
AATACTTGGCACCATCCATATTTACCCGACGCTTGCTGAGGCCAATAAATTCGCGGCAGGCGAATGGAAAAAGGCGCACGCGCCGAAATTCGCCCTTGCTGTCTTAGAGAAATTTCACCGCTGGAGAAGAAACTAAATGCCTGCCCCGACACCATCACGATTTGAACAAACTCTGCGCGAAAAAGGCGTAACACTTGAGCGTGGAGCAATCACCACCTTGCAGGTGAATATAGGCAAGCTGTGCAACCAGGCCTGCCACCATTGCCATGTGGAAGCCGGGCCGAAACGCACAGAGATTATGGAGCGAAAAACTGTTGATCGGTTGCTGGAGTTGCTGGCGCTTGAGCCGCAGATACACACGGTGGATATTACTGGCGGCGCACCAGAGATGAACCCACATTTCCGTTACTTCGCAAGCGAGATACGGCGCTTGGGCAAAGAGGTTATTGATCGCTGTAACCTCACCGTATTTTATGAACCAAATCAGGATGGCACGCCGGAGTTTCTCGCTGAGAACCAGATTCAGGTGGTTGCATCATTGCCATGTTATCTGGAAGATAATGTGGATAAGCAGCGCGGCAAAGGCGTGTTCGGCAAAAGCGTGTCCGCGCTCCAGAAGCTAAACAGTCTTGGCTATGGTAAGGAAGAAAGCGGCCTGAAGCTGCACCTGGTCTATAACCCTATCGGTACGCATTTACCACCTGCACAGGTAGAATTAGAGATTGCCTATAAGAAAAAATTGCGGGATGAATTCGGCATTGAGTTCAATCAGCTTTTCACCATCACCAATATGCCGATCAAGCGTTTCGCCCATATGCTGGAGCGTGATGGGTTGATGGAACAATATATGCAGCTGCTCATCGATAATTTTAATCCGCAAGCGGCGGCTGGCGTGATGTGCAGTGAGCTGGTTTCCATAGGCTGGGACGGAAAAATCTACGACTGCGATTTTAACCAGATGCTCGATATGCCCATTGGCTGGAACCCGAAAACCATCTGGGATATTACTAAACTCAGTGAACTTGATAAAACAATCGCACTGGCTAACCATTGTTTCGGCTGCACCGCCGGATCAGGTAGCTCGTGCACAGGCGCATTAATGTAAGGAGAGATTATGACCGCAAACGCTACCGCTTTGAAACAATCCGTAAAAGATTATTACGGCGAAGTCCTGAAAACGAAGGATGACTTAAAAACCAGCGCATGCTGCCCGTTGGATGCTATGCCCGCACATTTACGCCCGTTGCTTGCTAAAGTGCATGCGGAAGTGCAGGAAAAGTTTTATGGCTGCGGCTCGCCGATTCCAGCCGCACTTTCTGGCAAGACGGTGCTTGATCTTGGCTGTGGCACAGGGCGCGATGCCTATATGCTCTCGCAGCTTGTCGGCGAAAAAGGTCAGGTGATCGGCGTGGATATGACGGATAATCAACTCGCCACCGCGCGCAAATATCTTGACCATCACATGAAAGAATTTGGCTATAAAAAGCCGAACGTCACGTTCCATCAAGGCTATATCGAAGATCTAAAATCCATTGGCATTACTGATAATTCGGTGGATGTGGTGGTGTCTAACTGCGTCATCAACCTGTCGCCCGACAAGGAAGCCGTGTTCCGTGAAATTTTCCGCGTGCTGAAGCCCGGCGGTGAACTGTTTTTCTCGGATGTCTTTACCGGACGGCGCGTTCCTGATGATCTCACCCGCGATCCAGTGTTGGTTGGCGAGTGTCTGGGCGGCGCGATGTATATCGAGGATTTTCGGCGCATGCTCCGCAATGTTGGTTGCGTCGATTACCGCGTGGTCAGCAAAAACCGCATCTCACTTCACGACACCGAGGTACAGGAAAAAGCAGGCATGATTGATTTTTACTCCATGACCATCCGCACCTTCAAATCGGAGTTTGAGGATATTTGCGAGAATTATGGCCATGTTGCCTATTATCTCGGCACTATCTCCGAATGTCCGCATGCGTTCCCGCTCGATGACCACCATCTGTTCCCCGCGCACCAGCCGGTGGCGGTATGCGGAAACACGGCGGATATGCTATCTAAATCGCGCTACAAGGATCACTTCAAAGTCATCGGTGATTTCGCGCGTCATTTCGGGCCGTTTGATTGCGCGCCTTCAGGCGGGAGTTCTACATCTAACGAAGCGTCGGGGGCGTGCTGCTAATGCTGGCAATCATTGGAGGAACGGGAATCTATAACATCGAAGGGCTCACGGTTCTGGAGGAAGTGGACGTGAAAACGCCATTTGGCACGCCGTCTGCGCCCATTGTCAAAGCGCGTTATGGCAAACACGATATTCTGTTTTTACCACGTCATGGCCGCAACCACCAATTCTTGCCGCATGAGGTCAACTACCGCGCCAATATCTATGCGCTTAAATCTCTTGGAGCACGGCAGGTGCTGGGGTTTTCCGCCGTGGGCAGTCTGCGCGAGGAGATCAAGCCCGGTGATTTTGCTATACCTGCGCAATATTTCGATTGGGTGAAGCAGCCGCGCGAACGCACGTTTTTTGGCGACGGACTGGCCGCGCATGTCTCCACCGCCGAGCCGACCTGCGCGAATCTGACAGCGTGGGCAACAGCAGGCGCAAAAGCGATGGGGCTTACGCTCCACACCGGGAAAACCTATGCCTGTGTGGATGGGCCGCGCCTCGGCACACGCGCCGAAAGCCATTTCCTGCGTATGGCAGGCTGCGATCTGGTTGGCATGACCAACGTGCCGGAGGTGTTTCTGGCACGGGAAGCGCAGCTGGCCTACGCTACCATCGGTATCGCCACCGATTACGATTGCTGGCTGGATGATCCTTCGCAGCATGTAAGCGTTGCCGCTGTGATTGCCCGCTATGGCGCGAGCCTTGAGAAGGCAAAGGCGCTGCTCAAACATTTGCTGGAATCGCCGTTGCCGCAGGTGGAGGCCGCCTACCGCGAGAGCCTGAGGGAAGCAGTGCTGACGCCGGAAGCGGCCCTCAGTGACGAGAAAAAACAACTGCTGGCGATTCTAAAGGCATGAAGATTTCTGTTATCATTCCTCTGGCTGCAAATGAAAATCAGCATCAGGCATTGATAGCATCACTGCCAGCGCAGTGGGAAATCATACCCTCGCAGGAAGGTAGCCGTGCTAAAAGTTTGAATATGGGCGCGGCCAAAGCCACGGGGGATTACCTGTGGTTTCTGCATGCCGACTCAACGCTTGGCGAAGGCTGGCTTGCTGCTTTGAAAACGGCGATAGAGAACCATCCTGACGCGCTCCTCTATTTTGACCTCGCATTCAGAAATGATGCTACACCGCTGATGTGGCTCAATGCACTGGGCGCGCGGTTTCGCTCGCGCATACTTGGTGTGCCTTTTGGCGATCAGGGGTTTTGCATCAGAAAAGCATTATTTGAAAAGCTCGGCGGCTTTCCTGAAGGGTTGGCGTATGGCGAGGATCATGTCTTCGTGTGGCGCGCACGGCAAGCGGGTATCAAACTTAAACCTACGAACGCCACCATCACCACGAGTGCGCGCAAATATCAAGCACATGGCTGGGCTGCCACCACCTTCATGCATCAATATCTCTGGGTTAAACAGGCATGGCCGGAGTGGAGGAAATGCCAATGAGCGCCGCCATTGCCGTATTCGCCAAAACGCCTGAGCTATCGCCGGTAAAGACCCGTCTGGCTGCCAGCATCGGTAAAGAGCGTGCTGAGGAGTTTTACGGGCTCTGCCTCGCCGTGGTGGAAGATGTGCTGGATATCGCCGCACACCGAATCAAACCCCCGCTAACGCCATTTTGGGCGGTCGCCGAACAAAACGGCCTTGTGCATCCTGCATGGCAAAATATGGATCGTATGTGGACGGGCGAAGGAAGTTTGGGCGAGAGGTTGCACCATGTCTATTTCACACTGAGGAAGAATTACGGCACAGTGCTGCTGATTGGTACAGATTCGCCGCAACTCTGCGTGCGGCACATCGAACAGGCAACAACTCATCTTGCCAAGCATAAGGGCTTTGTGATGGGCAAAGCACTCGATGGCGGATTTTACCTCTTCGGCGGCAATGTGGATGTCGCCAAAGAAATATGGACGCAGACACCTTACAGCGTAGAAAATACCAGCGCGGTTCTTTCGCAGAAATTATCACTACAGGCAGATATTCACTATCTTAATGAACTTTCAGATGTGGATGTGATCGAAGATTTACGCGCCTTGCTTCGTCACCGCGCTGCCATGACACTGCCCAGCCAGAGAAAGCTGATACGGTGGATCGATAATTATTTCGAGTATCACCAGCTCTCGCCCTTTACCATCACGATACCGCCGTATTAGGATTTGGCCTCTAACGACACGCTTACGGTGTCATCCACGCCAATCTTTTCCTTTTTGCGAACATCCGCTTTGAGTGGAAGAAAGTAACTGCCTGATTTTGTATCCGGGAAGATAGAGGTCTTCCATGTAGTTTTTCCGATGGTCACGGTCACGGGAACCGATCCCCAGCCACGCCGGAGTCCACCTTCAAAAAACTTGATTTGCTCCGATTGTTTTTTCGGCAAGGTGATGAAATGCCATGAGGCTTTACCGCCCTGATAAAGCCATATCTTTGCTTTGAATGTGTAATGAATGTGGAGCTTCATGACACATTCCCATGATATTTCTTCGCAACCATGTGCACCAGCAAGCGCGGAACAATAGATGAAGCCAGCCAGAACAAGCGGGAGGCGGCATCAGGCATAATCCGCCGCTTGCGCGCTTCAATGCCACCGACGATGCACGCCGCAACCCGCTCAGGCGATGTGCCTTTGCCTTCATTATATTTCGCATAGTATTTTTCAGCATGCGGGGTTTTCATTGGCCCCGGATAGATGCGCGTTACCGAGATACCGCGCCCATAAACATAAGGCGCGAGGGCATGGGCAAAACCATCGTGCGCCGCCTTGCTTGCCGCATACGCAATGGCAATAGAAAATGGCAAAAATACCGTTCCTGAAATTACAAAAGCCAGCCTGCCACCATCTTCTACTTTGCCTGTTTTCAATAGCTCACGCACCAACGCGATGTGGCCGAGCGCATTAATCTGCATCAGGCGGGAATCATGCTCATGCCCGGTTGCCAGAAAATCATCACTGTTGCTGATGCCTGCATTGCAGATGACGATGTCAAATGCTTCTGTATCCGCCAACCACGCGAAGGTAGGATGTTCGCAATCAAACCGCACATAATGCGCTTGCGGTGGAGCGGCCTCTGGTGGAGCAATATCTGCAATAATGACCTTACATCCTGCTGCAATATAGCGCTCCGCCAGTGCCTTGCCCAACCCGCTGCAACCGCCCGTGATGAGGATGCGTTTACTTGCCATGTTTCCACCGTCCAAGCCGCATAATTACCCCGTGAAAATGAATCAGCAGAAAGCGTAAGAGTGCCCAGTCCCAGTAGAGCGTGGTAAATCCTTCGCGTTTTAACATTGCCGCATAAAGCCGCTTGCCCGTTTCTTCCTGTGGCTTGAAGCCCTTTACGTTAAACCCTGAGTGTGCCTTCGCATGGAAGGGAGTGGCCACGCCGCCAATCTCTACGCAGAGCGTGCGGAGTTTTGGATATTCAAACGCCAGCGCATCCACCAGATAGCTGAGAGCCGCTTTGACCATGCCGTAAGTGGCGTAGTTATTGCCAGGGATGCGCGCAGACATTGAACTGACGATGCAAATTTTGGTATCATTCGTAATGCAAGAAGGCAGTAAATTCTTCTGCAACATGACATGGCTGACCAGATTCGCCTCGAACATGTCAAAAATACTTTCTTCTGATATTTCGTGCAGCTTGCCAAGCTCGGCATA
>JBFWQQ010000110.1:0-5982 GCA_050249355.1 Alphaproteobacteria bacterium | reverse complement strand
ATGTATTTACGCTGGGCAAGAACTCCATGGTCGCCGATGCCGCTGCTGCGGATGTGTGTTCCCACTTTGGCAAGGAACTGCATGGCGGGGTGCGGCATATCAACTCGGAGACGCCGTGGGCACGGGGCGTTGCCGGCGAGCGCTATGGGCTGGACACGGCGGGTGAACTGATCATCCGCAACTCGGCGGGCCATGATACCTATATCGCCAATTTCAAATCCGGCGTGTCCGGCGGCCTCACCGTCGGCGAGCTCTCGCTGGAATTCTACCAGCTGCTGAAGCACCCCGGCGGCCCCAACTGGTTCGTGGAATATTTCGAGGTGCTGTTCGGCCAGTACCTGAAGGCGATGACGGGGCAGTCGTACTTTACGGGCGTCGACCCGCTGGTGCTCGATCTTGATGGCGACGGGCTGGAGCTGACGGCGCGCAGCAGCGTCGCGCCGTTCTATGACATTGACGGCGACGGCTTTGGCGAGCAGACCGGCTGGGTGCATGGCGATGACGGGCTGCTGGCGGTCGACCTCAACAGCAACGGCATCATCGACAATATCCACGAGCTGTTCGGCGATGCGGCCACCAGCGGCTTTGCCGAGCTGGCGCTGGCCGATACCAATGCCGATAACGTGATCGACGCCAACGACTGGACGTTCGATTACCTGCGCGTGTGGAAGGACGCCAACTCCGATGCGGTGACGGATGCGGGCGAACTGCTGACGCTGGACGCGGCGGGCATCGCCTCGATCAATGTGATTCCCACCAGCACTACCCCGGAAACCATCGCGGGGAATATCGTCACGGCGAAAGGCAGCTTTACCTATACCGACCAGTATGTGGAAGAACACGGGGTGGATCCGGCCAGCGGGCTTATCGGCGATGTGAGCTTCCTTGCCAACCAGCGCGACACCAGGTGGCTGGGTGATGACACGATCGATGAGGAATCCTACACCCTGCCGGAAGTAAAAGGCTATGGCACGCTGACCGACCTGCGCATCGCCATGACCGACAGCCAGAACCTGAAGACGGCGGTGTATAACCTGCTGCCGTCGCTGAACACGCTGGATATCGCCGCCATGCGCGGCGCCCTGACCCCGGTGCTGACCGAGTGGATGGCGGCCACCCCGGTGCCTGCGGGCACGCCGGGTACGCTGGCGCGCAGCGATGTGCCGATCCGCGCCGATATCTCGCTGGCGGGCGCCGAGGTGTATGATTATGCTTATCAGGTCACCGATTCGCAGGGCACCTACTGGAAGCAAGCCAGCGGCCAGCCGGTGCGCGATGCGCAGAACCAGATCATCCCGCGCCCGACGCTGGCCGAAGTGCTGGCGCAATCGGCCACGCAAGGCACATGGCAGACGCTGAGCGGCACGCAGGTGCAGTTCATGGAGCGCGCTATCGGCACACCGGTGCCGTTCGGGGAGGAGAACCTTAATGGCGCGGCGTCGATTGCCGGTGCGCAGGGCATTATCGAATATATGTGGGACGGCATCAACAAAATTGCCGTGCGTATGGCCATGCAGGGGCCGCTGGCACCGTTTTTTGACGGCATTCAATATAATGTCGAGACCGATAAGTTCGAGGCGACCACCGAGCGCCAGATCGCCCCGATGCTGGAGGCGATATTCACCGCCACCCCGTCCGGGCAGGCGGCGGCCGTGGCATATCTGGATAGCTGGAAACCGTTGCTGGACATGATGCTGGTCGATTTCGACCGCGGTGAGACCTACCTGAAAACCACCTATGCCTTCCTGTTCCAGAATGTGGTGGCGGCGTATGAGAATGTGCCGGTCGATGCCACGCTGGTGGAGGCTTCTGCTGCGCTGGATATCCCGGCTAGCCTGATACGCACCGGCACTGGCACCGTGGTGGGCGGCAACGATGCCGACCTGTTCTACTTAAGCGCCGGTAACCAGACATTGCAGGGCGGTGCCGGGCCGGATTCTTATATCGTCGGCCGGGACTTTGGTCAGGACGTGATCGATGACACTGAGAATCCCCTGAATGGCAGCCCGGATATGCTGCGCTTTGCCCATTTGCAATCCGATGAAGTATCGTTTGCGCGCGACGGGCTGGATATGGTCATCAGCGTGAACGGCAGCACCGATGAGCTGCGCATCCTCAATCAGTTCACCAACCCACGTAAAACCGCCACATTCAGCAACCTGCAGTCGGATCATGGCGTGGTGGAAATCGTGTTTGCCAATGGGGAGGTATGGGACAGGCTGGATATCGCCAAGGCAGTTTCCATTAACACACCGGGTAATGATACGCTTATTGGCACGAACGCAGTGGACTTTCTGGATGGCGGCGCCGGGAACGATTACCTAGAGGGTAAACAGGATGGCGATGTGTATGGTTTTGGTATAGGGGACGGGCAAGATACCATACTGGACGAAATGCATTTTATTGATATTCCCGGCCCCGACATATTGCAGTTCAAGCCCGGCGTAGCATTTGATGACCTGACATTTGAGCGTAATGGCAATGATAATGACCTTACCGTCAAGATTACCGGCACCCAAGACCAGATCACCATCCAAGACCAGTTTGTTGCCACCTATACCGGTGTGTATGGAACACAATGGCTGACCCGGATCGAAGGATTTGTATTCGATGATGGTTATTCGATTAACTGGGATCGGCTGATGGAACTGATGGTTGCGCGCGCCAAAACCCCCGGCAATGACATCATTTACGGCTTCTCATGGGAAGATGTTTTGGATGGCGGAGCGGACGATGACTATTTGTCCGGTGGTAACGAGAATGATATCTACCTGTTTGGTCTGGGCTATGGCAATGACACCATTGAGGATGACCAGGTAGAACCACTCAGTGGCGGGAATGATTCGCTACGTTTCGATGCCGGGATCACCGCGCAGGATGTGAATTTGTCCCGTGTCGGTAACAGTAACAACGTGACCCTGACCCTGCAGGATAGCTCTTCGGTCACGATATTGGGACAGTTCGCCCTTAATAATCTCGGTACCGGCGCTTTTGACCGGATCGAGCAGTTCGAATTCGCCGACAGCACAGTGTGGACATATGAGGATATTCAGCAGATGCTGCTGGACCAGTACTCCACTTCCGGTAATGACTCGATTTACGGGTTCTGGCGTGAAGACACGCTGGATGGGGGTGCGGGAGATGACTTCCTGTCTGGTGGCGATGATAATGATACATATCTGTTTGGTCTGGGCTATGGCCATGACACGATCGAAGATGACAAGGTCAGTATATTCAGCGGTGGTGACGATACGTTACGCTTTGGCGCAGGCGTTACGGCACAGGACGTTACTTTATCGCGGGTGGGCAGCAGTGATGATGTGACCATGACATTGCAGGATAACTCTTCGGTCACGATCCTGGGACAGTTTTTCCTTAATACACTGGGCACCGGCGCTTTTAATCGGATCGAGCAATTCGAGTTCGCCGACAGCACGGTGTGGACTTACGATGATATCCAGCAGATGCTGATCGACCAGAGCATGACTGCGGGCAATGACTTCATATACGGCTTTAACCGTGAGGACGTGTTCGAAGGCGGCTTAGGCGATGATTACATAGAAGGCGGCAATGAAGGTGACCTGTATATATTCAACCGTGGCGATGGCGATGACACCATATACGATATACAAGGCGGTTTTGCCACCGGGCCGTTGAATAACGTTGACACCCTGCAGTTTACGGATGTGAACTCCACCGAAATTACAGTCAGCCGGGAAATTAATAACACTGACATGATACTGACCATAAATAACAATGGCGGTTCTGTGCGCCTGAAGAGTCAGGAGAACACCAGCACCCTGGGTCATAGATTCTACGATATCGAGCAGGTGAAATTTGCCGATCAGGCAACGTGGACGGATGAGGATATACGCCTGACCTATCTGCAACAGGCCAGCACGGCGGGCAATGATTACATCATCGGATTTTATAGCGCAGATACTATTCATGGTGGTGCTGGTAATGACACGATTGACGGAGGATCGGGCCATGACATGCTCTATGGCGATGCCGATGACGATATCATTATCGGTGGGCTGGGAAATGATCGGATTACCGGCGGCACGGGTTCAGACAATCTTACCGGTGGGATGGGCGCAGATACCTTCCGCTTTGCCACCTTGAATGATTCCCTGACTAGCGGTTATGATACCATAGAAGACTTTGTACAGGGTACCGACTTACTGGATGTCAGCACACTAGGGTTTATCGGCCTTGAAAGCGGTAGCACACCTATAGCCGATAAGCTCGGCACATATATCAGTGGTGGCGATACCTTTGTGACGGACGGTAATAGCTTTATTTTTGCTCTGGATGCCAGCATCACCCTGACGGAAAACGATTTTATCTTCAGCTGAACAAAATAGAAATTGTTACATTACATCTATTTAGCTGCATTGCCATACCATTCTTTAAGCTGTATTAATAATACAAACATACATCATGCAGGGCAGTATGGCTGCGGATCGGGAAGATTATCTGAATAACTTGCGCCGGCAACTCATGCCGGTGCTGTGGCATGTGGGAGCGGTGAGTTTTTTCATCAATCTGCTGATCCTGCCGGTGTCATTATATTCCCTGCAAGTGTTCGACCGGGTGATGGCGACCGGCAGCCTTTCTACTCTGCTATGGCTTACAGTAGTAATGCTTATATTCTTTGCCGTGGCAGGTAGCCTGCAATCCCTGCGTGGTATCATGCTGCAAAAAAGCAGCGACTGGTTGTATGGTGAGCTGGCGCAAAAAGCGCTGCCCCTGACACTGGCGCAGGCCAGCCGGGCCGATGGAAATAAGGGTGCCCAGTCCTTGCGTGATTGCCACACGCTCAAGCAATTTCTAAGTGGCCCCGGCCTTACTACGCTGATGGACGCGCCGTGGTCCATTCTCTATATCGCCGTGCTTTATATGTTTCATTCCCTGCTAGGGGTAATGGTTACGGTAGGCGCGATATTCCTGTTATTCCTTGCCTGGCTGAATGAAACCATGATGCGCCGCCCGACCAAGGAAGCCAGCCAGCATCAATTGCGCAGTACACAGGAGCTGGAATTTGCCACCCGCAATGCCGATGTGATCGAGGCGATGGGTATGGCGGGCACGCTCATGCAGCGCTGGCATGCCATGCAGGAAAAGGGGCGCACTCTGCAGGCGCAGGCGGGCGGGCGCTCATCCATCATTCAAGGTGTCACCAAGTTTGCACGTCTCAGTTTACAAGTGCTGGTGACTGGTGCCTCAGCATGGCTGGCGCTGAACGGGCAGGCCACCATCGGCACCATTATTGCCGCCTCCATTCTGGCCAGCCGGGCTTTGGCACCGTTCGATGCGGCGATTTCCAGCTGGAAAGCGCTCACCGAAAGCAGGCAAGCAACTCAGCGCCTAAAAGAAGTTTTGGGCAACGAGCTAAGAGCGCAAAGTCTTTCACTGCCCGAACCCGAAGGTCGTATTTCTGTAGAGAATCTGGCTTATGCCACAAGCGGCGGACAGGTGATATTGCGCAACATCCAGTTCGTGCTTGATGCCGGACAGAACTTGGGCATCATTGGGCCTAGTGGTTCAGGGAAAACTACACTGGCGCGGCTAATCACCGGCATATTGGAACCCTCCGGCGGCATTGCTCGGCTGGATGGCGCCAACGTATACACATGGCCACGTAAAGAGTTTGGCCAATATGTGGGTTACCTGCCGCAGGATGTCGAGCTGTTTGACGGCACGGTAAAAGAGAATATCGCTCGTCTGCGTACCGATGCTGCCGACGATACAATTATACAGGCCGCACAGATGGCCGGGGCGCATGAATTGATACTGCGCCTGCCACAAGGCTATGAAACCCCCATCGGTGTCGGCGGCGCCATGTTGTCGGCTGGTCAGCGCCAGCGCATTGGTTTGGCGCGTGCGCTTTTTGGCATGCCGCGCCTCTTGGTGCTAGATGAGCCGGATGCCAATTTGGATGATGCTGGCAAGCAATCGCTGCTACTGGCATAGATCGGA
>JBFWQQ010000109.1:0-5988 GCA_050249355.1 Alphaproteobacteria bacterium | reverse complement strand
CTGCCGGCACAGGGCAGTAGCTGTTATTATCATTTCGACATAGAATATGACGACAAGCTTAATGCGTATGCCGATGGCAAGAAGATCGTATTTTATTCTGGCATGCTGCGTTTCCTTGACGGTGATGATGAGATCGCCGCTGTCATGGGGCATGAACTGGCGCACAACCTTATGGGGCATGTCGATGCCAGCAGCACCAACCGTATGACCGGTGCTTTCATCGGCCTGCTGATCGATGCTGCGGTGGCATCACAGGGCATCAGCACCGGCGGCACATTCGGCGATGTGGGGCAGACCGTTGGGCACCTCAGCTATTCGGTCGATTTCGAGGAAGAGGCTGACTATATCGGGCTGTATGTCGCCGCGCTGGCGGGCTTCGACATCACGAAAGCACCAAACGTCTGGCGGCGCATGTCGCTGGAAGACCCGGATGGGATATACAGTTCCACTACCCACCCGTCGAACGCTGCGCGCTATGTGGCGCTCAATAAGACCATTTATGAAATCAATTCAAAACGTGCCCGCAAGCAGCCGCTGCTGCCTGAGCGGGCGAAACTGGAAGAGTAGCGCATATGGCTGAACTGACACTCCCTGCAAATTCCAAGATCACTAAAGGCAACCATATCGCAGCAGCCGATGGCTCGAAGAACGTCAAGGTTTTCAACATCTATCGCTGGAGCCCGGATGATATGGATGCCAACGGCAAGCCAAAGAATCCGCGCATGGATCGTTACGAGCTGGACATGGACAAATGTGCCCCCATGGTGCTGGATGCGCTGATCAAGATCAAGGACGAGGTGGACTCCACGCTCACCTTCCGCCGCTCATGTCGCGAGGGTATCTGCGGGTCGTGCGCCATGAACATCGACGGCACCAACACGCTGGCATGCACCAAACCCATCGAGGATGTGAAGGGTGAGGTGAACATTTATCCGTTGCCGCACATGAAAGTGGTCAAAGACCTGGTGCCGGACATGAACAATTTTTATGCGCAGTACCAGTCGATCCAGCCGTGGCTACAGACCACCACCCCGCAACCGGCCAGCCGTGAGCGCTTGCAATCACCGGAAGACCGCGCCAAGCTTGACGGTCTGTACGAATGTATCCTGTGCGCCTGCTGTTCCACTTCCTGCCCCAGCTACTGGTGGAATTCCGACCGTTTCCTTGGCCCGGCCATATTACTGCAGGCTTACCGCTGGATCATCGACAGCCGCGACGAATTTACCGGCGAGCGCCTGGACGCACTGGAAGATCCGTTCCGTCTGTATCGCTGCCACACCATCATGAATTGCGCTAAGGCGTGCCCCAAGGGGCTGAACCCGGCCAAGGCCATTGCCGAGATCAAAAAGCTCATGGTGAAACGGGCCGTCTGACATGGCGGTATACACGGCGCTGAGTGAAGCAGAAATAGCCGACTTCATTGCGCGCTATGACATCGGGGCGTTCCGGTCGGCCACTGGCATTACCGAAGGTATCGAAAACAGCAACTACCTTGTTGAAACTGAATCAGGCCGCTACATCCTGACATTGTTCGAGCAGCGTACAAAGCTAGATGACCTGCCGTATTTCGTACATCTCATGCAGTGGTTCGTATCGCGCGGTATTCCGTGTCCGCTGCCCGTGGAGCGCATCGATGGCGGTGTGCTCGGTGCGCTGAAAGAAAAACCGGCACTGCTGGTAACATTCTTAAAGGGGGGTGGGGTAGGCGGCATCCGCATGGAGCACCTGCCACAGCTGGGCCAGCTGGTGGCCAATATGCACATTGCGGGCATGGAATTTCCCCACCGGCGCGACAATGCGTTATCGCTGGCCGGCTGGCAGCAGCTGGTTCTCCGCATTGGCGATAGCGCTGATCGCATTGAACCGGGGCTGGCTGCGCTCATACGCGAAGAATATAATTTTCTGGAAGAGAGCTGGCCAAATGGCTTACCCAGTGGCCCGGTGCACGCAGACCTGTTCCCGGACAATGTGTTTTTCGTTCGCGACCGGGGCTCGTTCAAACTGTCTGGGGTGATCGATTTTTATTTCGCCTGCCATGAAATGTGGGCCTACGATATGGCGGTGTGCGTGAATGCATGGTGTTTCGATGACCGTCATCGCTTTGTGCCGGAGCGGGTGCAGGCGCTCATGGCCGCCTATAATGATATCCGCCCGATGAACGACGAGGAGAATATGGCCATGCCCATATTGCTGCGCGGGGCGGCGTTGCGCTTTTTACTCACGCGTACCTATGACTGGCTCAACACCCCCGACGATGCGCAGGTGGTGAAAAAGGATCCGCTCGAATACAGCGCCAAGCTGCGTTTCTTTCAGGAATGTGTCGCATGAAGAAACAAGTGGAGATATATACCGACGGTGCCTGTTCAGGAAATCCCGGGGCAGGCGGGTGGGGGGCCATACTGGTATATGGCAAAACCGAAAAAGAACTTTCCGGCCATGCCGAAGACACCACCAACAACCGCATGGAGTTGACGGCGGCTATCGAAGGCTTACGGGCGCTTAAATCGCCGTGCCGGGTGGATATCTACACCGACAGCACCTATGTGAAGGATGGCATCACCAAATGGATTGATGGCTGGCAGGCCAGAGGCTGGAAAACCGCTGGCCGCAAACCGGTAAAAAATGTCGATCTGTGGCAGGAATTATTGGAAGTCACCGCCACGCACGATGTGCGCTGGCACTGGGTGCGCGGCCACGATGGCCACGAATATAACGAGCGGGCAGATGTGCTCGCTGTACAGGCTATAAAACGTAAGTAATCCGGTTGGGTGATAAAAAAAGCCCGGCAAGCCGGGCTTTTTGAGTCTGGTTTTGTGTAGTAGTTAAGCAGCTTCCTTGCTTTTGGTACGGGTGCGCGAACCGTTGCCGCTGGCACCGGATGCATTGCTCTTGATCTCGCCGGTCAGTTCGCCGCCACGTTCAATTTCAATTTCACCGTAGGTAATGGTACCGCGTACCTTGCCGGTGGAATAGATCACCAGACGGTTGCGCACGATCAGGTCGCCTTCGAACAGGCCGCTGATCTCGGCATCCTCAATATTGGCCGAGCCTTTGAACGAACCGTGCTCAGCAATTTCAACGGTGTGCACATCGTTCAGGGTGGCATCCACTTTACCTTCGATCACCAGGCGGTCGCAGGTTGCGATCTCTCCTTTAAGCAGGATGTCGTTACCAACGGTCAGCACGCGGCGACTTGTGTTACCGGTTGCACCGGCCTTGAACGAACTCTTGCTTTCGGTGGCAGATGACGGCGCCGGGATCGGGCCTGAAGACGATGGCATGGCAGGAGCCTGCGGTTTGCCCACTTCCGGCATACGGTTGCGGCCCATATCCGATGGGATGGAGGTATTGGCACCCGGACGGAACGCGCTGCTGGTTGGCTGGGTGGCTCCCGGCGGGCGCGGCATGGACTGGCCATAAGCTGAAGACGGTGTGGCAGGTGATACGGAAGAAGTGCCTGCATAAGAAGAACCCTGCGTTGCCTGAGAAGACGTGGCGGATGTGCTGGTTGCAGAAGCGGTTTCTTCACGCTCCTGGTTGGGGTCGGTGGTGTTATCGAATAAGCTATCTTCTTTGCGGCGGAACATATCGCTCTCCCTGACGTTCTGGTGTGGATGTGGACTGGTCAAGCCGGACAAGAGAATCACCCGGCGCAATCATTCTCCTATCACCCTATAAGATTTAATGTAGTGATGCTAGAAAAAAATGCGTCTTCTATTTCAGTTGCTTTTTACTAAAAAACACCATATGTGCGGCGGCAGAAAATAAAACATTTCCAACCAACAGATTAAGCAGCCAGTCGGGCGCAAACCACTCGTAGGACTTGCGTAACAGCTGTTTGAAATAAAAGCGTGGATACACGCGGCGCATGTGCGCACAAGGGTGCGGCCCGCCATGTTGCAGGTGGTCAGCTATCGCTTCGCCCATGAGTTTCCCGTAGCGCAACGCGGTGTGGATGCCACCGGCCGTAAGCGGCGATACCATGCCAGCTGCATCGCCCAGCAGCAGTACGTTGCCGCAGAAAAATGGCTCCACCAGCCCGCCGACCGGTATGAGTCCGCCGCGCCGCGCTGCCACATCGGCACCGGTAAAATCGAAACTGCTGCCCATATGTTTTACGAACGCGTCTATATCCGGGCGCGCGGGCATACGCTGCGCCAATCCCACCTGCGTTACGCCGACACCGGGGATCACCCAACCTAAATAACCATAGGCCAATTGCTGGTTGAGGAAACAATAGAACGCGCCTTCATCACCCAGCGGCAGTCCGGTATATTCGGCTTCGGCGCCCAGCAGGAATTGTGTGTTCTGGCCCAGTTTGAAATCGTCAGCCACTTTCGAGCGCGGCCCGTCCGCCCCGATCAGGAATTTACATATATAGCTGTCATTGACGCGAATATTTTCGCCATCATGCACACCATTACGGTAGGCAGTATCATAATGTATCACCGCACCTGCGCTGATCGCCTCGTCCGACAGGTGGCGCATCAGGCCCGGCGTGTCGGTGGTCAGGAAAAAGTAGGTGGATGATTTCAACTCGGTGTATTTAAGGTTGGGCGCATACAGCCGCACGCGCGTTACTTTACGGGTGAGATGTTCGGGGATGGTGAACTCGTCGGCACATTCTTTTACGATGATGCCGGTGGTGTGCATGCCGATACCGGCTTCGGCCTTGCGTTCCAGCAGGTGTACGCGTATGCCGCGTGCGGCCAGTGTCTTTGCGCACAGCAGACCGGCAAAACCGCCGCCTGCGATCACCACATCGCATTCAATCATGCAGCAGCGCCATGATCTTGGTTTCCACTACCGATTTGGGCAGTGCCTTGAAGCGTGCAAGCGTGTGCCAGTTCTTGCCGACCAGATTACCGGCATGCATCGCGTACACATCGGCTTCGAGCGTGAAATGGCTGTATTGCTGGCGGATATGGCCGATATGTCGGGCGCGTGCCAGCGCAAACCGTCTGTCCATGAAGGCCACGCTTTTTTGCTCTACCGGTGCTTCGATGAAATGGAACAGGCCGGTCAGGAATTTTCCGTCGCGCGTGCTGGCATATATCTCACCGCGATGATTGGTGAATACGATGATATTTTTACGGCGCACCGGAACTTTCTTGGCGCTTGCCGGTTTAGGGAAGGACAAGGGCGAGAACTTACCGGCACAGATGGTGTTTGCCGGACAGATGGTGCATTGCGGCGCGGTGCGGGTGCATACCATCGAGCCGAGATCCATCATCGCCTGATTATAGTCGAACGGGTTGGTGGTATCGAGCAACTGGTCGGCCTTTTTCCACAGCAGCGCGGGCGTTGGCGAGCTTAGCGCAAAAATACGTGTTACCACCCGGCGCACGTTGGCTTCCATCACGGCCACCGGCTGGTAATGGGCAAAGGCGGCGATGGCATGCGCGGTGTTCTGGCCGATGCCGGGCAGGCTCATAAGTTCCTTCACATCCTGCGGAAGCGCGCCATTGCACAGCTTGGCAGTTTCGTGCATGTTCGCGGCGCGGCTATAATAGCCTAGTCCTTGCCATGCCTTCATCACATCACTGCGCTTAGCCTTTGCCAGCGATTTCAGGGTAGGGAAGCGCTTCAGGAAAGGCTTGTAATAATGTTTCAGTACGGTTTTCACCTGTGTCTGCTGCAGCATGATTTCGCTGACATAGATGGCATAGTCGTCACGCGTGTTGCGCCATGGCAGGGTTTTTCGGCCTTTCACCGCGTACCATTCGTATAGCCGGGTATGGAAGCGTTTTATGGCTTTGGAAGACGGGCTACTCATTGCGCAACAACGCTAATGGGCGAACAGACAAGGTATAGCGCGTCGCCAGCAGGCCCAACCCGATAGCCAGCAGCAGGCTGGTCGCCATTGCAGACAGCGCCACCAGCGGCATGGGTTGGTACTGGCTGAATATCATAAGCTGCATCACGCTGTAGGCCGCTACCGAACCAATGGCAACGCCGATGATCGCGACCAGAACGGAAATAATGATA
>JBFWQQ010000108.1:0-6074 GCA_050249355.1 Alphaproteobacteria bacterium | reverse complement strand
TGCGTTTCGCAAAACCGCGAAAACGCCTTTAAAAACAAGGTTTGCGATCTTAATATTTCACGTGAAACGCTACACAGAAATACCGTAACACCCAATGAAGCCGCCAGATTCAATATCCATATAAACCGTGATGGAATCCGCAGAAGTGCTTACGAATTACTCTCGTATAATGATATTTCTCGATATGATTTGGAGAAAATATGGCCGGAACTTGGAAACATCCCTACTGATATACTCGAACAACTAGAAATTGAAAGCGGCTATTCTGGCTATCTGACCCGTCAACAAATGGACATTGATAGCTTTAAAAGAGAGGAGGGGCTCACTATTCCTTCGCATGTCAGCTATGAAAATTTCCCATCGCTTTCCTCAGAACTACGATTGAAACTGTCAAAAAATCGGCCTCATACTATAGGGGCGGCGTGTAAAATTCAGGGGATTACACCAGCCGCGATAAATGCCTTGATAGCTTTTATTAAAAAGCAAGACAATGACACCCACGCCGCGTGATCTTTTTCATAATTACCTAATCAAGAATTTCAGGGTTTCACATGAAACCCTGAACCATTTTGATAGTTATTTTTTTCTCCTTCAAAAATGGCAGAAGCAGATAAATTTAACATCCCATTCCGAAGAGATTTGGGAAAGACATTTCATCGACTCTGTACAATTGGCAAATTTTCTTCCTGATAAAAAGATTTCAATTATTGATATTGGAAGCGGCGGGGGCTTCCCTTCAATACCCCTCGCTATATTAGGCTACGACAACATCACCATGATAGAGTCTGATACCAAGAAATGTGTGTTCCTGAAGGAAGCTTTACGCGTCACTTTCTCTCAAGGAAATGTTTTGAACACGCGCATTGAGCAGGTAAAAAACACATCTGCCAGCATCGTGACATCAAGGGCCTGTGCGGATTTGCAGACACTCCTGAAATATTCCTTTCCGTTTGTTTCACATGGAACCATTTGTCTCTTTCTAAAAGGAAAAAAGTATGCTATGGAAATTGAAACTGCAAAAGAGAACTGGGAATTTGACTGCAAATTTACACCCAGCATCACCAGTAGCGAGGGCGTAGTACTAACCATTACTAACATCAAAAAACAGGGTTCGTGATGTCAGAAGAGACCATATCCAATAATCCCCGTATCATTGCCATCGTCAACCAGAAAGGTGGGGTTGGCAAAACCACCACCACCGTAAACCTTGCCACCGCTCTGGCCGCCGTTGGCAAAAAGGTTCTGGTAATAGATTTTGACCCGCAGGGCAATGCCAGTACCGGCTTTGGTATCGATTCCGATAAACGCGACTTGACCGTATACGACCTGCTGATGGGTGACACCATGACACAGGAAGCCATATATAAGACCATCATACCACGCCTGGACATTATACCATCTACCATTGACCTGTCGGGTGCCGAAATCGAAATGGTCAGCCTCGTGCGTCGTGAATACCGGCTAAAGAATGCGCTGGATAAAGTGCCAACCGGTTATGATTACATACTTATCGATTGCCCGCCGTCATTGGGATTACTCACCCTGAATGCCCTGGTGGCAGCCCAGAGCATCCTCATCCCACTGCAATGCGAGTTTTATGCGCTGGAGGGCTTGAGCCACCTTACACGTACCGTTCAACTTGTGAAGTCCAATATAAACCCCGAGATCGATATACAGGGCATTGTGCTTACCATGTACGATCGCCGAAATAAATTCACCGAGCAGATCGAAGAAGATGTACGCGGATATTTTAAAGATATTGTATATCAGTCAGTTATTCCCCGCAATGTCCGTATGTCCGAGGCACCATCCCATGGCAAACCGGCATTGATATACGATATGAAATGCGCCGGTTCTGTTGCTTACATCAAGCTGGCAAAAGAACTGCTCAAGCGCGAACGTGAAAAACAATCACAACTGACTGCAGCATAATCCAAGAGGAGGAAACTATGGCGCAACGTGGATTAGGGAAAGGGCTCTCAGCCCTTATCTCGGAAAACTACACCCAGCCGGGCAAGCCCGCTAACCATCTAGATAGCACGCAGGTTAAAGGTGATGCTGCGGGTGTACAGATGATGGGTATTGCGCTGCTGCATCCGGGAGAATACCAGCCCCGTACACATTTTGATGAGGTCTCACTCAGCGAATTATCCGAGTCCATCCAACGTAACGGTATCATTCAGCCGCTGATTGTGCGTGCGTCCGAAAGCCGCGCCAATAAGTTCGAGATCATAGCCGGTGAACGCCGCTGGCGTGCTTCCAAGATGGCAGGACTGGAACAGGTGCCGGTGATAGTGCGCGAAATCAATGATCGCCAGGCACTGGAATTTGCATTGGTGGAAAACATCCAGCGCCATGACCTGTCGCCGCTGGAAGAGGCGACTGGCTACCAGCGCCTGATCGAAGAGTTTGATTATACTCAGGAAGAACTCGGTAACACAGTCGGCAAAAGCCGTAGCCATATCGCCAACCTACTGCGTTTGCTCGCGCTGCCAGAAGAGGTCAAGAAAATGGTCGATAAAGGCGAGCTCTCGATGGGACATGCCAGAGCACTGCTTACTGCGGAAAATCCTGTGGATTTAGCCCATAAGATCGTCAAAAACGGCCTGAATGTAAGGCAGACTGAGCGTTTCAGCAAAGGCGCGGGCACCGTGAAACGCACTAAGCCTGCGCAGAATAAGCAAAAGTCGACCTATTCTCCGCCGATCAATAAAGACCCCGATATCGTGGCGCTGGAAGAGAGTTTATCCGAGAATATGGGGGTGCATGTAAGCATCCGTGACCATGGCCAGTCTGGTGAGATTATTCTTTCATATGAATCGCTTATTCAACTCGACGAGATACTTCAGCGCCTCGGTGGTTCGAGCGGGATATAGGCTCTTTTCTATCCCCGTATCTGCGTTGTCTGGAAAATGGCGCGTGACGAGGGTGGAACCGGCGGCAAATCACTAGTCTTGCAGGCACGTTCCGCCTGCACGAGACGCGCCAGCGCATGTGCCAGCATATTGGCATCCCATTGTTGCACATGACGAGTAAAACGTGGCAGTTCTTTAAAGAAAACGGCAGGCCGCAGTTTTTTGATCGCATCCTCGGTGCTCAGGCCATTATCTATCTGGCCCCGCACATAATAGAGCCGGTTAAAATAACGCTGAATAGCGCGTATATACGCCACTGGCGACAATCTTTCCTGTAATGCCACCTGCAATTCCCTGTCCAGCGTTCTCAGATCGCGGTCAGCGACACTGGCTGCAATGTCATCCAGCTGCGCTTCGCGGTTATACTCCACCAGGCTACGCGCATCCTCGAACGATAGCCTGCCGCCGTGACCGGCATACAGGCATATCTTTTCAATCTCGTTGAGTGTCACCCGCCGGTCATTTCCCAACTGGTGCGCAAGATAATCAAGTGTTTCACTGTCTAATTGCACTGTGGCTTCCGTAAGGCGCTGCTGGATCACTTGACGCAGGCTGCGCGCGTCGTCATGATAACAGGGCAGGGCCGCTGCCCGGTGCGAATCCTCAAACCAGCTGCGTAATAACGAACGCGGGGGCAACTCACCGGCCACCACAAGCAGGAACGCCCCGGTGTGCCAGTATTCGGCGCTGTTTTCTACGGCGGGGAGCAGCTTGTCGGAAGCATCACGGATAAATATCAGGCGCTTGGGGGCCAGCATATGCACCGTTCGCAGCTCATCGGCCAAAATAGCGGTGTCATCGGCCAGTGATGCAGCATCGATTTCAACGAAGGCGAAATCCTCATGCTCCGCACCAAGAATGCGATTGCGGATAGATTTTCCGTACTCCAGAACCAGTCCATTATCCGGTCCATAGATCAGGCAGGCATGTGTATTCCTTTCCGGCGCCGCCAGATACTCCTGTATGGCCCGGGCACCCAGCTTCATGGTGAGCCCGCCTGTGCATCGGCCTCTACCCGGGCAGGCGGACGTTGTCCGTTCAGGAACGGTGCCAGCCGCTGGCGATAAGTTTCGCTGAGAGCGGAAACGCCACGCTCGAGGGCATCTTCACTGGAAACGTAGGTAGAGAAATATTCGTTGGTACGGTTATTGTAGCTGCCAACATGACGCAAGTTACCCGACGTGACCGGCTCACCCGTTATCCTGTCCTTAAGCACATACGATGATGTCAGTGTCACGTTATAACGCGATACCGTACCGTCGATTGCAATGCCGATGGCGGTGACATCACTGGCCAGCGTGACGTAAAGATGGTACTTCGGATCGGACGGCACTTTCCCTTTGGGATTCAACTTGTCTTCCAGCGCGATCCACAACTGATGCTTGGCTTTACTGCCTGTAAGCTTTTCCACCAATACACCGGCCTCCACAGGCGAGGGGGCACCCGACGGTCTGGCGCTATACATAGGCTGGAACCCGCATGCCGGTATAAACAGCAACAGCACGGGCAATAATAGTTTAACTGGCAACGACATTAACGATCCTGTTGGGCACCACGATCACTTTTCTGACCGACTTATCCTGCAAGGCGGAACGGATCTGCTCCAGCTCCATCACCTGCGCCTGCAATATATCCTTATCCATATCCTTGGGCAACTGCAGGGTCGTGCGGAGTTTGCCATTTACCTGAATGGCAATGGTCACCTCGTCGTCCACTACCCATACCGGATCATACGAAGGCCAAGGCTGGGCGCTAAGTATCGTGGCATTGCCAAGTTGTTGCCACATCTCTTCGGCCAGATGTGGCATAAATGGCCCAAGAAGAGGGATAACAGCCTTCAATGACATCTGCACCGCAAACTCATCTTCGCTGCTGTGCGGCTTTGTCTGTTCGATTAAATTGGTAAGCTCCCGCAGGCGCGCGATCGCCTTGTTAAAATGGAAGCGATCGATGTCCTCGGTCACCGACTTAACAGTTTTATGGGTCATTCTGACGAGTTCTTTGGCTGGATTATTCTTTTGTTCCGATTTCATGATGGCGGCCATCATGGCATCCACATCAAATGACCGGGCGAATAACCCCTTATGGGCAAGCACCAGACGCCACAGCCGGTTGATATAGCGCCATGCGCCCTCGATACCGGCATCCGTCCATTCGAGATCACGGTCGGGCGGCGAGTCGGACAGCATGAACAGGCGCGCGCTATCGGCACCGTAGCTTTCCATGATGTGGCGCGGATCGACCGTATTCCTTTTAGATTTGCTCATCTTCTCGATACGGCCCACCGTTACCGGCTTTCTGGTAGTGGCTTCGACAAATCTCCCGTCCTCGCCCTTGACGATATCATCGGGTGACAGCCACTTCCCTTCGCTGCTTTTATAGGTCTCATGGCAGATCATGCCCTGCGTTTCCAGGCGCCTGAACGGTTCTTTGGTATCCATGAAACCGCACTGACTAAGCGCACGGCAGAAGAAACGCGAATAAAGCAAGTGCAGCACAGCATGTTCGATACCGCCGATATAACAATCCACCGGCATCCAGTATTTCAGCGCATCCTTTTCAAACGCATCCTGTGCGTGCGGGGCAGTGTAGCGAGCGAAATACCACGACGATTCAAAGAAGGTATCGAATGTGTCGGTCTCGCGGCGCGCGGCCTTTCCACAGGCGGGACAGGGGACATGCTTCCATGTCGGGTGGTGATCCAGCGGGTTGCCGGGCTTGTCGAATGTTACATCCTTGGGTAGCTCCACCGGCAGATCCTGTTCCGGTACCGGAACAATTCCGCACGCATCGCAATGGATGATCGGGATCGGGCAGCCCCAATAGCGCTGGCGCGATATGCCCCAGTCACGCAGGCGATAATTGACCTTGGCTATGCCTCTGCCAATTTCTTCCAGCTCCGCGATCACATTCTTTTTGGCGTCTTCCACCGCCATACCGTTCAGGAAATTGGAGTTTATCAGTGTGCCTTCGCCGGTATAGGCTTCGACCAATGGTTCTTCTCCCCCGCTTACCACCGGCAGAATAGGTAACTTGTATTTAGTTGCAAAATCAAAGTCGCGCTGGTCGTGGGCGGGGCAGCCGAAAACGGCGCCGGTTCCATAATCCATCAGCACAAAATTGGCAACGTATAAGGGAACAGTCTTGTCCGCATCGAAT
>JBFWQQ010000107.1:0-6104 GCA_050249355.1 Alphaproteobacteria bacterium | reverse complement strand
CAGCTGCGTTCAGCAGTCGAAGAATCACAGTTCTATACGCAGGCGCTCAAGAATTTTCAGGATAAGTATGGCGAATTGCCCGGAGACTTTACTAAGGCCACAAGTATCTGGGGTGCACAGCACGCGACACCGGCAACATGCGTAACGACGGTTACAAACCTTGAGATGACATGTAACGGCGATGGCGACGGCTGGATCACAAACCAAGCGACATCTGCCACATACTATGAGCAGTTCCGGGCGTGGCAGCAGCTCAACCTTGCGGGCTTCATCCCTGTCAGTGTCACCCCTATCACAAGCGCGGGTGGAACTCAGGCCAGAACTGTTGGATACAACATTCCGGCATCTAAATTAGATGGCGCCGGATGGGGATTGGTTGCACAAAGCATCTATCAGGTCACGGTTGTCAATACTACGTTCATCACGTACTACGCGAACGACATACCGCCTAACCATGTGCTGATACTTGGCGGCTCGTCTATAAGCGGTTATCTCAGCAGTTCATATCAGAGCCAGAGGATCACCCCTTCCGAAGCCAAAGGCATTGACGAAAAAATCGATGATGGGCTGCCAAGGCTTGGCAGGCTAGTGGTACAGACCAATCCCGCCCCTACAACGGCATGCCATAGTTCGGACACGGCATTTAATGTTAGCAATAACGACCCGATATGCACCCTCGTATTCAAGACGGGGCTCTAATGCAGCACTATATCTGCCCCAATATCCACCGCTGGGGCAGAATGGGTTATGGTTCCCACAGAAATATAGTCCACTCCGGTTTCGGCAATAGCACGCACGGTTTGCAGGTTCACGCCTCCTGATGCTTCAAGGGCAACGGCACCAGCCACCATTTTAACCGCTTCGGATAACTGCGCATTAGTCATATTATCCAACATGATCCGGTCGGGCTTAGCTGCCAATGCATCTTTCACCTGTTCCAGCGTGTCACATTCCACTTCCACCGGAAGGTTTGATTGCGCGCGTGCGCGCTCAACAGCCTTGCCAATGCCCCCACAAACAGCAATATGGTTGTCTTTAATCAGCACCATGTCATCCAGCCGCATGCGGTGGTTCTGACCGCCGCCGCAGAACACAGCATATTTATCCAGCGCCCGCATGCCCGGCATCGTCTTGCGTGTATCCAGTATCACTGCCTTGGTGCCTTCCACCGCCTTTGCGTACTGGAGTGTAAGTGTAGCCACGCCACTCATGCGCTGCATGATATTCAATGCTGTGCGTTCGCCTGTCAGAAGCACCCGCGCATTACCCTGTAACTCAGCCAGTACCGCACACTTTTGCGCGGTATCGCCATCCTTGGCGGTTTTATGAATCTTTATATTGCCGCCGAGGCAGCTGAACACGGCATCCAGCACATCCAGCCCACACACCACCAGCTCCTGCCGCGCTACGATCTGCATGGTAGCCGTGGTATTTTCCGATATGGTGAACGCAGACGTAACATCCCCCTGCCCGATATCCTCGGCAAGGGCGACGACCACCAATTTATTCAGCTGTTGCATATGGTTCATAGGTAAAACATAGCTCAACACCAACAAAGGTCAATATTTTGCAATATACTGTATTATAATCATATTCTTCTTATTTCGCCCTGATTTTTCTCTATTTTGTAACAATACTTACATTAAATCGTCACATTTACCGCATATAATAAATAGCACTATACGGGGATATTATGAAATATTATGCACGTCTTTTTTTTGCACTTTTTATTATAAGCACAACGGTAGCCAGCACGGCACAGGCCCAAACATGGACCGGTTCTGTTGATGATGAAAGTATCATCATAGACAGCTACGAAAATGATATGCTGCCGCCACTCGTTCCCACTCCACACCCATGGGGTGTAGAATCATCTCCAGTCGCAGGTTTTTACCCTGAAGAATGGGGCTGGAGATACGAGCCAGGCCCCATTTGCAAAGCCTGCAGTGCATACGGTGAAGAGCATTTTTCTGAAATGATAAATGATCCGGTATGCTGCGGTTTTGGTATCCGCATACGTCAGGGTAGCATGCCAGATGGTTTTGTTAGGGGTCTTATCACCGGAAAAATCAAAACAGCAAATCGCTGCAAGATCCAGATTACCCATGATAGTACCACATATCACGAAGAATCAGGCATCTGCGAAGTGCAGAATGTCATCATGGAATTCAATACTGTTCAAGAACAGTAACAACATTAAAAAAGCACCGCAGGAATAAAAAGACGGGGAATTCCCCGTCTTTTTATGTTGCATTCTCACTTGCACGAACCACTAAAACCCTTATAAATAAGGGCTTTCCAATTAAAATAGCCCTATGCACGCGCAGCAGAATTCATCCATGATCACTATCACCCTGCCAGATGACAGCCAAAAACAGTTCGACAAACCCGTAACCGGCGAGGAAATAGCCGCCTCCATTGGCGCTGGCCTTGCCAAAGCCGCCCTTGCCATACGGGTGAATGATAAGCTGATCGACCTGTATATTCCCATTGAGCACGATGCAAAGGTGGCCATCATCACCGGGCGCGATGCCGACGGGCTGGAACTCATCCGCCATGATGTCGCCCACGTCATGGCCGAGGCGGTAAAAGAGCTATATCCGGAAACGCAGGTCACTATCGGTCCGGCCATCGAACATGGTTTTTATTATGACTTTGCCCGAAAAACACCGTTCACGCCAGATGACCTAGCAAAAATAGAAGCCCGTATGCAGGAGATCATCGCGCGTGATGAGCCCATTCGCCGTGAAGTAATGAAACGCGACAATGCGGTGCAATTCTTCAAAGACATGGGTGAGAATTATAAAGCTGAAATCATTGCGTCTATCCCCGCCAACGAGGATATATCGCTCTACCGTCAGGGCAATTTTATAGATCTCTGCCGCGGCCCGCACGCACCATCCACCGGCAAGCTGGGCAAAGCCTTCAAGCTGATGAAAGTGGCCGGTGCGTACTGGCGCGGCGACCACCGCAATGAAATGCTCCAGCGCATATACGGCACCGCATGGGCCAACGACAAAGACCTCAAAGCCCACCTGACCATGCTGGAAGAAGCCGAAAAGCGCGACCACCGCAAACTGGGTAAAGAGCTGGACCTGTTCCATATCGAGGAACACTCGCCCGGCATGGTGTTCTGGCACGACAAGGGCTGGACGCTGTACCGTACCATCGAGGAATATATCCGCCGCAAATTGCGCAAAAATGGCTACATTGAGGTGCGCACCCCTACCCTTGTCGATCGTGCGTTGTGGGAAAAGTCCGGCCATTGGGAAAAATTCCGCGAAAATATGTTTATCGCGCCGTCCGATGAAGACCGCCACCTGTGTGTAAAGCCGATGAACTGCCCCTGCCATGTACAGATATTCAATCAGGGCCTGAAATCCTACCGTGATCTGCCGTTGCGTATGGCCGAGTTCGGTGCCTGCCACCGCAATGAGCCTTCAGGCGCCATGCATGGCATCATGCGCGTGCGCGGCTTTGTGCAGGATGATGCGCATATTTTCTGCGCTGAGGAACAGATTACCAGCGAAACTGTAGCCTTCTGCCAACTGCTGAAAGAAGTTTATCACCAGTTCGGTTTCCATGAAATTCTGGTAAAATTCTCCGACCGCCCAGCCACCCGCGCTGGCGATGACGCCACATGGGACAAGGCCGAAAGCGCGCTCAAAGCCGCCGTGAGCGCCACCGGGCTGGAATGGGAATATAACCCCGGCGAAGGCGCTTTCTATGGTCCAAAACTAGAATTCGTACTGCGCGATGCTATTGGCCGTGACTGGCAGTGCGGCACGTTGCAAGTAGACTTCGTACTGCCGGAACGGCTGGACGCGGAATATGTCGGCGCCGATGGTGGTAAGCACCGCCCGGTGATGCTGCACCGCGCCATCCTTGGCTCGCTGGAGCGTTTCATTGGTATTCTTATCGAAGAACATGCCGGAAAGTTCCCGCTATGGCTGGCGCCGGTGCAGGTGGTGGTGGCCCCCATTACCGATGCGGCGGCAGATTATGCCAGATACGTGCATGAATGCCTGACGAATGGCGGTACCCGCGCCGAGCTGGACTTACGCAACGAAAAGATCAATTACAAGATACGCGAGCATTCACTCAATAAAATCCCGCTTATCTACGTGGTTGGCGAGAAGGAAAAAGAGCAGCGCACCATATCGATCCGCAAGTTGGGCAGCGAAAAACAAGACGTGCTGCCGCTGGATGAGGCGTTATATTTGTACGATCAGGACTGCCGGATACCGGAATAAGGGAATATTTAAGATTTTCCTTGCATTTGAGCGCATTCAGGGGCAAAACACCCCTCTACGCGAAAGGTTTATTAACCTTTCTGCGCTATCGTTGTTTGAATATCAACCACTTATGGAGGACCATTTGTTACTCACGGAGCATGCTTGCATATGAGCAAGCAAGATGAACCCCGCGTAAACCGGGAAATCAGCGCAACAACTATACGTTTGATTGACGCAACTGGCAACATGGTAGGTGTTGTTCCCCTTTCTGAAGGACTGAAACTGGCTGATAAATTCGGCCTCGACCTGGTGGAAATCTCACCCGGCGCCAAGCCTCCTGTGTGCAAAGTGTTGGATTACGGCAAGTTCAAGTATGAGGCCCAGAAAAAGGCCCACGAAGCCCGCAAGAAACAAAAGGTCATCCAGATTAAAGAAATCAAAGTACGTCCGGGTATCGACAGGCACGACCTCGATATCAAGATGCGCCATGCGATAGAGTTTCTCGAAGGCGGCGACAAGGTGCGCATTTCCATGCGTTTCCGTGGCCGCGAGATGGATCATCAGGACATCGGCATGGCCGTGTTGGAACGGGTGCAAAAAACTCTCGAGGAGCACGGCAAAATCGAACAGATGCCCAAGCGCGAAGGCAAGCAGGTATTCATGACGGTTGCGCCGAAATAACACTTCTGGCATAACTTTGCTTCATGCAACACACTGTACTCATCACCGGCGCCAGCCGCGGCATAGGCTTTGCGGCTGCCCGACTCTTCGCTGAAAAAGGCTGGAACGTAGCCATCTGCAGTCGCAACCAGCATGATATCCAGAAAGCCGCCACTGCTATCACCGAAGCCACCAGCAACCAGAATGTTGCCGGCTTTGCTGCCGATATGGCCGATGGACCATCCATTGCCCAATTATTCCGCGACACCGCCGAACGCTTTGGCAACCTTAACGCGTTGGTCAACAATGCCGCTGTCCTGCATACCGGCGATATATTCAGCCTCACCGATGAACAGTTTCAGGATATGCTAAACATCAATGTGGTTGGGCTGGCGCGCTGCTGCCGCCATGCGTTCTCGATCATGAAAGAAAAAGGCGGCGACATTGTGAACATCTCATCGGTTGCCGGCATCCAGTTCGTTGATAAGTTCGATGGGTTATGGGCCTACAGCGCCACAAAATTTGCTGTCACCGGACTGACCGAGGCTCTGGCAAGTGAAGGCAAGCGTTATGGCATACGCGTCAACGCCATCGCCCCCGGCGCCACCGATACCGACATGCTGCAACAGGCGGCGCCCGGCTATAAGCCCGATGCAAAGCCAGAGGATATTGCACCGCTCATCCACCATTTATGCGACCGCCAGCAATCCGCCATATTAAATGGCGCTGTTATTCCGGTGCTGTTCTGATATGCCGACCGCCACCCTCTCCCGCCGCGAAACCTTTTCTGCCTCCCACCGGCTGCACTGCAACGGCATGAGCGATGAAGATAACCGCAAACTGTTCGGTAAATGCAACCACGCCAATGGCCACGGCCATAATTATGTGCTCGAAGTGCTGGTGCGCGGTGAAATAGACCAAACGACCGGGCTGGTAATGAACCTTTCCGACTTAAAAGCGCTGATCCATGAACATGTGCTGGACAAGATAGATCATAAACACATGAATCTCGATGTCGCGGAATTTTCTATCCTCAATCCCACCACCGAGAATGTGGCTAAAGTGATCTGGGACTGGCTGCACCCGCACCTTGGCGGCCTGCTCCATGAGGTGCGCCTGCACGAAACCGAAAACAACATCGCCATAGACAGAGGGTAATAGCGAGTACACGCTATAGAATAATTCCCGGTTATTATGCATGAATTCCAG
>JBFWQQ010000106.1:0-6136 GCA_050249355.1 Alphaproteobacteria bacterium | reverse complement strand
GGACTCCAGCGCATCAATTGTCAGTAGCGGACTGCTGGGCGATAAATATATCCAGATCACACCCGGCGGTGAAGATGCCATGCTGTCTGACGGCGGCAAGCTGAACTTCACCCAGTCTTCGGTGAACCTGGAAGAACTGATCGGAAAATTCATGTTCAGCGGCGGCGGTGTGGATAAAGACAGTGAAGCTACGCCCGCGCCATAGTAGCTGCCTCATCGCAGCGCTGTTTGCCTGTTCGGCATCCCTTGCGCTGGCCGCAGACGAACCCGGCATCACCAGCAGCCCGCTGGAAGAACCGCCAAAAGAAGACTCTGACCCACAATACGAAGCGGTGGTGCTGCGCGGATTGAACAAGGTGACGGCCAAAACCTCGACGCTGGAAACACCTGTTGGCACTACGGTACGTTTCGGCACGTTGGATATCTCTGTGCATCGGTGCTGGCGCTCTGATCCCGATGCGCAGCCGGAAAACGCCGCTTTGCTTGAAGTGCTGGAACTTAAGCCCGGAGAAGCGCCGGAGCAGATATTTCTCGGCTGGATGTTCGCTTCCAGCCCCGGGCTATCGAGCATTGAGCACCCGGTCTATGACATCACGGTTATTTCCTGCGAGACGATGAAAGAGGAATCCACGCCTAGCGATGCGCCACCCCCACCGCCTCCTGCACAGCACTGAAGCCGTCACGCTCGAGCAATTCGGCCAGACCTTTTTGTATTTTACAGGCCAGCCCCACACCTTCGTATACAAGGGCCGTGTATAGTTGCACCAGCGTGGCACCGGCTTTAATCTTTTCATATGCCGTGCGCGCACAACCCACACCACCCACACCGACCAGCGGGATCTTGCCGCCTGTGAGCCGGTACATCTGACGCAACAAACGGGTGGACGGATCAAATAGCGGCAGACCGCTCAAGCCTCCCTGCTCGCCTTTGTGCACACTGCGTAGCGATTCCGGGCGTGCCAGCGTGGTGTTGCTGACGATCAGGCCGTCCATACGGTAACGCAGTACGATCTCGGCAATGTCCTCGGCCTGTTGTTCGTCTATATCGGGGGCAATCTTAAGCAACATGGGCAGAGTCTTGTGATGCTGCTGTATACATTCACCGCGCGTGGCATGCAGCGCCTTGAGCAGCTGCTCCAACGCATCGCGCTGCTGCAGGTCACGCAGGCCCTGCGTGTTGGGCGATGAGATATTGATCGTCACGTAATCGGCCAGTGGGTATACGCCGCGCAGGCCGATCGTGTAATCAGCGATCGCATCCTCGCTGTCCTTGTTCTTGCCAATATTGGCACCAGCTATACCTAGCCTGCAATCACGGGTGGCAAACTGTTTGCAAAAATATTCCAGCCCCTTGTTGTTGAAACCCAACCGGTTGATGACCGCACGGTCTTCCGATAAACGGAAGATGCGCGGTTTGTCGTTGCCCGGTTGCGACTTTGGGGTAACGGTTCCGGCCTCCACGAATGAAAAGCCCTGCCGCAGCATGGCATCGATCACCTCGGCATTCTTATCAAATCCGGCTGCCAGCCCGACCGGGCTGGAAAAACTATGGCCGAACGCATGTGTATGCAATATCTGCAGCGATTTTTGCGCGCGCGGCAATAGCACGCCGCTGCGCAGCGTTGCAATCGCAAGACCATGCGCGGTCTCCGGTGGAAGCAGGTGTACGGCAGGGCGCATCAGCGCATAAAGATTCGTCATGCGTACCAGTTTAATCTACTGCTTCGTAAATGGAAAGCAGTTGGCTTGCATCGTGCGGCGAAACTTTCGCCTCCGGTTTGGTACGCTGTACCGGCTGTGCATCCGGCTGCGGATGGATGACCGGCACCGGCTCGTGGTTATGGTTCTTGATCGCCTGCGCACCCGATGGCTTGAATAATAGCGGGCGGCCCGGGCGGCGTTGCAGCGGAATGAACCTGCGTTCTGCCGCTTGTTCCTGCGGTGTGATAGCCTTGCGCTCGAGCGGGTAGAATTTTTGCATCGGCACATTGGCATACGCAAGCAGCGGCGCACTCGCAATTGTGATGCTGCCGGCAAGAATGATATACATTTTTTTCTTCATGCGTGCATGCAGTGCAATTTTTGTGCCGCACCACAAGGCTGAAAAATATTTTTACAACGCACACAGTTAAAAACCACTACCGTGTGGTATCTTGTTGTGTTAAACCATGGTATTATACTATATGTAGTAGTTATGGTGCAGCGCTATTTGACTAACTCCGGGGTGTTCCTGCGCTCAGTTATGCTGAGCACGGCGCTGTTCACCGCTGCATATAGCTGGGACGCATCTGCCCAGACCGTACGAAACCTCAACGAAACCAGCAGCGCACAAAGCGATGATGCCATGGCAGCATACCGCAAAAAGCAGCAGGCCGAGCGCGACAAGCTGTACCATACACGCAAGGCATTTCCGCCTCCCGAGGCAATGGCGCAGGAACCCGGAGCGTCCCCTGCTGCCAATCTGCAGAACGTACCTGCCACCCGCACCCGCGTGATCACCCGGTCTTCACCGTCATACCAGTACCTGTCGGACTCCAACCGCCAGCCACCTGCGCCAAAACCTTTGCCTGCTGTCGCTGCACCTGCAGCAGCGCATGGATCTTCCGGCTCTGAACTGGGCAAGTTGGTTGACTATATCGGTTCGGCATTTTCATCGGATGAAGAGAAGATCATTCGCCCGCCCACAGCGATAGCGCAGAATCCTGAACCAGTACATATGCGTGCACCGCCCCTGCCGGTTATGGAACAACCATACGGCACAGAACCCGGCCTGCCCCCGCTACCGACACAGCAGCAGGTGCAGCCTGAAGGGCCGCAACCTACCCAGCCGCAACCGGAGATACAGCGCATCGAAATGGTTAGTGACGATCCGAACATCGCACGCGAGCGTATTGTGTCGCCTGGCGTCGTGATCAACCGCACACGCGTTCAGATGCCGCTTACACCCGAAGTCATTGCATCTGCCACCCCCGAACAGCTGGCCGCTTTTGCACCATCGGCCGGTGAATCCGACGGGGTGAGCGGGCCACTGATCCAAGTGTCGCCGGCCGATCCGAACGCACCCCCGATCAGTGAACTGCCCCCCCTGCCCGATGCGCCCGCTCCGATAGCGCCTTTGGTGCAGCCGCCACCCAGCGAGGAGGATATAAAGGCCGTAGGTACTATCGTAGAAGAGTCGCCTGCACAACCGGCAGCAAGCGAGCCACCCATGGCATTGCCGCCGATCGAACCGAACGCACCGGCTGCCTTGCCGCAAACCACCCCGGCGATCCTGATGACTCCGGCAGAACCGTTGCCCGGCGACCCGATTAATCCGCAATCCGAACCCGAACCCAGCCTGTCACAAAGCAGCCAGAAAATCATCAACCGCCTGCCCCCGCTGACCGATGAACCGGCCCGTGAACCAAGAGGCTTGGACATGGATCGCGCTAAAGACACCAGCCGCGCCCTGGAAGCGGAAGTAGGAACGGTCGAGCACGATGCCCAAGGTGTGAACATCAAGATACGCACTCCCACCATCAACATCAGCTATGAACTGGAGAAGGCTTATAATGCGCTGGTCAGCGGCGATAGCGCTGCGGCGAAAGCGATCTATATGCGCATACTGGGGTACGACCCGAAGAACATCGATGCGCTGTTCGGGCTGGCAACCCTATATCACCGCGCGCGCATGCTGGACGATGCCCGCCCGCTTTATGGGAAGATCCTTGCGATCGAGCCCGACCACCGCGAAGCACTTAACAACTTTCTGGTGCTGCTTTCGGACGAAGCGCCGCAGGCCGCGCTGGAGCAACTGGAAATGCTGGAAAAGAAAAGTCCGTCTTTCAGCCCGATCCCTGCCCAAATGGCAGTTATTTACCAAAAATTAGGGGATATGGATTCGGCCAGCAAGAAAATGTTCAAGGCGGTAGCGCTGGCACCGGACAATCTTACCTACCGCTACAACCTTGCCGTGCTGCTCGACCAGCAGGGCAACCGAGAAGAAGCGGGCCGACTGTACCATGACCTTATACAGGCCCATTACCGGGGCGAAACAATCCCCGGAAATGTTAATAAAATTCAGGAAAGATTAACTTTTTTGCGCTCTAATAAACCTTAATAAAAAAACCGGTTTCTAGGGGCAGGACATATGGAAATCACCGATCTATTGGTGTTCACACAGCGCAATAATGCGTCCGACCTGCATTTATCCACAGACAATCCGCCTTACCTGCGCATCTACGGCGAGATGACACCGTATAAATCGCCCGCCCTTACCGTCGAACAGATCAAACACATGCTGTATTCGATTATGACCGAACAGCAACGCGCCGAGTACGAACGTGATCTGGAAATCGACTTTGCCATTTCGTTTGGTGAGAATATGCGTTTCCGTGTCAACGCATTCAACACGATGAACGGCCCGGCGGCGGTACTGCGTACCATCCCCAACGATATCCTGTCGCTGGAAAAACTTAATGCGCCGGAAATATTAAAGAAACTCTGCCTGCTGCCCAAAGGACTGGTACTGGTTACCGGGCCAACCGGTTCGGGTAAATCGACCACGCTGGCCGCCATGGTGGACTATATCAATACCAACGAAGCCAAGCACATCATCACGATCGAAGACCCGATCGAATTCCTGCACACATCAAAAACATCGCTGATCAACCAGCGCGAAGTGGGTAAAAGCACCAAGTCGTTCGCCAAAGCGCTGAAAAGCGCGCTGCGTGAAGACCCGGACGTGATTCTGGTGGGCGAGTTACGCGACATCGAAACCATCCAGCTGGCATTGACCGCCGCAGAAACAGGCCACCTGGTTCTGGGTACCCTGCACACCAACTCGGCTCCCAAGACCATCGACCGTATCATTGACGTATTCCCGGCAGAGGATAAGGAGATGGTACGCGCCATGCTTTCCGTATCTCTGGAAGGGGTAATCACCCAGACACTGCTGAAGAAAAAAGAAGGCGGCCGTATTGCCGCGCATGAGATCATGCTGGGCACCGGCGCTGTACGAAACCTGATACGCGAAGGCAAGGTGCCGCAGCTGTACTCCCTGATCCAGATGGGCCGCAAACTCGGTATGCAGACCATGAAAGATACCATTTACGAGATGATGGAGAATGGTCTTATCGCAGAACAGACAGCCCGTGCCGCACTGGCTACCAGCGGCAGCACGGAGGACCCGGAAGAAGAAGGCTCGGAAGAAAAGAATACCGGCCGCCCGAACCGGCGCGGCGGCAATGAGCGTGCTTCCACCGCATATACAGGGTTCTGAGCATGGATACCAGCGCGCATCAACTGCTTTCGGCCATGATAGCCAATAATGCGAGCGATCTTTATCTGACTGCAAACACCCCTCCTTCCTTCCGTATTGGCAACAAGATCATGCATCACGGTGAAAAAAATCTTGCCCCCGCCGATATTGAACGCATGATGCGCGAAATCGTCTCAGATGAGATCATTGAAGAATTCAACTCCACCCTGGAACATAACACGGCCATAAGCTGGCAGAATTCCGCGCGCTTCAGGGTGAACCTGTTTCGCCAGCGCCAATGTGTCGGTATGGTACTGCGCCGCATACACACCGAGATTCCCTCGCTGGAATCGTTACACCTGCCTGCCATATACGGAAAACTGATCATGAAAAAGCGCGGGCTGATCCTGATCGTGGGCCCCACCGGCTCGGGTAAGTCCACCTCCATGGCTTCGATGCTGGAATACCGTAACCTGTATGGCGATGGCCATATTGTAACCATCGAAGACCCAATCGAGTTTGTGCTGGAACACAAGAATTGCATCATCACCCAGCGCGATGTGGGCATCGATACCCACTCGTTCGGCATCGGCCTGAAAAACGCCCTGCGCCAGTCGCCGGATGTTATTGTGATCGGGGAAATCCGCGATAAGGAAACCATGGAGCATGCCATTGTGTTTTCTGAAACCGGCCATCTGTGCATGGCGACATTACACGCCAATAACGCGAACCAGGCGATTGAACGTATCATCAACTTCTTCCCGCAAGAAAAGCATCCGCAGCTTCTGTTAAACCTTTCGCTCAACCTGCGCGCCATCCTGTCGCAGCGCCGCCTTCCCAACACCATGAGCGGCCATAGCGTCGCCATCGAGATCCTGCTAAACGAAGGACTGATAA
>JBFWQQ010000105.1:0-6188 GCA_050249355.1 Alphaproteobacteria bacterium | reverse complement strand
CGATACCCTTATCAACGATATCCGAGGAAAGCTCCGGCGGAGTGCATTCCAGTGCCACCTTCACCGCTTCGATGATCTGGCCCACCGGCTCGACCAGCGACTCGGCGATCTGGTACTCGGACAGGGTAATTTCTTTGGGCACGCCATTGAGCAGGTCGCGGCCTTTGATCTCGATCAGGTTGCCTTCGCCATTCACGGGTGCGCACGCTGCACCAATTTCCTTTTTGATTTTCTCTGCGGTGGTTTCGCCCACCAGCAGGTTGCCGTAACGGCGGATGTAGGAGATAATGGCTTCGTCCATCTTGTCGCCACCTACGCGCACCGAACGCGCATACACAATGCCGCCAAGCGACAGCACCGCAACTTCAGTCGTACCGCCACCGATATCCACGATCATCGAGCCGGTCGGCTCGGTAACGGGAAGCCCGGCACCAATGGCAGCGGCCATCGGCTCTTCGATCAGGAACACCTCGCGCGCGCCGGCGTTTTCGGCAGCTTCCTGAATGGCACGGCGCTCTACCGGCGTGGAGCCCGACGGCACGCAGATGATGATAAGGGGGCGCGGACGGAACAGGGAATTCCTGTTATGCACTTTATGGATGAAATGCTTGATCATTTCTTCGGCAGACTGGAAATCGGCTATCACCCCGTCTTTGAGCGGGCGCTTAGCGTCGATCTTGGCCGGCGTGCGGCCCAGCATGAGTTTGGCTTCATTACCGAACGCAAACGGCGTCATCACCCCGCCGGCATCTTTCATTGCCACTACCGAAGGCTCATTGAGCACCACTCCGGCACCTTTGACATACACCAGCGTGTTGGCTGTGCCCAGATCAATAGCCATGTCCGAAGACACCATGCCGAACAGTTTATGGAACATAGGTAACTCCCTGTATGACTATGAAGCGGATGCTTTCGGCAACACGCTTTTACGTTCCTGTAATCTCTGCAATTTACACAGTGCGCTGATATAGGCAAGCACGGATGCAACAACCGTGTCGACATCGCTGTCATTACCGTTAACGATTCGCCCGTCCTGCGTCTGTAAACGCACGGTCACTTCGGCCTGCGCATCGGTACCGTGCGTTACCGCATGCACCTGATAGAGCTTCAGCTTGTGATCGTGCGGCACCAGAGCGCGGATAGCGTTGAACGCGGCGTCCACCGGCCCATTTCCTTCCACCGTGGTGCGGCGTACCTCGCCGTCGACCGTGAGCGACAACATCGCTGTTTGCGGCCCATCGGTGCCGCAGGTGATGTGCAGCGACTGCAACTGGATCGGGTCTTCCTTGCGCGATTCGGAATCCAGCAGCGTGAGTATATCCTCGTCGAATACTTCCTTTTTCTTGTCGGCCAACTCCTTAAAGCGGTGGAATGCTTCTTCGAACGCATTATCGCCGATCTCTATACCCAATTCCCTGATACGATCCTTCAACGCGTGGCGGCCCGAATGTTTGCCCAACACGAGATTGGATTTGGTCAGGCCGACCGATTCGGGCGTCATGATCTCGTAGGTGCCGGAATGTTTCAGCATGCCGTCCTGATGGATGCCGGATTCATGCGCGAACGCGTTAGCGCCTACGATGGCCTTGTTCACCTGCACCAACGCGCCGGTGATGTTCTGAACCAATCGCGATAGTTTCATGATATGGGTGGTGTCGATATCGACAGCGAAATCATACATGTCGGCGCGGGTTTTTATTGCCATTACCACTTCTTCCAGCGCTGTATTCCCTGCCCGCTCACCAATACCGTTGATGGTGCACTCGATCTGGCGGGCGCCGTTGCGGATGGCGGCCAGCGAGTTGGCGGTAGCAAGGCCAAGGTCGTTCTGGCAGTGGGTGGAAATGATCGCCTTGTCGATATTCGATACGTTATTCCTGATGTATGCGATCAGGTCGCCGTAATCATCCGGCGTAGCGTAGCCCACTGTGTCGGGGATATTTACCGTGGTAGCGCCCGCCTTGATGGCAACTTCGAGCGCTTTACACAGATAGTCCTTATCAGAGCGCGTGGCATCCATAGCCGACCATTCCACATTGTCAGTGAATTTGCGCGCCAGCCCCACCGTGTCTTTGATGATATCGAGCACTTCGTCCTTCGACAGTTTGAACTGGTATTTCAGGTGGATGTCGCTGGTAGAAATGAAGGTGTGGATGCGTGATTGCTTGGCCGGTTTCAGCGCTTCAGCGGCGCGTTCGATATCGGCGGTTTTTGCACGCGCCAGCGAGCATACGACAGAATTTTTTATACGGCCTGCTATCTCACGCACCGCTTCGAAATCGCCGTTGCTGGCCATGGCGAATCCAGCCTCGATCACATCGACGCCCATGGCATCCAGCCCCTCAGCCACCAGCAGCTTTTCATCCAGATTCATGGACATACCGGGCGATTGCTCGCCATCACGTAAGGTAGTATCGAAGATGATGATGCGTTCTTTCATAGGGATTATGTCCTAATGGTTAGTGACTAACCATATGTATTCGATATTTTTTAACTTGTCATCCCCGCGAAAGCGGGGATCTAGGGCGACACGGTATGCTGCACGAGATCCCGGATAAATGCCATGCATTTTCCGGGATGACGATTCTCTAAATGGCAAAGCCATTAAGAAAATCTGTCAATTCTGCGCTTTATCGACCAGCTTGTTCTTGGCGATCCACGGCATCATGCCACGCAGCTTGCCACCCACTTCTTCGATGGGATGACGCTGTGAAATGCGGCGCGAGGCTTTGAGGTTCGGGCAACCGGCTTTGTTTTCCAGCATCCAGTCGCGGGCGAAACGGCCCGACTGGATATCATCCAGCACGCGTTTCATTTCCTTTTTGGTTTCTTCGGTCACGATGCGCGGGCCGGTTTTATAATCGCCATATTCCGCCGTGTTGGAAATGGAATAACGCATGTTGGCGATACCGCCTTCATACATCAGGTCGACGATCAGCTTCACTTCGTGCAGGCACTCGAAATACGCCATCTCCGGCGCATAACCCGCTTCCACCAGCGTTTCAAACCCCGCCTGCACCAGATTGGTCAGGCCACCGCACAGCACCACCTGCTCACCGAACAGGTCAGTCTCGCATTCCTCGCGGAAGCTGGTTTCGATGATACCGCTGCGGCCACCGCCCACAGCAGACGCATAGGATAGCGCCAGTTCCTTGGCATTGCCGGATGCGTCCTGATACACCGCAATAAGGCACGGCACACCGCCGCCTTTAGTATATTCACCGCGCACGGTATGGCCGGGGCCTTTGGGTGCCACCATCCACACATCCATGTCGGCGCGGGGAACGATAAGTTCAAAATGCACATTGAACCCGTGAGCGAACACAAGGCTGGCACCTTTTTTAATATTGGGCGCAACTTCATTGGCATATATCTCCGCCTGCTTTTCGTCGGGTGCCAGCATCATCACCACGTCGGCCCACTTGGCCGCTTCGGCAGGGGTCATCACTTCAAACTTGGCGTTTTTGGCCTTGGCAACCGAAATAGAATCCGGGCGCAGCGCCACACGAATATCCTTTACACCGGAATCGCGCAGGTTGGCAGCATGGGCATGCCCCTGGCTGCCATAACCGATGATGGCGACTTTCTTGCCCTGTATGAGTTTCAGGTCGGCGTCAGAATCATAATAAACTTTCATGGGCTTCCTTTCCAATATCATGCTGGCTGTTTACGGGCAGCCAGATCGAGTTCCATATAATACACATCCGGCAGCGGGTTCTCGTTATACGGGCTAATGCGCTTAAAATCAAAGGATTCGTAGAGATTTGCCGCCTCTTTCAGCCTGCCCAGCGAATCGAGGCGCGCCTTTTCATACCCTGCCTTGGTCACCGATTCGATCGTATATTGCATCAGCATCCGTCCGACATTGCGGCCCCGGAACGCCGGACGCACATATAACCTCTTAATTTCAACCACTTCTTCTGACATCGGGTACCAGCATATACATCCTGCCACCTGTTTGTCCAGGCGCGCCAGCGCGATATTTCCAGCGGGCTGCACATAACGTCCGGGCAGTGATGCCAGTTCATGCTCAAAATCCTGAAATCCCAGATCGATACCTAACAGCTGCTGGTATTCGCGGAATAATTCCTGCACCACCTTTTTATCTTCAGGAAATTTTGCCGGGTCTATATCTATGATCACACGGCTGCCTTTTTATCAAAAAAAAGATAGCGGCCTACCTCTTCATTTTCTTTTCGCCATAGTACGTTATCTATAAAATAATGGTGAATGTTAATGAAAATGATAAATGCGGCGGTTACCGGCAGGAACAGGTTCTGCTGCGAATTGAACCATTGCTCAAGCAAAGCAGGAAACAGGAAAAAAAACACCACACCCAGTACCAGCGCAAGCCCCACCGAGCGCACCACCTGCCAGCGGATTGCACTGCGTTGCATCTCATCTTGTGCGGTGGATAATTTATGGCCGGCCTCGCCACGACGATACGCATATACGAACAGTAGATACTGCAGGGAATGGAAGAATGGATAGACCAGGATCAGCATGGGATGCAGGGCTGCCGACAGCAACAGGTAATACATGGAAAGATACCCGAGCAACCCGGTCTTGGAATAGGCCGGATTCTTACGATCCCATACCGCCAGCAGGAGTGAACCCAAGGCAAAGAACACGAATACCCCACCCACAATGTTAGTCGCGTCGGCGTTCAGTGTGAACAGCGTTAACGGCACCAGATCCAACCCGCCGACTTGTGCAATATAATCATCGTAATGATCGTTATACGACAGGGCGGATATGCAGTAGACGATCCACACCACATAGCTGTTAACCAGAAAAAACAGGCGCTGCCACTGCGGGTAGAACACCTTCTTTACTGCTGATAACATAATGAACACACCAAACGCCTGCTTGGTATAATGCCAGCCAACGATCAGCATCATGGCGGTAAAGGCCCAGTTCATTAGCCTGGCATCGTGCAAGGCCAGCGCGTAACAGAAATATCCTAGCATCAGCACCGGCACAAACACGCCGGCTGCCAGCGTACGCAGATACAATTCCCGGTGATGCCGCAGCCTTTGCAAGCGTTCCGGGAACTTGTCATATAACAGTTGATACGACACCATGAAATGTGGATCATTCACCAGATAGGCAAGATAGGCCATCAGCACACTGGCAAACAATACGTGCCGGTCAAAATCCGCCGCCTGCGGCGGAAGTAGCAGCAGGATCAGCGCAATGACAATGATCGCTAACCCCCCACTCATCATGAAATCAAAGAATGGCGAAATGAGATAGGGCCGGTTGCGCCACGATCTGCCGAAGAAGAACGCGCGCAACGCTGCAGAACTCATAACGTGTCGCTGCCCTTGGAGATCGCGGCCACCCCGGTGCGGCATACTTCGGTAAGGCCGAGCGGCTGCATCCGTTCAATGAACTCATCAACCATTTGTTTTTCTCCGGTCAGCTCAAATACATATACATTGCCTGTTTCATCCACCACGCGAGCGCCAAACCCTGCGGTTATGTTCGATAACTCTGGATATTGCGCCTTATCACACACCACTTTTACCAGCGCCAGCTCGCGTTCGACATGCGGCAATTCCACCGTCATGTCCACTACCCAGTGGACCGGCACCATTTTATCCAGCAACTTGCGTATCTGGTCGATCACATGCTGCGTACCGCTGGTGACAATGGTGATGCGCGAACGTTTTTTCTCATGCTCCACCTCAGCAACCGTGAGCGATTCGATGTTGTAGCCCCGGCCGGAAAACAAGCTGACCACGCGTGCCAGCACGCCAAATTCGTTATCCACCAACACCACCAGTGTGTGCGGGCGTATCTCGTCGCTGACCGCCGGGATGTCGTAGACGATATCCAATGTCTGTTCAGTCATGCGCTTCTTCCTGCTTCGTGTGATCTGTTGCGGAACAAAACTATATCCATCAAGCTGCGGCGTTTAGGGACAACAGCCGCGGGAGGACGCTCACCCAGTTTCTCGACATGGGTTTCGTTGGGCGGGAAATCAACAATGATCGTATCTTTGGAGCGGACATGCTGCCGCAACTCTTCATCATTAAAAAATATCAGCAGATTGCGGTCTTTACCGCGATGCCTTCCGGCATGTCCGACATAATGCTGCGGCCCCAGATTTACCTAAGGTATTTCATTACGGCCGGTGAAGTATCGCTCAAACAGTCGGGCCATGCTTTTTTCATGCAAGGCGA
>JBFWQQ010000104.1:0-6285 GCA_050249355.1 Alphaproteobacteria bacterium | reverse complement strand
CTTCGCAGCCAGCATGCCCCCCTCCTCTCACGATGTCATCATATGCCTTCATGGAACACTCATGTCCCAATACAAAATTGCTTGAATATGACATCCAATAGCTCATCTACCTGTATTTTTCCAGTGATTTTGCCAATAGCGACAGCGGCTTGGCGCAGTTCTTCACAGGCCAGTTCCAGTGGCAGCCGGGTGTTCCACGCGTTTAGGTGCCCCCTTGCCTGCTCCAGCATCTGGCGGTGGCGGGCGCGGGTAATGATGGCTGGCTGACCTGCCCCCACGGTTTTGCTGATGGTTTTAGTGATGGCGGCTAAAAGCCCGTCTGTACCCTGCCCTGTTATAGACGAAACGGATAATATATGGTTTTTGATAGATATGTCAGGTAGTTGTGACATGCCCTGATCTGCCTTGGTCATTACGATGATATCGTGTTCCTGTGCCATACCAAGCAAGGATATATCCATTTTGGATAAGGTTCCGTCGAATAATATAAGCTTCAAATCGGCATGGCTGGCGCGTTCCCTGGCGCGGCGGATGCCCTCTTCCTCGATCTCGTCGATGCTCTCACGCAGGCCTGCCGTGTCGATCAAATTGACCGGGAAGCCATTTAAGTCAAGCGAGACCTCGATCACATCACGTGTGGTGCCAGCGGTGTGGGATACGATGGCGGCGTCCTTACCCGACAGGCGATTCAGCAAACTAGACTTGCCGGCATTGGGCGCACCGAGTATCACCACGTTGAAACCCTCACGCAGCCGCTCACCGCGATGGCTGTCAGCAAGGGTTTGCGTGATAAGAGCCGAAATCTCACATATTTGTCCGCCAAGGCCATCAAGAACGCTCTCGGGTATGTCTTCATCCGGAAAGTCGATATAAGCTTCTAAATGCGCCAGAACGCGAATAATGCGATCGCGCAGTTCATGGTAGTATTTGCTGCCGCTTCCGGCCATTTGTTCCATGGCCTGACGCTTTTGTTCACTACTGTCGGCATCGATCAGGTCGGCAAGTCCTTCGGCTTCGAGCAGGTCCATTTTGCCATTCAAGTAGGCGCGGCGGGTGAATTCTCCCGGTTCGGCCAAGCGGAGGCCGTCCATCCGGGATAATACGTCTATCATATGGCGAATGGAGGCGAGGCTGCCATGAAGGTGAAGCTCGGCGCAATCTTCACCAGTGAAGCTTTTTGGGCCAGCGAAGAACAATGCGAGGCCACGGTCTATAATATGAGCGTCATCTGAAAAGGCGCAGTAGCTGGCCATACCGTGGCTGAATTCTTTTTTGCCGGTGAGGGTTTGCAAGGTGGCAAGGGATGAGGGGCCGGACACGCGAATGACCGCTACCGCTGAACGTGCCAGCGGAGTCGATAATGCGAATATGGTGTCGTGATGGCGCATATTACCCAGAATTTTGGGTAGCTTTATGGGATTAATTACCCAAAAGCAAGGTTTCAGCCGCGCGCGGCCTTTGGAATCTTATGATCAGCAGTGCCATTCAAAGATTTCTCCTGCTGAGTGATGCGGTCCGCTTCATGACAGGCAGAAGCGATGGCACCACACATATATCCATAGAGCAGGGGGTCGGTATGCTCGCCAGCAAATCCTAGTCTGCCGCCGATTTCCGGCGTTCCTGCAACATTGCGCAGGGTCGTGTACTGGCCGGTTTTGAAATAGGCATAGCTGCCTTTGGAAAATTCATGGCGCGGCCAGACTTGTACCGAATGCCGGTGGTTGAATATGTCATCCTCTTTCTTACCCGCCAACGCTGCAAAAGCTTTTTTGCAGTTGCGCACAATAGTGCCCGGCGGCTGTTTAGCCTCATTGCCGGCGACCAGTACGGTCAGGATACTGTCCTGTTCGCCTTTCTGCCCGACCGAGGTTATCCAAGTGTTCTGCAGATACGGGTTGTCGCTACGAAAACTGCCATTAGCAGTAAACGGTATGGCTGGGTTATCTTCAAGCGGATGGCCATGCATGCCGAGCATGATCTTGACGATGTTGCCATAACCAAGCGATTGGATTGCATTGTATTTTTCCTCACCTATCCGTCCGCGTTCTTTCAGGTCTGCCAGCCCCTCCACCTCGCGCAACTTGCTGAAGGGCAGGGTGCATACGGCATAGTTGGAGCGTATCCTTATAGGACGCCCCGACTCTTTGGCACTGAAAGTGAGCAGTATGTCTTCGCCGGTTGCTGTCCGCTGGTCGATAGCGGTGAGTTTGTGGCCGGTAAGTATCCTGCCTCCATTGCTTTCAATAGCATTCTTCAGCGCTTCTATGAGTGCATGGTTGCCGCCTTTGATGCGTTGTGATTCATCCTGCTTGGGCCCGTAAACCTCGAATGGCCGCTTCATGCCGACACCGATCTGGTTGATAAGGAGCAGAGAGCTCTGTTCCGAAGGCTCCGCGCCAAATTCGCCCTTATAAGCAACTTTAAGGGCTTGTATGACCCAAGATGGCGTCTGGGTTTCACGTGCCGCCTTGTCGAGATATGCTTCAACGCTCATATCATCCAGTTGTCTGGCGTAAGCATGATTTAACCGTGCCTTTTTGCGATCCTTGCCGATATATTTTGCCAGATGGAAATAGTCGCCCGTAGTCTGCCCGGTTTGCCGGTCATAATTCAGGAAATCGGAAGGGGGATGAAATATTCCATTGAAATAAAAAAGATCTTCGCCGGTGCGCTTTTTACTGATGTCCTGTATCTCTAGGCCCAGCTCATGGGCCAGTTCGTGTACCGCATGGTGCGTGCTGTCTATCCACTCTCCGCCCTTTTCACAAAACTGGCCTTGTTCCTTGAAGGCATCGTAATCGGTATAGATACGCCCGCCAATACGCTGCGAGGCCTCATACACCGTAACAGCGAAGCCTTTCTTGGAAAGTTTGTATGCTGCGGTAAGGCCCGCCACACCTGCACCAATCACGGCAACACTGGGGCGAGAAGCAGGCGCAGCATCATTTGCGATACGGGTTGTCCATGCGGGCATAGGGTTTATCCATTCAGGGGAGGGCGATATTCGCACAGCCCGAGGGCCGCTCAAGTGAATATTTTGTGACTAACGCAGCATTGCCGCCTTTATCAACTTCGCGGTATATTCCTCTTGGGGATTGTCGATGATGTTGGTGGTAGGGCCAACTTCTACTATTTTCCCCTTGTAAAGCACAGCAATGCGGTGCGAAATGGCTTTGACTACGCGCAGGTCGTGGCTGATGAATATATAGCCAAGCCCATGTTTTTTCTGTAGGTCTTTAAGCAAGTCGATGATGGTAGACTGAACGGTCAAATCAAGCGCGCTGGTGGGTTCGTCCATCACTACGAACGAAGGATTGAGTACCATGGCGCGGGCAATCGAAATACGCTGGCGCTGGCCACCGGAAAACTCATGCGCAAAGCGCGAGGTGATATCAGCGGGCAGCCCCACCTCGTGCAAAATAGTCCCCACCTTTTGTGTGCGCTCAGCGGCGCTGAGGTTAGGCTCGTGAACCAGCAATCCTTCTTCAATGATCTGTTGAATCGTCATGCGTGGGTTGAGGCTGGCGAACGGGTCTTGGAATACCAGCTGCATATGCTGGCGCAGCGGGCGAACCTTGGAAGATGTCAGCTCATCTATATTCTGGCCCATAAACACGATGCGGCCCGTGCTGGGGATCATCCGTAAAAGTGCCATCGCCAGCGTAGTTTTGCCTGATCCGGATTCACCTACAAGGCCCAGCGTTTCGCCTTGCTTGATGCCGATGGAAATGCCGTCCACTGCTTTCACATAATCCTTCACCCGGCCAAACACGCCGCCGCGAATGGGAAAATGCACTTTCAGCTCTTCGCTTTGTATCAGCTCAGCAGCGTCAGCGGGCAGGGGGGCGGCACTGCCTTTAGGCTCCGAGGCCAGCAATTTCTGGGTGTAGGGGTGTTTAGGCGCGGCGAATATCTGGCTGACCTTGCCTTGCTCCACGATCTCGCCTTGCTTCATGATCGCCACCCGGTCGGCTAGGCGTTTTACAATGGTCAGGTCATGGGTGATGAGCATGATGGAAAGATCGTGCTTGGCCTGAAGTTCTTTGAGTAGCTTCAATATTTTCGCCTGAATGGTAACATCCACCGCTGTGGTCGGTTCATCGGCGATGAGCAGCTTGGGATTGTTGGCCATCGCCATGGCAATCATCACACGCTGGCGTTCACCGCCGGACAGCTGGTGCGGGTAGTTGTTCAGCCGGTCTTTGAAATGGCCAAGCCCCACCGATTCCAATAGTTCCAGAATGCGCCCGGAATGATTGGCATTGTTATGAATCCGCAGCATTTCGCCGAGTTGTTTTTCTACCGTGTGCAGCGGGTTAAGCGCGGTCATCGGTTCTTGGAACACCATGCTGATATTATTGCCGCGCACACTGCGCAAGATGCTATCGGGCGCGCCGATAACTTCCTGCCCTGCAAATTGGATGCTACCGGAAATAGCGGCAGCCTTGGGTTGCAGGCCCATGCAGGACAGGGCGGTGAGTGATTTACCCGAGCCGGATTCACCGACAATGGCGAGGAATTCACCCTTGCCCATTTCCAATGAAACATGTTTTACCGCCTCTACCTTCCGGCCATCGTGGCGGAAGGTAAGCGATAGGTTTTTGATCGAAAGCAGGTTCATTTCATCACCTTCCTCGGGTCGAACGCGTCGCGCACGGCCTCGGCGATGAAGATGATAAGCGCCAGCATCACCGCGATGGTGATGAAGCTGGTAAATCCCAGCCACGGGGCTTGCGGGTTGTTCTTGCCCTGCAGCAACAACTCACCCAGCGAGGCCGAACCGGCAGGCAGGCCGAAGCCCAGAAAATCCAAGGTTGTAAGGGCGGTCACGGCGCCGCTCATCAGGAACGGTATCATGGTCATAGCAGCTACCATCGCATTGGGTAATACATGACGGATCATGATGCGCCACTCATTCACGCCAAGGGCACGCGCAGCTTTCACATAATCAAAATTACGGGCGCGCAGGAACTCGGCGCGCACTACGGCGGTCAGTGACATCCAGCTGAACAGTAGTAGTATGAGCAGCAGCCACCAGAAGCCGGGGGTTATCATGGAGGCGAGGATGATGAGGATGAAAAGCTCCGGCAGGCCGGACCAGATTTCGATGAAACGCTGGAATATGAGATCGGTCTTGCCGCCAAAATAGCCCTGAATGGCACCGGCCAGAATGCCGATAACCGAACTGGTGAGCGTCAGTGCAAGAGCGAACAATACCGAGATACGGAAACCGTAAATAAGGCGTGCCAGCACATCGCGCCCCTGATCGTCGGTGCCCAGCCAGTTGCTTGCATTGGGCGGGGCAGGCGAGGGTTGCGACAGATCGAAATTGATGGTGGTGTAGCTGTAGCGGATAGGCGGCCAGATCATCCAGCCTTTTGCATTGATGAGTTCCTGCACATACGGGTCGCGGTAAACGGCTTCAGTTTCAAAGTCGCCGCCGAAGGTCTGCTCGCTATAGGTGCTGAGTACCGGCGCATAATATTCGTTATTATAATTAATAAGCAGCGGCTTATCGTTGGCGATGAATTCGGCGAATAGCGTAAATATGAACAGCGCGAGGAATATCCATAGGCTCACAAAGCCACGACGGTTGGCGACGAACTGGTTCAGGCGACGGCGGGTGAGGGGGGAGGCGAGCATTATCTTGTCTGTTCAATAAAAAGCAGGTAGGTTAACCATCATTAACTAATGGCGCGAGATGTAGTTTATGTCACAAGAAGAACATAATGATTCTGCAGAAAAACGCAACGACACAGCATTGTCCCCTGCCGCAATGGCGCATTACCTAAGTTGGGCGCGGAAATTTATCGAACGGTATTATCCGGAAAGATTCCAAAAGGATATTGATAGCGGCAAGGTCATACCACTGATGAGGAGTAAGCTGGTAGAGTATACAAAAGGATTGATGGAGATTGCTGAAATACAAGATCCTGACAGGCAGCGTATGGCGCTAGGTATATTCGGATTCAAAAATGATGCGACGTTAAGAGACGTGATCGGCAGTAGTTATATGTTTGCTCGTGCAGCGGAGGAAATAGAAAAGCGAAGGGACAATGAGGGAAGTGACCAGCCGGATGTGACCGATCCCGAGCAAAAGGAATTATCAGCAGCAAATATGGCAAAGTTAGCCCGCGGATTAAAGGCATCCCTGATAGGCATTATGGCGGCTACAGGAAATTTACCGGTGAATCCTGCGCTTGAGAATGATTACTATAGAACAACAGGCGTCAATGTTGTTCCGCGAAAAGAAGGCAGATTCAGGATATGTAATCAGCATGCACT
>JBFWQQ010000103.1:0-6554 GCA_050249355.1 Alphaproteobacteria bacterium | reverse complement strand
CCAATGCCTGCTGCACCCTGCCCTCATGAATCACACATACCGCGGTATATACCTGGTGGCGGCGACCGGACAGGATTCGCAAGCATTCGCGGGCTGTTTCCTCATCTTCAGCTTTTGGCAATATCCGCCGGCCTGCCACGACAATGGTGTCCGCTCCCAATACAACGGAGCCGGGCCGGCATATCGCCACCGATTGAGCTTTTTCCAATGCCATACGCTGCACATACCGCACAATATTCTCGCCTTTATACTGTACCTCATCAATATTAGCCGGTAACACCTCATCCGGATAAATCCCCACCTGTTGCAATAATTGCAACCTACGCGGCGAAGCAGAGGCAAGTATAAAAGCTTTTTTTGTCATAACAGACTATTTTTCGCGGAATTTGATACGGCCCTTGGTCAGGTCGTAGGGGGTCATTTCCACGATCACCTTGTCGCCCGCCAGCACGCGGATGCGGTTCTTGCGCATGCGGCCGGATGTGTGGGCGATCACCACATGGCCGTTCTCCAGCGTCACACGGAAGGTGGCGTTGGGCAGCAACTCGGTGACAACGCCGGGGAATTCTAATAGTTCTTCTTTGGCCATAAAATAAGGGTTCTAGGTTCTAGGGGCTAGGTTTTAGCAGGAATTAAGCAAAGGCCAAGTGTTTTATGCTAGAACCTAGCCCCTACTTGATGTGTAACACGCAAATAAGAGTAAACAAGCGGCGTGCGGTTTCCGGGTCCACACTCACCCGGCCGGTCATCATCTCCTGCAGCAGGGCCGAACCCTCGTTATGCACCCCGCGGCGCGCCATATCGATAGCCTCCATACGGGCGTGGCTGGCAGTGCGCAGCGCTTCGTAGTAACTTTCACAGATCAGGAAGTAATCCCGGATGATCTGCTTTAATGGCTGCACGGACAGCACCAGTTCGGCCTTGTTCTCGCTCTGGGCCGAGCGGATGTCAAATACCAGCCGGTTCTCGCGCACGGCCAGCTTCACATCGTAAGGGCCGCATTCCAGGCAATGGGCATGGAACTGGTTGCGATGCTGCAGGTCGTTGATGGCGATGGTGCGCTCATGCTCGGCTTCCATAGAGCGGCGGACATTGGCACTTTCGTCCAGTGCGATGGTTTTGATGAACTCGGTGGTCATGTCCCCTGCTTTCGTATGTGTACCGACAATGCGTGCGCCTGCAGCCCTTCGGTATCGGCCAACAGTACGGTCTTTTCTGCCAGATCGTCGAAGGATTCCGGCGTACATCCGATGATCGAGGTACGCTTGAGGAAATCGAACACCGACAGGCCGGAAGAAAAACGCGCACTCCCACAGGTTGGCAGCACATGCGACGGGCCGGCCATATAATCGCCTATTGCTTCGGGCGTATGGGAACCAAGGAATATTGCGCCGACATGCCGTATGTGCGGAAGCCAGCCCTGCGGGTCGGCAACCGCCAGTTCCATATGTTCGGGTGCAATCATGTTGGCGAGTTCACAGGCTTGTTCCACATTCTCTACAGTAAGGATGGCACCATATTCCTGCCACGATTTTTGGGCAATATCTTTACGCGGCAAGGTTTGCAGAATGCGCTCCACTGCCTCTTCCACTTCAACGGCCACACGCGCATCATCGGTGATCAGGATGCTTTGCGCAAGCACATCATGCTCGGCCTGCGACAGCAGGTCGGCAGCGATCCATTCAGGGTTGCAGCTTCTGTCGGCAATCACCAGTATCTCCGACGGGCCAGCGATCATATCGATGCCCACGTTGCCGAACACCTGCCGCTTGGCCTCGGCCACATAAGCATTGCCCGGCCCCACGATCTTATCGACCGGCCGGATGGTTTGCGTGCCATAGGCCAGTGCAGCAATAGCTTGCGCGCCACCCACCTTGTAGATTTCCTTTACACCGGCGATGTGCGCTGCAGCCAATACCGCCGGGCTCACTTTCCCTTCCGGTGCCGGCACCGCCATCACCAACCGCTGCACCCCTGCCACCTTGGCCGGTATGGCATTCATCAGCACCGAGCTGGGATAAGCAGCAAGGCCACCGGGCACATACAACCCCACGCTATCGAGCGCACCCCAGCGATGGCCCAGCTGCGTACCGCTATCATCCACATACAGCAGGTCTTCGGGCATCTGCTTTTCGCTATAGGTTGCAATACGCTTGGCGGCCATCTTCAATGATTTCATCAATTCAGGCGAACACAGTTCTATCGCCTGCGTCATTTCTTCCAACCGCACCTTTACCGAATCGCCGGTGGCATCAAAGCGATCAAACCTTCTGGTGTATTCAAATAGCGCCGCATCACCCTGCGTGCGGACGGCGGCAATGATTTCCTGCACTGCACCTGCTACATTTCCGGTATCTGCGTGGCGGGCATTCAGGAACTTTTGCAGCGTGCGCAGGTAGTCAGCATCATGGCTGTTGAGCTTAATTGGCATGGGTGGCCTCGCTGAAACGCGCGATCAGGCTATCGACCTGCTCCCCACGCGTTTTCAAGGCAGTACGGTGCACGATCAGCCGCGACGACACCTGCATGACTACCTCGCACTCGACCAGATCATTCTCCTGCAGGGTGCGCCCGCTACTGACGAGATCGACGATGTACGGCGCCAGACCTAACTTTGGCGCCAGCTCCATTGCCCCGGACAGTTTGATGCATTCGGCCTGAATACCTTTGCCAGCGAAATAACGGCGCGTGGTATCGGGGTATTTTGTCGCCACCCGCACATGGCTGGCACGCGAAAGATCCTGTGCCTGATCCTTCGGGCAGGCCAATGACAGGCGGCAGGTGCCAATGCCAAGATCCAGCGGCGAATAAATATCCGGATAATCGAATTCCTCCAGCACGTCGCTGCCCACTACACCAAGTTGCGCGGCGCCAAACGCTACGAATGTGGCAACGTCAAAGCTGCGCACCCGGATAAGGCGAATGTCCGAGCCCTTACAGGTGAACTGCAACTGGCGCGACGCATCATCAAAAAATGCATCCTCCGGCTCGATGCCGACCTTCTTGAATACCGACACCAGTTCCTGCAGTATGCGCCCTTTGGGTAGTGCTATCACGAGGCCGGATGGCATGCTCAGGCCGCCTCGCCCTTCACGACCTTCAGCCTGCCTTTGCTGCTGATGCGTTCCACTTGCGCGCCGCACGCCGAGAGTTTTTCTTCCAGCTGTTCATAGCCACGGTCGAGGTGATACACGCGGTTGATGGTGGTTTCACCTTTGGCCGCCAGCGCCGCGATCACCAGTGACATGGATGCGCGCAGGTCGGTTGCCATCACTTCGGCGCCTTTGAGTTCTTTTACACCGTGCACCACCGCCGTCGAATCATCAACGGTAATTTTTGCGCCCATGCGCACCAGTTCCGGCACGTGCATGTAACGATTCTCAAAAATCGTTTCGGTAATGGAAGAATCGCCATCCGCCAGCGTCAAGAGCGCCATGATCTGCGCCTGCATATCGGTCGGGAAGCCGGGGAACGGATCAGTCTTTATTGTAACCGGACATATAGCACCGCTACGCCTTACCAATAATCCGCGTGATGTTTCGGCAATGGATACGCCGATATGGGCAAACACATCGATGACTGATCGCATCAGGTCCGCCGACACGCCCAGCAGCTCCACTTCGCCGTCGGTGATGGCAGCTGCGGCGGCATAGCTGCCCGCTTCGATACGATCGGCTACCACCATATGTTTGCAGCCATGCAACGACTCTACGCCGGTGATACGTATTTCGGATGTGCCGATGCCCTCGATGCGCGCACCCATTTTCACCAGGCATTCGGCAAGGTCACACACTTCCGGTTCACGCGCTGCGTTGTGGATCACTGTTTCGCCATCGGCCAGCGAGGCCGCCATCAATATGTTCTCGGTAGCACCCACCGATACTTTATCAAACCGGATATCCGCACCTTTCAGGCGGCCTTCGACTTTTGCCGCAATATAGCCATCGGCCAGCTCGATCTGCGCCCCCATCTGTTCCAGTGCGGCCAGATGCATGTCGATCGGACGGGTGCCGATCGCGCAGCCACCGGGCAGCGATACGCGCGCCGCACCAAAGCGGGCAAGCAACGGTCCAAGCACCAGCACCGATGCACGCATGGTGCGCACCAGCTCGTACGGCGCGGTAAAATTATGAATATCCTTACTGCATAACGCAAGTATACGACCCGGCCCGGCGCCGCTTTCCCGTGTCGACAGCGAAGTGCCATGCTGCGCCAGCAGATTCGCCATAGTGATTACGTCAGCAAGGTACGGCACGTTGGAAAGCGTTAATGTTTCATCGGTCAGCAGGCTGGCTGCCATTAGCGGCAATGCAGCGTTCTTCGCCCCTGAAATGGGGATGCTTCCTTTCAGCGGAGTGCCGCCGGTTATGCGTATCTTATCCATACTTACCTTCCTACCCGCCCGCCCGCAGCTGCAGCAGAAATCACTTCGCTGGGCCGCTCAACAACAACCGCCACGGCCTCGCACAGCTGCGCCCTGAACTGTGCTTTGGCTGAAAGCCCACCCGCCGCCGGAATGGGTTGCTCTGCAATGTGCGGCAGATTCGCCCCATTCTGCAGAGTAATATTTTCTATGCCATAGTCCTGCATGGCCTTTACAACACCTTCCGGATCGCGAGTGGCAAAACCTATCACATGCTCTTTCGTACCGTACCCGCCGCTGGTTCTCCTGAATCCATACGGTTCCAGCTGCTTTCCCAAACTCTCTTCTGCAGCACCTACAATCGCTTCTTGCGCAGCATTCAAACGACGTGCACGGATCGCGCTTTCTTCAGCAGGGTGACCGGCAGCTTCAAGTAATCTCCGTACATCCAGACGCACATTAACGGCCAACGTCGGCGCGCCTTCAATATCATTCCAGAAAACCATGTTCGTATCGGTGGTGACGATCGGCTTGGAACCTTTGGTCATGCCGCACCTCCTGTCAATTCCTTCACATACCATTTATCGCACGAGTAATGACCCGTATTGCCCATCGGCCCGTCTATCTCACTAAATCCGGCCTGCTCATACATGGCACGCGCAGCTTCCATGAATGGCAATGTTTCCAGATAGCACAGCGCAAAGCCTTCCTGCCGCGCCGCTGCCAGCGATGCGTCCAGCAGCAGCCTGCCGTAGCCGCGCCCGCGATATTGCGGCAGCACATAGAATTTCTGCAATTCACAGGTCATGCCGTCACCATTCTTCAGCGGCGCCACACCGCCGCCACCGGCTACCACCCCCAGCTCTTCCACCACGAAATACTGGCTACGCGGCTGCTGGTAAGTTTCATACATCGCATCCACCTCCGGGTCATGGATGGCATAGCCCGGCCCGGTGCAGCCATGCTCGGTGAGTACGGCGCGAATGATGTGCGCCACCTGCGCATTATCCTCGGGCCGGATGGCTCGCAACATACCGTGCGACAACTGGGGAGCGGCTTGGGTCATTTATGCGGCGCTTTCTACTTTCGGCAGGGTCACACCAGTTTGTTTCTGGTATTTGCCTTTGCGGTCACCGTACGACGTCGCGCATACGCTGTCGCCTTTTAGAAACAGGAACTGGCACGCGCCTTCGTTGGCATATATTTTCGCTGGCAGCGGCGTGGTGTTGGAAAACTCCAGCGTCACATGGCCTTCCCATTCCGGCTCCAGCGGCGTCACATTCACGATGATGCCGCAGCGCGCATAGGTACTTTTGCCCACGCACACCACCAGCACATCGCGCGGGATGCGGAAATATTCCACTGTGCGCGCCAGCACGAACGAATTGGGCGGAATGATGCACACCGGGCCCCTACGATCGACAAAACCTTTGGGCGAAAAATCCTTGGGATCCACCACCGCCGAATCGACATTAGTGAATATCTTGAACTCGTCCGACACGCGGGCATCGTAGCCGTAACTTGACACGCCGTAGGAAATCACCCCCTCGCGGTTCAGGCTTTCCACAAACGGTTCTATCATGCCTTTTTGGGCCTGTTCACGTATCCAGCTGTCGGGCATTATTCCCATAGGGGGCTCCTTAAATTAGTTCAGCTGTCCTTTTTAGCGCCCAGTGTGCGAAAAACCAAGCAAAAACGATTGCTTTTGCCAAGGTGCTTTGCTAACGTGACCGCCAACCAATATATGATGTTTATGAAATCATTTCAATCTGTTACAGCCATATGGCTGGCTGCCCTGCTAGCTGTGGCAGGCTGCTCACCCAAGATCGAGAACCGTGGCTATGTGCGCGACGGCACCATCAGCGAGATGATCGTAGCCGGCCGTGACAGCAAGGATGACGTAATCACCGTGCTGGGCTCGCCGTCATCACATTCCACATTCGGGCCCGAAACCTGGTATTATATCACCACCCGCAAGGAAACCACAGCGTTCCTGGCACCTGAAGTGGTCGAACAAGATGTAGTGCGCATCACCTTCGATGATATGGGCATGGTAAGTAATGTTGAGGGCTACAACCTTTCCAACAGCCAGGATATTGACGTGAGCAGCCGTGAAACGCCTACGGAAGGGCACGAGCTGAGCTTCATAGAACAGCTCATGGGCAATATCGGGCGGTTTAATAAAGATAAG
>JBFWQQ010000102.1:0-6689 GCA_050249355.1 Alphaproteobacteria bacterium | reverse complement strand
AATCCCGAGATTCCTGCTTCCGCAGGAAGGACGCATGTAATTATTGATTGTTTCCTTTAGCACTAAACCCCGCTGCCACCCAGCCATACACAGGGATCAGCAACAATATGAGCAGGGCTGGCAATGTAATGATCGCCAGTTTCTCCATGCGCACTTCCTGCTTGTCGGTCTGTTTGATGCCGGAAGAATCGATATGGATCTCCGATTCATCTCCCAGCGAAATATGTATGCCTTCTTTTTTCTGCTGCGATGGCAGGATTTGCAGCTGATACCAGCCCATACCCGCCAGCCAACAAACAGCGCAAAGAATCAGCAGCCGGGCCACACCTGCATTCATGCTTTTTGCCATGTTGCGTTACTCCTGATTGGGAGCACCGGGAACAATCGACGAATGATGACTGATGATCTTCCAGTCATCCACCGTTTTGACATACACGAACGAAAAGCGCGCCGGTATATCCATCGGTTCGCCATCCTGTGTATACTGGAAGCGGTACAGGCCGGTGTTCACCGCCACATTACCGAAATTACGGATATCCTGCTTCGACACCACGATGCGGATGCCCGGCTCGCCTACTACTTTGGTGTAATATTGCGTAAGCCCTTCATGCGTGGTGATCGGGTCGATGGCAAATGCAGAAAGCATGACAGAGTCCTTGTCATACAGCGCCACCGTGCGCGCTACATCGCGCGCCTCAATAGCCGCCACCCATTCTTTCAGGGCTTCGCGAACTGCAGGGGTTTCATCCACAGCACTCGCGGATAACGGAAACAAACAGAATAGTGCTAGCAATAATTTTTTCATAACAACTCCTTTATTAGTGAATAAAAAATTATACCAAGAAATACCGCCCAGATTATATAGATCAGTATGGGATTTTCATCATCCGGATCTCTCTCGTCTGTGTCATCTTCTGTCATAGAAGAAGCAACGCCGGACTTTCAATGTAACGCTTGAAAGCGGCAAGGAACTCAGCGCCCACCGCACCATCGACCACCCGGTGGTCGCACGACAGCGTCACTTCCATCATGTTGCGTATCTCCATCTTGCCATCACGCGCTACCACGCGCTCTCCGCCGCTACCCACCGCCAGTATGCAGCCCTGCGGAGGGTTGATGATGGCGGAAAAATGCTTCACGCCATACATACCGAGGTTGGAAATGGAAAAGCCGCCGCCCTGGAATTCTTCCGGTGTCAGCTTGTTGGCACGTGCACGCGCCGCAAGGTCTTTCATCTCGTTCGATATCTGCACCACGGTTTTCTGGTCGGCGTTCTTGACGATCGGCGTTATAAGCCCGCCATCGGTCGCCACCGCCACCGAAATATCGACGTTGTTGTATTGCAGTATCGCTTCATCGCTCCATGAGGCGTTGGCTGCCGGTATTTTCTTCAAACCGAGTGCCACCGCCTTAATGACAAGGTCATTCACCGAAAGTTTATAGGCCGGTTTAGCGTCCTTGCCCGCACGGTCAGCCGCATCGTCATTGATCTGCTGGCGCACCGCAAGCAGCGCATTCAGATCGCATTCAATGGTAAGGTAAAAATGCGGCACCGTCTGCTTGGATTCCAGCAGACGGCGCGCGATCACCTTGCGTACATTATTGTTCGGTATCGCCGTAATCTCGTTGGGATTGCGCATTACTGCACCGCGCCCCGTGCCACCAGATGCCAATGCTTTCAGCACATCGTCCTTCACCACGCGGCCATGCGGGCCAGAACCCTGAATCAGTGAAAGCTGTACGCCCTCGCTGGCGGCTATGCGTTTTGCCAGCGGACTGGCAAAGACGCGGCCACCGCCACCGGCTGCCACCTGTGGCATGGGCTGGGCCTGCGACACACCCACCTGCATGGGCTTTTGTTCCGGCTTGGCTTCTGCCTTTTGCTCTTTCTTTTCTTCTTTCTTCACGGCTGCTGCAGGCGCGCTCTTTGGTTTATAGTCTTTCAGAACAGAAGCATCCTCGCCCTCTTCCAGCAACAAGGCGATCACTTCATTCACCTTCACGCCTTCGGTGCCTGCGGGCACCAGGATCCTGCCTACCGTGCCTTCATCCACCGCTTCGACTTCCATCGTGGCTTTATCGGTTTCGATCTCGGCGATGACTTTGCCGGATTCCACCGTATCCCCTTCCTTTATGCTCCATTTGGCGAGGTTACCCTCGGTCATGGTGGGTGAAAGGGCGGGCATCAGAATTTCGATAGGCATGATATATCCTGCAGTGCTTGGTATTATAGAGTTAGTTACAGTTACCCTGACGGTACGAATTGGAATTTATACTGGGCGTCAGGCCCTTTTTCTCCAGTGTGGTAGCAAATTTGAAAGCCATCTCGGATGACGGCATCTTGTACTGGAAACTGCCGCTCATGTTATAACTGCCATTGCCTTGCGCGTATATATTGTAATTGGCGGATTGCATTTGATGGCTGTCGATCTTGAGCTCGCCCGCAACATCTGTAACCTCGGCACTTTTCTTATCGAACTGCGCCTTGGCATCGGCAATGGTGTTCACCATCACATTATTTATATTGACGCCTACCGTAACCGTTTCCACTAGCTTGCAGTTGCTGTCAGCCACGATCTTGGTTGCATGGGCCTGTGATGTAAAAATTATAATCGCTACACTTGTGAACAGTATTTTCCGCATGATATCCTCCGTTAATGTGAACAAATTTCTGATGGTTGTAACGCTTCCACTTCGATTCCGTTGGCTTGCAGGACCGCCATGAACGCTTCTTTTGATAGTTTGTCTTTCAACTCATAGGTAGCATAGCCATCTACCACCCATGTCCCATTGCCAGTATCGGGATAAACATTATAATTGCTGTATGCCATTGCCACCGGGCCGAACTTGCTTACATCGACCAGCGATTCCGCCGCCTGCAGCTTCTGTTTGACCACCGCCTCGATAGAAGAAAGCTGCCCGGCGTTTTCAACGTAATGCAGCGTAAGGCAATTCTCGCTCAGGCAATTCACTGCAAACGCGGTTTTTGTGCAAACCACCAGCGTCAGGATGATCGATATGGCGCGCAGCAACTGCATGTCACTCTCTATAACAGACTTGTTTGGCCGCTACTACGATATTATCCACCTGTGGCAGGGCCAGTTTTTCGAGGTTAGCCGCATAAGGCAGCGGCACATCAGCCCCAGCCACACGGGCAACCGGCGCATCCAGATGGTCGAATGCCTGTTCCATAATGAGGGCGGCGATCTCCGAGCCCATACCTGCCACCGGCCAACCCTCTTCCACGCTCACGCAGCGGTTGGTTTTTTGCACCGATTCTATAATGGTTTCTGTATCCAGCGGACGCAGGGTGCGTAGATCGATCACTTCGGCGCTGATGCCTTCTTCTGCTAGCTTCTCCGCCGCTTCCAGCGCTTTACCCACCATGATGGAAAACGCCACGATGGTCACATCCGTGCCTTCACGTACCACGGCTGCTTTACCGATGGGCAGCACAAAATCGTTATCGTCCGGCACGTCAAAACTCTGGCCGTAGAGAATTTCGTTTTCCAAAAAAATGACCGGGTTGGGATCGCGTATCGCCGCCTTCAGCAGGCCTTTGGCACTGGCCGCATCCCACGGCGCGATCACTTTCAGGCCTGGAATATGGGCGTACCAGCTGGCATAACACTGCGAATGCTGGGCTGCCACGCGTGCCGCCGCACCGTTCGGGCCGCGGAACACCATCGGGCAGCTTATCTGACCGCCCGACATATACTTGGTCTTGGCCGCCGAGTTGATGATCTGATCCATCGCCTGCATGGCGAAGTTGAAGGTCATGAATTCCACGATCGGTTTCAACCCTACCATAGCGGCACCCACGCCCAGCCCGGCAAAGCCATGTTCAGTGATCGGCGTGTCCACCACGCGGCGCGCGCCAAACTCATCCAGCAGGCCCTGTGTTACTTTATACGCGCCTTGGTATTCGGCTACTTCTTCGCCCATCACGAATACTTCGCCATCGGCCCGCATCTCTTCGGCCATAGCATCGCGCAGTGCTTCTCTTACAGTTTGTTGCGCCATAATCTAAACCCTTACTTGGTACATTTACTGATAGTCACTTCAAAACAATGGTGGCCCTGCTTGTAATCCTTGGCCCAGGCATCATTGACATACCTGTTCTTTTTAAGCTCTTCCGCAGCAACATTGAAATCCCCGCACAGTGTGTATTTTCCGTTCGCCGGGTTGCCTGTCACCCTATATGCATACTCCTGACCCTGCGGATCGGTATGATTGATCTCAGACGGCATGAAACAATGGCATTTGCCAGAGTTATAATGGCCATTGACCCGCCCATTCATACGTTCGTTATGAAAGGACCTGATCGCCTGCATGTCGGCTGGCAGCACACCATTGGAGTAGTAATAATTCTCTATGGTACAACGGATGTTTTTCATATCCTCTATCTTTATGGAATCCTCACGCAGCTGGCGTTGGTAGGACGGACTGCCCACGATCATGAACGAATACCCGACAATAACCAGCAGCAGCACGACAGAAACCGAAAGGAGCACCTTTTGCATTTGCTTAAGCCTTTTCCTCATTGGACTTCATTTCCGGGCGGAAATAGTAATACAGACCGGTGCAAAGCACCGAAAGCGCTATCACTTTGATGACAAAGCGTATGCTCAGTTCACCGCTGAGAAAATAATATACAAAGGATATGCCATTGCACAGGATGGTAATGGCGGCAATGAACAGCGTCAGGTTAAGCAGGCGCAGGCGCATCACCGGAATGGACTGGCCAATGGCGGCGCTGATTTTTTGCAACGCACGGCTGGTAAGCCATACCAGCGGCGCGGCAACGATGATGGCGGCAAGGTAACCCTTGATGCTATCTCCGATAGGACGGGTGGAATAATAAGTGCCCGCCATACGGCCCAGGCCGTCAGGAAAATGATAATCCAGAAACGTGAACAATATCGACATGACCGAATAGATGCTGATATAGAGCACCACGAAATAGAAGATATTCAGGGTGGTAAGGCGTGGCGATGCATATACCGTAGGCCGTGGCACAGGCACCGGGAAATTCATTTCATGGAACCGCGCCCAGCAGGCATTCAGCTCTTCTTCCTGCCAGCCAGCCTCTTTCAGCGCCGCATGAGTTTCTTGTCTGTTTTTTCCGGCACGGAATGCATCACGGATGAAATCTATCAATACGCTGTTGTTCGACATGTCATTCTCCCTTCGGGTTTCCCTTGGCTTCGGCCCAGCAACCGCGCCAGTAATCGCCTGCCGCTGTGCTGTCGCCCTCTTCCAGCATGCAGCCGCAGGCAGAGAGCGTGAGCACGGCGATGGCAAGGACGATAAACTTAGACATACTCTTCTATTTCGGGTTTCAGGGTTGAGGTTTCAGGTTTCAGGCTTTTTCTTAAGCCAAACAACATACGTCTTATCTCTTCCAAAAGAGATCCAATATTACTTCTGGATGCCTCATCAATCAAACCCAAGCGAAAAGATAAAATAATCTGGGTTTCCAGTTCAGCCACAGAGCCACGTGCAATGTTCAGGTGATAAATAAAATCTTTATGCGAATGCCTGCTTCTGCCTTCGGCAATGTTACTGGGAATGGACAACGCGCATCGCTGAATCTGCGCAACCAGCACATAACGCTGCGTATTCGGAAAATTTTCCGTCAACTTAAATACATCTTCTGCCAATTGCATGGATTTTTGCCATACCGTCAAGTCTTTATAATCTTGAATTCTAGTCATGTCGAAACCTCAAACCTCGAACCTCGAACCTGAATCACCCACATCCGTCCACAGTTCGCTGTCGTCCGGCTCGGGCGATTCCTTGGCGAATTCCGCGGCTTCTGCCACAATCGCTTTGATCTTTTTATCCAGCTCTTTGAGTTCATCTTCGCTGGCGGCCTTCTGCTCCATAATGTAGTTCTTCATCTGGGTAATAGGATCGTGATGCTCCTTGTATTCTTCCACTTCTTCCTTGGTACGGTACTTCGCCGGATCGGACATGGAGTGGCCGCGATAACGATACGTTTTCATTTCCAGCAAGAACGGCCCATTGCCGCCACGCACATATTCCACCGCTTCTTGCCCTGCTACACGCACGGCCAGCACGTCCATACCGTCCACCTGCCTGCCGGGTATGCCGAACGCCTCGCCGCGCCGGTATAGTTCGGTAGTGGAGTGCGAGCGCTTCACGCTTGTACCCATGGCGTATTCGTTATTCTCGATGATATAGATCACCGGCAGCTTCCACAGGCTGGCCATGTTGAACGATTCGTACACCTGCCCCTGGTTCACCGAACCATCGCCGAAATAGGTCAGGCAGATATTCTTGTTGCCACGGTACTTGTGCGCAAACGCAATGCCGGTGCCGATCGGCACCTGCGCGCCCACGATGCCGTGGCCGCCGTAGAAATTCTTTTCGACCGAAAACATGTGCATGCTGCCGCCCTTGCCTTTGGAAAATCCGCCAATACGCCCGGTAAGTTCAGCCATGATGCCTTTGGGATCCATGTCGCACGCCAGCATGTGGCCATGGTCGCGGTAGCTGGTCAGCACGCTGTCATCGGGCGTAATACAATCCTGCATACCCACCACCACCGCTTCCTGACCGATATACAGGTGGCAGAACCCGCCGATCAGGCCCATGCCATACAGCTGGCCGGCCTTTTCCTCGAAACGGCGGATGAGCAGCATGTCATAATAGAGTTCCAGCAG
>JBFWQQ010000101.1:0-6754 GCA_050249355.1 Alphaproteobacteria bacterium | reverse complement strand
CAATTCATACGCGCAGCGAAAGCATGAACGAACTGTTACTCGAAGCACCCGACGATACGGGACATTTCGGCCATTACGGCGGGCGCTTTGTCGCCGAAACCCTGATGCCGCTGATACTGGAAGTCGAACAGGCCTACAACGGCCTGAAGGACGATGAGAAGTTCCAGAGCGAACTGAAGTATTATTACACCCATTACATTGGCCGCCCCAGCCCGCTGTATTTTGCCTCACGCCTTACCGAAAATTGCCGGGGCGCCAAGATATATTTCAAACGCGACGAGCTGAACCATACCGGCGCGCACAAGATCAATAACTGCATCGGCCAGGCGCTGGTGGCAAAGAAACTGGGCAAGAAGCGTATCATCGCCGAAACCGGCGCCGGGCAGCATGGCGTGGCAACCGCCACCGTATGCGCCCTGTTCGGCTTGCAATGTGTGATCTACATGGGGGCGCGCGATATCGAACGGCAGGCCCCTAACGTGTTCCGCATGCGCCTGCTGGGGGCCGAAGTGCGCAAGGTGGAAGCCGGGTCGAAAACCCTGAAGGATGCCATGAATGCCGCCTTGCGTGACTGGGTGAGCAATGTGGAAGATACCTATTACCTTATCGGAACGGCGGCAGGGCCGCATCCGTTCCCGGTCATGGTGCGTGATTTTCAGTCCATCATTGGCCGTGAGGTAAAAGAGCAGATGCACAAAGCCGAAGCGCGTGGGCCGGATACGCTGGTGGCCTGCATCGGCGGCGGATCGAACGCTATTGGCCTGTTCTACCCGTTCATTGGCGATGAATCGGTGAGCATGATCGGCGTTGAAGCGGCTGGCAAGGGCCTTGATTCCGGTGAACACGCTGCTTCTATCAACAAGGGCGAGCCGGGCGTGCTACATGGGTGCCGTACTTACCTGCTGCAGAATGACGACGGGCAGATCGAAGAGGCACACTCCATTTCCGCCGGGCTGGATTATCCCGGCATCGGCCCAGAACATGCATGGCTGAAGGATAACGGCCGTGTGGAATATGTCGCCATCACCGATGATGAGGCGCTGGATGCGTTCAAGACCGTATCGCGGCTGGAGGGCATCATTCCGGCGCTGGAACCTTCACATGCGCTGGCACATGTGCTGAAAATTGCACCCAGCCTGCCCGATAACCACCTGATGGTAGTCAATCTGTGCGGGCGCGGCGATAAAGATATTTTCACCGTGGCCAAAGCCGTGGGAATCGAGCTATGACAACCGGGCGTATCAAACAGGCATTTGACAAGGCGGCCAGCGATAACCGCGCAGCGCTTGTCACCTTCATAGTGGCAGGCGACCCGGATATCGAGACTACCAAAGCAGTGCTGACGGCCCTCCCAGCAGCAGGCGCCGACATAATCGAGGTCGGCATGCCGTTTTCCGACCCCATGGCCGATGGCCCGGTGATCGAAGCGGCCAGTAAGCGCGCGCTGGCGAACGGCATCCGCACGAAAGATATTCTGGCCTTGGTGAAATCCTTCCGCGAGGGAGACGACAGCACCCCGGTCATCCTCATGGGATATTACAACCCGATCTACCATTACGGCGTGAAGGACTTCTGCCGCGATGCCGCCGAGTGCGGCGTGGATGGTATGATCGTGGTCGACCTGCCGCCGGAAGAAGAACAGGAAATGCGCCCCCTGCTGGCAGAAGACGATCTCAGTCTTATCCGCCTGATCGCACCCACCAGCAGCGAAGAGCGCGTGGCAAAGATCACCAAGTCAGCCAGCGGGTTTGTGTATTATATTTCGTTCACCGGCATTACCGGCGCATCCTCGCTGGATACCGAACCGCTAAAAGACAAGCTGTACATGCTGCGCCAGCATACGCCGGTGCCGGTGGTAGTAGGCTTTGGCATCAAAACCGTGCAGCATGTAAAGGCGGTGGCCGCGCATGCCGATGGCGTGGTGGTCGGCTCTGCACTGGTACAGGTCATCGCATCGGCTAATGATAAGAAGGACGCTGTTCAGGCGGCCCGTACGTTCGTGAAGGAATTGGCCGGCGGGTTAAAGAAAGTTGGCTGAATTACGTTGTAACTTCACGTATCGTATCACACAGTTCCGAATTCTCACATAGCCGCCATGCTGCATCCAATGTAGTTGGAAATTTAGGCAGTGCGTACTGCTCCAGCGCCGCATCGCCATACACTTGCTCTGGCAGTGCATATTTGCTGCCCAGCCCGTCATGAATGGCGGCTAGGATCAGCGCGATCACCTGCCCGGGGTCTGTATCCGAACCGGCCACCCGGTGTTCGATATGCCGTAACCCTTCCGGTGCGTCCGGCAGACGCAGGGCAACCGTGCGGTTGTTTGCTCCCCAGCTTACATTGGTTGGCGCATTATGCTGCCCTACAAAGCGGGCATAGGATTCTTCATGTGGGGCAAATACCGGCATACTCGGTAGCATCCAGTGCAGCAAGCCGCCAATGCTGTGTTTCAAAGCATCGCTGATAACGGCATCCTGTTTAAAAAAAGCCGATTTTAATTCCCGGTTGATCAGGTCGATATGGATGTGCATGCCATTGCCGGGCTGATCGGCAAACGGCTTGGCAGAAAAATCCGCCTGCATGCCACGCGCGGCAGCGTATTCCTGCAGCAATGATTTGAGCGCCACTATATTCCTGCATGTCCAGGCCGGATGCATACCCAGCAGGGCCACCTCGTATTGCTGCCGGCCCTGTTCCTTTTCTACCTTGTGCGGGGAAAGCCCGGCCTGCTGAATTATCTCGTGTAACGCCGAACACGATAGATCGTCCGGGGCGCCATGCAAAACGAATTCCAGCTCGGCCGCTACTAACGGCGCGAGCTGGAAATCATCGCGTATCGCACTGTTAAACCGGTCTATGGCAGACATTGCCTGCCTTTCAACCTTAGGCCGCTACGATAGAATCGAGCCACTCATCGAGTTTGCTCTTGGGCAGTGAACCCACTTTGGTGGATACCGCCTGTCCGTCCTTGAACAGGATCATGGTCGGTATGCCGCGCACGCCATACTTTTGTGGGGTGCCGGGGTTTTTATCGATATTCACCTTGGCGATGGTCACTTTTCCTGCGCGCTCCTTGGCGATCTCATCGAGCACCGGGGCGATCTGACGGCACGGGCCGCACCATTCCGCCCAGAAATCTACCAGTACTGGACCAGAGGATTTCAGTACTTTTTCTTCGAATTCATTGTCATCAACGTTGAGCGTCATGGCTTGTCCTTTCTGTAACAGTGATACGTTATATGTAGGTGCTGTTTAACGCGGCGTCAAGGAGAGCGGCAGGAATGGGGGTGATTTGCGCCGCTTGCGTCCATACCAGGGCACATTGTACAGGTTTTTGCGGTTGCATCTCCACAAATAGGGCCCGGTACAGCGCCAGCTGGCGCAAATAGGCCGGTGGGGTGTCCTTTACATCGGCAGGGGGCTGGCGGCCGGTTTTGTAGTCAACGATCCAGACAGCATCACCCAGCACCAACCGGTCAACCTGCCCGGACACGATAAACGGATGGTTCTTGATGTGTACGGTACCGGTGACCGGCACTTCAGCCAGTCCGCTTTGCGTAAACAAAAAACCAAGTTCCGGATGGCGCAGCACCGCAAACGCTTCATTGATACAGGCCTGCATATCCTCTGAGTTCATCTGCCTGGCGTAACCGGAAGCGAGTTTCTGCGCCGTATTCTCCTGCAGTTCTTGCACTACGTCAGGTAAATACTGCAGCAACTCATGAATCAGGCGGCCACGGCTGAACGAACGCCGCGCCTCCAGCGGCGAGGCGGCAGCCGGATCGTCATCAGCGGTACGCGAAGGCGACAATGGGCGCGATGGTTCCGGCTCTTCTGGAGCTGGCCGCAAAAGGAAATCAAAACCAGCTGCTTTAGCTGCTGATATGTTTTCAGAAATTTTTGCATGCGCCGATGGCGTATCACCCAGTCGCAGGCCGGAGCCGTACGCCGTATTGTATTCTGTCGCTATGCCCTGCAGTCCGCGCTGCACCAGTGCAATCCACGAATTTTCATTGGCTTTTTGGCCTGATGTTTCGCCGCAGATGATCAGGCGGTCTTCGGCGCGTGTCATCGCAACATAAAGCTGGCGGCAATACTCGGCGTAATCCGCCTGCTTTTCGAGCGCATGCAGGTCACCGCTGAGTTTGTTGAAATGCGCAACCTTGCGTGGCCACAGCGGCAGACCGGTGGGCGCATGCCACAACACGGTACTTTTGGTATGGGGCAGGTCGGCGGTATCCGGTAATATCACTACCGGCGCCTGCAGGCCTTTTGCGCCATGCACGGTCATGATGCGCACGCTTCCGCCCGCATATTCCATGTCGCGTTTAATTTCTGCCTCACTAGCAGCAAGCCAACTCAGGAATCCTTGTAGGCTAGGCGTGTGGCTGCGTCCATACTGCATGGCCTGCGACAGAAACTCATCAATCGGGTCGGCATATTCCTGCCCCATGCGGCCGATGAATTGCGCCCGCACACCACGCGTGTCGAGCAGATGCGCATAGAACGCATACGGCGACAAAAAATCTGCCTTGTTTCGCATGGCAGCAAGCAATTCGTACACCTGCGTAATACGCCCGCCTGCCGTGGAATCCTGGAGGCATTGCCATAAGGATTTTTTGCCACGCTCATAGGCCAGTGCGAATAATTCCTCTTCCGACAACCCACCTATCGGACTTTTGAGTACACATGCCAGTGTCAGGTCATCTTCAGGCAACAGCATGCACTGGCCCAGCGCAATCAAATCCTGCACCGCAAGATTTTCGCTGAGCCGCATGCGATCGGCACCGGCTACAGGAATCCCGTGTCGCTTGAGCGAACGCGTCAGCCGGTCGACGAACCCACCGCTGCGCGTGCGTACCAGCACCATGATATCGCCCGCATCCATCCCCTGTGTTAGCATTTCTGCAATGCCTTCGGTGATCTGGCGTACAAGCCGCACCTGGGGCGGCGGCTGATTTTCTTCTTTGGTCATGAGCGGCCACAGCTCCACCACGCCGCTTTCGTGCCCGCGGTGGGCGACATGTGCCAGCTTGTCCTCGTGCAGCATCACGCAGCGGCGCACTTCGTCATCACTGAACACGGCATCCACCGCCTGCAAAACCTGCGGCACCGAACGATAGGATTTTATAAGCTCTTCAGTGATCGCCTTATTGCCGCTGTCTTCGATCTTGCGTTTGAAATAATCCTGCATCACTCCAAGCTGCGCTACATCGGCCCCCTGAAAGCGATAGATGGACTGCTTCTCATCGCCCACTATGAACAGCGAACGCTGCTCGGTGCTGCGCCCCTGCCCGCTGAAAAAATCCCCGGTCAGCGCGCGAATGATGGCCCATTGCTCCGGGCTGGTGTCCTGCGCTTCATCTACCAGTACGTGATCGATACCGCCATCGAGCTTATAGAGTACCCATGCCGAAATATTCGGCCGGGTCAGCAGGCGAGTGGCCAGTACGATCAGGTCATCATAGTCGAGCCGCGCTGCCGATTCCTTCAGTGACTGGTAGAGCGAAAGCAGGCTGTGCGCAATAAGCAAAATGTTCTGCGTGCGCTGTGCTAGCTGCAACGAGTACAGTTTTTCACGCAGTTGCACAATCGCATCAACTTCCCGCATAAGTATATCGGCCAGCTCGTCCGGCAGAGCTCCACTGTTGTAGTACGTTTTATATGGCTGGCCATCTGTCAGCATAGCCTCCACGTAGCGTTCCGTATCGGGCCATGCGCGTGCAGATTCCAGCCATTGCAGCAAAGCAGCAGCGGTGCGCCTGCTGTCCCGCTTACCGTTTCCTATGAGCAGTCCGGCAATATTACGGAGTGTTGCAAGGTGCTGTGCGTCGCTGCTTAAAGTCTGTTGCGCATAGTGTTCCGGCGTATCGGACGGGCGGCAACCCAGCGTGCGCCACAACACATCCAGCGTGCGCTCAATGTCGGCCTCATGCGTAACCAGTTCATACAGCTTGCGCTTGTTCTTCACAATTGCGGTCAGGGTGTCGTGCAATATCTTCTCGCCAGAGTCGGCAGCCAGCTCCTGTACCGCTTGCTGTATCTGTTCATTGCCATCGCGTATGTGGGTGAACAGGCGCAGGCGGGCCTCTCGCAGGGCCTCTTCTTCGCTGCGGCCATCCATCAAAGAAAAATGCGGGTTCACCCCCGCTTCCACAGGAAAACGGCGCAGCAATGATTGACAGAACCCGTGAATGGTTTGGATGCGCACCCCATCAGGCGCTTCCAGCACTTTGGCAAACAGGCCCCTTGCCCGCGTCATCATGCGGCTGTCGGGAGCGCTGCCCGTTAGCTCGGTAAGATTTTTTGCCAGCACGACATCATCCAGCATCACCCATTCACCCAGCTTTTCCAGCACCCGCCCCGACATCTCACTGGCCGCCGCGTTGGTGAAGGTAAGGCACAGTATACGCCCCGGCAGCACCCCATGAACCAGCAGGCTGAGCACCCGGTTGGTGAGCAGTGTGGTTTTTCCCGACCCGGCATTGGCCGATACAAAAACCGAGTGCTCTGGTTTGAACAACCTGCCTTGTGCAGCTTCTGGCGCCATTTTAGTTAATTTTTCTCTAATAACTGTCATGTAATATTAATATTTAATCAAGGAAAACTGCGGTATAATACGGTTATAGGTGGCATCTTTATGAGTAATACAGAGTACCTGATAAACGACAAAACTTCGCCGCATGTACTGTTCATGCCGGGGGTTTTTATCGAGACCATGCAGCTGCTGCATGACGCCCACGAATATTTCCAT
>JBFWQQ010000100.1:0-6771 GCA_050249355.1 Alphaproteobacteria bacterium | reverse complement strand
CAGGATGACGATGCGCGCGAGTTGCTGGAAAAACTGCCCGATGCTGCGCTGGATAAAGTATTTATACTCTATCCTGATCCGTGGCCGAAAGCACGGCACCACAAGCGGCGGCTCATCTCGCAGCCGTTCCTTGCTATGCTGGCGCGCGTTATGAAGCCGGGGTCAGAACTTCGGCTTGCCACGGATGATGAAGATTATTGCACATGGATGCTCGAACGGCTTACGGCCTGTGACGCATTTAAGTGGCAGGCCACATGTGCCGATGATTGGAAAAATCCGCCTGCCGACTGGGTGAGCACGCGTTACGAGGAAAAAGCGCTAGAGGCTGGCCGCGTGCCAAGTTACCTGAATTTCACACGCCTTTGAGCGCGCTCAGGATATCCGCTTCCAGATCGCGTATGTCTTCAATGCCAACCGATAAACGCACCAGCCCGTCGGTGATTCCAACGGCCTTGCGGTCTTTCGCATCCATGCTGGCATGGGTGGTGCTGGCCGGGTGGGTGGCAAGGCTTTTGGCATTGCCAAGATTGTTTGATATATCGAATACAGTCAACGCGTTCATGAACCGGAATGCAGCAGTTTTGCCGCCTTTCAGCTCCAGCGCGATCATGGGGCCGCCACTGGTCATTTGTTTCTTTGCCAGTTTGTACTGCGGGTGTTTATTGCTATGCGGGTAGAGTAGGCGGGTCACCTTAGGGTGCTCTTCCAGCACGGTGGCCAGCCGTTTGGCATTGGCGCAATGCTGGGCCATGCGCAGCGGCAGGGTCTCTAAGCTTTTCAGCAGTACCCACGCATTAAAAGGGCTCATGTGGGGGCCGGTATGACGCACGAATGGCATCAGGGTGTTTTCGATGAATTTCTTTTTGCCTAATATGGCACCACCAAGGGTGCGGCCCTGACCATCGAGGTGCTTGGTGGTGGAATATACCACCACATCGGCCCCCAGTTTCAGCGGGCTCTGAATGGGCGGCGCAGCGAACACATTGTCCACGATCAGGCAGGCTTTATGCTGTTTGCACAAGGCGGCAACGGCAGCAATATCCACTAGTTCCAGCGCCGGGTTGGCGGGCGATTCCAAAAATACGCAGCGGGTTTTTCCGTTGATGGCTTTTTTCCACGCTGCGTTGTCCGGGCCGTCCACCAGCGTAGTGGTGATGCCAAAACGCGGCAGTATCTCGGTAATGATATAATGACAGGAAGAAAACAACGCCCGGCTGCCCACCACATGGTCACCAGCTTTAAGCTGGCAAATCAGGGCGGCAAATACCGCCGACATGCCCGATCCGGTGACGATACAGGCCTCGGCCCCTTCTTCCATAAGGGTAAGGCGCTCCTGCAGCATATCGAGGTTGGGGTGCGAATACCGGCCATATTTGAAGCCCGGTTCGCTGCCTTCAAAGCGTGCCTGGCCTTTCTCGGCGCTGGCATAGCTATAAGACGAGTTCAGGTACAAGGCCTCGGAAGTCTCCCCGAAACCGCTTTGCAGGCGCCCCCCGCGCACCAGACGGGTCGCCAGTTGCCAGTTCGCCGGATTTACAGTATTTTTGCGTTTCTTCATATTCAAGGAGCATAGGAGATTTGTATGCTGGATGTCACGGCGTTTTTTGCCGGTTTATTAGGGATCATGTTGTTTTTACTGTCGGTGAACGTGATTGCTGACCGTTACCGTTTCCGTATATCGCTGGGGGCAGGCGATAACGAAATGACTCAGCGCAAGATACGGGCGCAGGGTAATTTTATCGAATACGTGCCTATGGCACTCATTCTAATGGCATTATGCGAATATGGCGGGGCATCCAAAGCGATGTTGCATGGTCTTGGGTATATGCTGTTTTTAGGCCGGCTGTTCCATGCGTATGGGTTGCTGGTAGGCGAAACCGGCGCAAAGAGCCGTATACTATTCCGCCAGATCGGAATGGTGGCAACTTTCACCGTACTCGTCATGCTATCGGTCATGGCGCTTGGGATCTAACCATGTTCGGTGACAACCCGATACGCAAACCGCTCAATAATGACGGCAACCTGCTGGAAGTGAAATCGGTATTCCCGACGCTACAGGGCGAGGGGCCGTTTACCGGCGTGCCTTCTGTGTTTATACGGCTTGGGGGGTGTAACCTTGCGTGCAATTTCTGCGACACGGAGTTCGAGGAGTATACTCCCATGGCGCTTAGCGAACTGATGCAGCAGGTGCATGAAAAATCCGCAGTGGAGGGGAAGCGTGTGCGCTCGTTGGTGGTGATTACCGGCGGTGAGCCGCTGCGGCAGAATATTGCGCCGCTGTGTGAGGCATTGCTTGCCGATGACTACATGGTACAGATTGAAACCAACGGAACACTATACCGCGCACTGCCGCCCGAAGTAGATATTGTCTGTTCGCCTAAGAATACAGGGCAGGGGTATTTTCCCATTCGTGAAGATCTGCTGCCATACATCAGCGCATTTAAGTTCATTGTCTCCACCCACCGTGCCGACTATAAACATGTCGCTGAAATAGGGCAGACAGCGCATGCCATACCGGTATATGTGCAGCCGATGGATGAATACGATGATACAAAGAATGCAGAGAATGTGGCCTATGCTCTGAAGCTTGCATCGGCTCAGGGCTATTACCTGTCCCTACAAACCCACAAGATACTGGGAATAGAATAATGAATAAAAAAGCAGTGATCTTGCTTTCTGGTGGTCTCGATTCTGCCACAGTACTGGCGATGGCTACCCGTCAGGGGTATGCACTATATGCGCTCTCGTTCCGCTACGGTCAGCGGCACATGGAGGAACTGGACCACGCGCGCCTGCTGGCGGCGCACTACAAGGTTGTCGATCATAAGGTGGCTGATATCGACCTGCGTGTGTTCGGTGCATCTGCATTGACAGATGACGCGATCGCGGTGCCCAAGGATAGGCCGGTGGAGCATGCGGCCGACATCCCGGTGACCTATGTGCCGGCGCGCAACACCATTTTCCTTTCCTATGCCCTTGGCTGGGCGGAAGTGCTTAAAGCGCAGGATATATTCATCGGCGTCAACGCTGTGGATTACAGCGGCTATCCGGACTGTCGCCCTGAATTTATCCGTGCATTCCAGGCGATGGCAAATCTGGCAACAGCCAGTGGTGTTACCGGTCGGCCGGTGACCATCCATACCCCCCTTATCCATATGACCAAGGGCGAAATAATCCGCGCCGGTCTGGAGCTGGGCGTGGATTACGGCCAGACCTCCAGCTGCTATGACCCACAGGATGGCGCTGCCTGCGGCCATTGCGATGCCTGCCAGCTGCGCCTGAGGGGTTTTGCCGATAATAGTATCAGTGATCCAGCGCGGTACAGGGCATGACGGTATGGCTGCAGCATATACCGTTATCGGAGCAACAGGAAAACGATATTACCCGGCATGATACCCTGCCGCTGCCGCTGGGTCGGTTACCTGACCTCGGTTTGATCGATCGGCCGGCAGGCCTGCGTCACCTGTTGGCGGCCCTGCATCCGGATGCGCCGCCGGAAAAACTGAATCGCCTTCAGGAACGTACATGGCGGCTGGCCAAGGGTATCGAGGAAGATGATATCATCGCTGTAGCGTTAAGGCACCGGCAGGTGTTGGCACTGGCGGAAGTGGTTACCCCCTATGCGTACCGGGTTGGCGACAACCATGAAGACGTGCACCACATGCATGTGAAGTGGCAGAAAAAGACCGTTCCTTTTCGCAGATTCGGGCGCAACGCCAGCATATTCCATGGAGATGGGCCATTCCTTGAGGAGGTGACCGATCAGAAAATGCGCGAAACCATACGCGCAGCACTGCCGTATGCGTATAACCGTTTTGCTGCATTAAAGTGGATACTTGGAATATTCATACTGTGGCGTCTGTTCGTGTTTGCCACGCAGCAGGGCGGATTTTAGTGGATATGCACCGGTTCCAGATCATGCTGCTTGGCGGCGAACCACGCCTGTTCCTGTGAGGCGAACACGGCCAGCTGGGTGCCGTCGGCACTGCATACGGCGTAGCTTACACCGTCTTCGGTTGTAACGGGGCGAACATACGCCAGCGGTGTAAGACCCACGGCACTGTTGTCCAGATCGCCAAAACCATTATCAAAACCGAATGAATCCATAATAAGGTGCCTCGTGATGTGTATGCCTGAATATAGCATAATTGATATTACAACGGTGTGACTATTCAACGGCAGTATTGTTAAATATCTGTGAAGTTTTAGGCCTGTGCCGAAAAAAAGCTTGCCTTGTAAAAAAGCCTAGTGACGTGTGCGTTTGCGCGGGTCGCGGAACACGAACAGCTTGTTATCCAGCTTCGTGCCGAACGTCGCGTTGTTCAGCGCTACGCTCGTGACCTGACCTGCCGTATCGGTGATCACCATGTTGCGGATGAGCAAAGGCTTGTCAGTGAATTCCAGCATCAGGCTGCCTTCGGTGGGGCGGTCGGGCTCGGCCAGCGTCACGCGAATGACATTTGCATTTTTCTCAAAGTTGCTTACTCCGACCTCTTCGTCGAAGCGTATGACATCCTTTGCCATGAACCCGATTAGGGATTCGGATATGGGGATGTAACTGACCTGTTCCAGTTCGCGGTCGAAGAACACCAGCTGTGTTTCGTTGGCTACGATCAGTACCGGGGTAGGCGGATCGTACTGCCAGCGCATCTTGCCCGGCCGTTTTAAGAAGAATTTTCCGGCGGTCAGGGTGCCATCGGGTGCAAACTGCGTGAAATCGGCGACAATAGTGGTCAGGCCGGTCAGGTATGTTTCGATACGCGAGATGTCTTCGGCATGCTCCTGCAACTCATTTTGCGAGAGGAAGGTTGCCTCGAATTTCGGCTGTTCGGCTAAAACGGGCAGGGCAGCAAGCAATAAGAACGTTATCCCGGCGAAGGCCAGGATCCATGTAATAATAGAATTTCTCATAGCGACTATCCGGCTCACGTTATTTATCCAGCTTATGTTTATCATATCATTCTCCGGGCTAAAGGGCGGGCATGAATTCCGGCCTTCGCCGGAATGACACTAGGAAGCTTCCCTTATAAGCACTTCACGCTTGCCGACATGGTTGGCCGGGCCAACCACTCCTTCGCGCTCCATGGCTTCGATAATGCTGGCTGCCCGATTATATCCTATTTTCAGGCAGCGTTGTATATAACTTGTAGAGGCCTTGCGGTCGCGTGCCACGATGGCCACGGCCTGATCATACAGTGTATCTCTTTCAGCGCCTTCGCCATCGAAAGCCATTTCCTCTTCATCATCGCGGGTGACATCATCGATATATACAGGCTCGCCCTGGGTTTTAAGGTAGCTCACCACCTGTTCCACTTCCTTATCGGAAACGAACGGGCCATGCACACGGGTCACGCGGCCGCCACCGGCCATATAGAGCATATCGCCCTGTCCGAGCAGCTGTTCAGCGCCCTGATCGCCGAGGATGGTGCGGCTGTCGATACGGCTAGTCACCTGGAAGCTGATACGGGTGGGGAAGTTGGCTTTGATCACGCCGGTAATAACGTCCACGGACGGGCGCTGGGTAGCCATGATGATATGAATACCGGCGGCGCGCGCCATCTGGGCAAGGCGCTGGATGGAACCTTCGATCTCCTTTCCTGCCACGATCATCAGGTCGGCCATCTCGTCGACGATCACCACGATAAATGGCAGTTCTTCCATCTCCAGCGGTACTTCCTCTATGATGGCTTCACCGGTTTCCACGTCAAAGCCGGTTTGTACGGTGCGTGTCAGTTCGTGGCCGCGCGCCTTGGCTTCACGGATCTTTTTGTTGTAGCCTTCGATGTTACGCACACTGAGATTGCTCATCAGCCGGTAACGGTTCTCCATTTCTTTCACCGTCCATTTCAGGGCGACCACGGCTTTGCCGGGCTCGGTGACCACCGGGGTGAGCAGGTGCGGGATGCCGTCATATACCGAAAGCTCTAGCATTTTCGGGTCGATCATGATGAACTTACATTCGGCCGGTGTCAGCTGATATAGCAGCGACAGGATCATGGTATTGATGGCAACTGATTTACCCGAACCTGTGGTACCTGCAACCAGCAGGTGCGGCATGCGGGCCAGATCCACGATGATAGGCATGCCGCCGATATCTTTGCCTAGCGCCAGTGGAAGTTTGGATTCCGACGCTTCAAATTCATCGGCCTCCAGCATATCGCGCAGATACACGGTTTCCCGGTTTGAGTTGGGCAACTCGATGCCGATGGCGTTGCGACCGGGAATGACGGCGATACGGGTGGACACGGCGCTCATCGACCGGGCGATATCATCGGAAAGACCGACCACGCGTGATGATTTGGTGCCAGCCGCCGGTTCAAGTTCATACAGCGTGACCACCGGTCCGGGACGTATCTCGCTGATATTGCCATTGACGCCGAAATCCTGCAACACGCTTTCGAGCAGCTTGGCATTCTGGGTGAGGGCAGATTCCGACAGGCCCGTCTTACGGCTGCGTGGCGCTGGCGTCAGCAGTTTCAATGGCGGTAATTCATAATCGCCCTGTGGCAGCGCAAGGCTGGATTGTGAGCGCGTCGGCTGGGCATTAGGTCGCGCCAGCGTGGGAAGCTTCGGGCTCACCCTGGGTTCAGGGCGTTCGAGCTCTTCGTCTTCCTCTGTGTATTCTTCTTCTCCGGTATACTCTTCATTACGGCGCCAGAACAGGATGCGGCCCAGCAGGCGCTGCAGCCAAGGCTCATTTTCCTGATTGGATATGGTATATTCATTACGGCGGTTCGGCAGCAACATCAGCATCACAGAGGCAAGCGCCAT
>JBFWQQ010000099.1:0-6829 GCA_050249355.1 Alphaproteobacteria bacterium | reverse complement strand
CAGCAGAGCCTGCTGGATATCTTCACTTAAATTAGAATCAATATATTTCTGACGTTCGGTTCCGGGGTGTGCGGGGAACGCTGGGGGACGACACGTAATCATTTTCAGTGTCAAGAGTGATACCAAGCCCTTCAGGGGGGATTGCGGGGGAAGCAGCAGCGAGTTGACCGGCCCGGAAGCCATCAAAGCCCTGTCGGCTGGCGGTCCTGGATGCAGCAATACGCTCCCGCAGGGCGGCGGTCTGGTCGGATACGGTGAATGCTTCGGTTGCTGGCATTGGTTCCCTGTGTAATAACACCATTATATATAACACATATTTCCGGCACGAATATTGCAATTATGTGAAGGTTATAAAAATACTGTTATAATCAAGATTATAGGAACAAGGATCGCAATGAAGGCTCCCAAGGATTTTGAATTACTGGATCTACCCAAAAAGGCCATGCAGGGCGCAGGAACACGTTATCGGGTGGTGAAACCAGACGGGACAGCTCTGGAAGTTGAGGCCAGTACCGTGCCCGAAGCCATACAGAAAAGTGGTGTTACCGACCCTGTAAAAGTACACAGGATATTACTCTCGGGGATAAATGTTCTGGATGCTGCCAAACTGGCCATGATACAGGCGCCGCAGGTGGATGCTATGCAGCAGGTTGTTGAAGCTGCGCCAGCAGCTACTTAGACCTGAACGGCCAGATCATCTGGCCGATAAAACTATGCGGAATGTTGCTGCCGTGGACCCCATAGGTTTCCGGCATTCTTTTTTCCGGCATGTAGAATGTGCCGAATATGACATCAAGTATAGGGAAGGTGGGAGCAAAATTTTTGTCCATGCCCTCTGCCTGTGATGTGTGGTGCCAGCGGTGAAACACCGGACTTGCGAAGACATATTTGAACGGGCCGAATGTCCAGTTCAGGTTGGCATGCACCATAGCCGAATATACGGTATTGAATCCTGCCAGGGCCGCACTTATGGCTGGAGGGAACCCGGCAAGCAACAACGCGGCGTCAACCAGTGAAAAGCTTAGCCATGAGTTCACCGGATGGAAGCGGTAGGTCGAAAGCCAGTCTACCTGTGTAGAGGAATGATGGATAGCATGATATTTCCATAACTGTTTGCCATGGAACATACGATGCAGCCAATACAGCATGATATCCGCCACAATGAAGTGTATGGCGATCTGCAGCCAGGTGGGCAGCGTAGCGACCGGGCCATAACCATTCCGGGTGTATTCGATGACCTCTTCAAGAGACTGCCCATAAAATATGAAATATGCCCCGGTTATGAATAGGAACATTACCCCGAAACGGTTCAAAAGCGGAATAATGAAGCAGTATATCAGGTCGGTCAGTGCGTCCTTGCGCCACGGTTTCTGCCCGGGATTACATGGCATTACCATGGCCAGCAATGGGAAGACTGTGCTGAACAAGGCTGTCCAGAGCAGTATGGTGAGCCACATATCCAGAAGCTTATCTATCATGATCCTGTGCTTTGTATGGGTGTATGATACACACTATAAGGTGGTTTGCTTACAGTTTCGTAAATTAAGAGTGGCACAGAATGAAAAAAACCCGCCTGATAACAGGCGGGTTTTTGGAATGTAACAAGTAAAATACTTGATTAGCGGAGCGAAGTAGCAACGCTGTTGAACAGGGTCGACAGAGAGCCACCCAGAGCCTGCATGGCGGCAATAGCGGCCACAGAGATCAGGGCTGCGATCAGACCGTATTCGATCGCGGTTGCACCTTCTTCATCTTTAAAAAAGCGAATCATCGTCTTCATAGTAATACTCCTTAACTACACATTGTTTACGCTGAAAGTATCAGCTGCAAGTAATATAACAAAACACATGAGCCTGCGCAACAGGAAAAACCAATAAGATTCAGAGGGTTTTAACTGTCTTTTAAAAAAATTTTTAGAAAAATTTGTCTAAAATTTTAGGTATCTCACTAAGCACATGTTATAGGCATGAAAACTAAAAATGCCAATCTTTTTTTTACGAATTAGCGAAAACCGTTAGCGGCGTTTGTGAAGAAGGTGTTAACCGAGCCGCCGATCACCAGCATGCTGGCTATGGCTATGACAGAAATAATAGTAGCTATAAGGGCATATTCAATGGCGGTGGTTCCCCGCTCGCAGGCGTATAAGCGGCACAGCATACCGTGTATTCTTATTCTAATGCCTTTTGTCGCCCTCATTACGCAAGCCGTACCCCTTTATAAATAAACCATTTTTAATGTTAACATGTATTGATTAAAAGAGAATTAATCTATTAATGATAGTATTTAACTTAATATTGGGGTGTTTTGTGGCATCCTGATTAAGGGGCTTTTTTCAAGGTAAGGTGCATGCCGATTTTGCCAGAAACGCAGGAAAGTCTGGAAAAAGGCCTGGTTCAGGAATTGAACCTGGCCCCTTACACCATTGAACGCGAGGACATGAAGATTATCATCGAGCGTTTGCCCAAGAACACGAATATGAAATCCATGATACTGGGTAGCTGCCGTTTTGACCGTGACGTCAGCGAAAAATTATGCGCAGAGATTGCGCCGCATCCGTCGTTGATGGAAATTGCGATAGGGGCCAATGATGAGATTGGCGATACGGGGGCACGTGCGTTTGCCGACATGCTTGCCACCAGCCAGAAACTCGCATCATTACAGTTGAATAAGTGTAATATCGGTGATGTGGGCGCGCGTGCAATTGCGCGTGCGCTGAAAAACAATCACACGCTAAACATACTGGATCTTTCAAACAACAAAATATCGGATGCGGGTGCGCAGGCCTTCGCAGAGACGTTGCGCACCAATAAGACGTTGGTGCGCTTGCGGCTCGAGGGAAACCTTATAGGGTACCATGGTATCAACGCGCTGGCCGAGGCGTTGGCGGGTAACCAGACACTGGTAGAATTCACGCTGCTCAATAACAAGGGCGATGACAAGCAGATGCAGGCAGTGGAAGACGCCTTTGCCAAGAGCCGCAACATCATTAACCTGAGAGTAAATAAGAAAACAGTTATACCCGTGTGTCATGAAAACAAACAGACAGCGATGCGCATGTTTGAGAAGCTCAACAGCCACGATATAGCAGACCTGCCGAAAGAAGATGTGTCCGAAATGAAAACCCGCTTGTACTCCCTCATGTATGTGGCGGAGCATGATATGTGCATTCCGCGCTATCGCATACTTGAGCTGATGTCCTGCTTCAAGAAATTCATTAACTCGGATATGGCTACGGCTTAGCCGGTTTCTCACACCAGTGTTTTACCAGGATATTCAGCGCTGCAGTAAAGCACGCAAATTCATCTTCTATATGTGTATGAGAAGCCATGTGTGCGGTGGGCCTTAAGAATCCCGGTGATTCGTTGAATATGCATACATCAAGTACAATCTGCGCATTGCCATACTGGTTGAGCAGATGAAGTGCATTCCGGTATTCATCATCGCGCGCCACCTGCCATTCGGGGTCGCAATGTTTGGCGTCTGCTGTAACATCAGCCAGCCGTGTGGCCTGCACGCTGGGTGTGCCATAGCGCAGAGTATACAGCCAGCGCAGATGGATACCGCACCAATGCTGCTTTTGCGTTATCAGGCCACGCGCAAAGCATAGATCAAGTATTTCACTTGTTTCACCACGCCGACGCTTTTCCTGCAATTCCTGTGTGCCGTGATCATGCTGCGGACGTGTGGCGCGTGGACGGCCGCGCCCGCGTACAACCCGGGTCGGGCGTTGTACTTCAGTGGAGCGCAGCATCATATGGCCATGCTGAAGCATTGCAGTATTTCGGCTGAGGCATGGGGGAGAGTGTAATCACATTCCTTTCTTATACGCTCTCGATACGCCTTGCGTTCCTGATAACGTTTACCTTTGCCCGGTTCTGCACGCCATGGAGATGGGCTGTAGATGGCACGTTTTGCTTTCTGCCTGACATAGTCAGGATCTAGTCCGGCATTCAGGCATACGATGATGAAATCCTTGTTGTTTTCGGTCAGCCAGTATATCGCCTCTCGTTTATGGAATTGTATTTCCGGGTTACGTGATTTGCTTAGTGCATCCATCACAGCCTGCGTGATTACTGCTATCCACAGCGATGTCTCACCGCGTGCGGCGTTATAGGGTTCCGCCAGCCAGTACTGATAGTCGTGCTTATGGCGTTTCTTTTTTTTGTGATTTTTTACAAGGGGTGTAATGCTACGCGTTTTATCTTTAATTCCATCATTCACATGCACCAGATATGTCATAATTATCCCCCTGTTTATTTATATTGGATATATCCAACTTTTATTCAGATATATCCGAAAAGACAGAAACAGGAAGGGTAATTATAAAAAAAATAACAACCAGTAGGTGTAATGGCTAAATCAGCTGCAGAATCGAGACGGGACGATGTTTAGGAAGATGTTCTTCCTCCTCCTCATGCGCAAGTATATCCTTCGATGCATGAGGGCCGTGCTTGGTGGTCTTTATACGCATGCGGGAATGTGGGATGCCCAGGGAATCCGATATCTTCTCGCGGTTGGATAAATCCAGCATGTCACGGAAATGCACGCCGTTCAGGTCATCTAACAGGTTACCGTCATAATGGCAGGCATGCACTGCGTCCAGCAGCTCGCTGGAGCTGTAGGCATCAAGGGAGATGCCCAGCCGGCGCAATTCTTCCATGACCTGCGGGGAGAGGCGCACGCCATTGATGATGACATCGTCGTGCCGTTGAAGCGGACTGATGTCTATGGGGCGATCCGAGGAGGGCAGCTGCCCCAGCGCGCCGGCCGGGCATTCGGTGAGTGTGGTATGTTGCAGAATTTCTTTCATGCTTCCATCATAGCAAAAAAGCTGCATCCGTAGGTTACATGCAGGTGAATCCATATTGTGACAGGCGGATGACAGGGATTGTGACAGCCGCTTCCGGGGCATGGTTTTTGGGTTTATCATAGTGATTTGGAGGATATCGCTATGAAAAACAATAAGAATAATAATGTCCCCAATCTGCGTGAGCGGGACGATACTGCCCGGCTGAAGCGGATTGCCCGTAAAATGATCGGGCATATTGAGCAGGCCATAGAGGCATATGATGTGACTAAAATAGCCGAGGCACAGCCAAGAAACGACTGGATGGCAGGTGGGCGCAACTCGTTGGTGGGTACGCTTATTGCCCTGACTGACCTGCTTATAAAGCTGGAAGCATCAGGCAGCGGTGAGCAGCCGACCGGCAAGGAAGTCGAACTGGAATGCCTGCCGTTGAGCAAGCCCGATAAGGAGTTGCTCAAGCAATTTATAAAAAAGCAACAACAGATGCGTGAAGCATCGCAAGATCAAAACGAGAATGCATGAACTACTGGTATTACGAACTGCTGAAATATGATTTCCCGACATTCATAGGAAAAACACTGGCCACGGTAAATCCCGGGGCACGCTATCAACCCAACTGGCACATCGACCTGATCGCCGAATATCTGGAAGCCGTAAGGCGCTCTGAGGTGCGGCGGCTTATCATCAACATGCCGCCACGTGCAATGAAATCGACCTGTGTGAGTGTGGCTTGGCCAGCGTGGCTGTTGGCGCATGATCCGTCGTGCCGCATTATCTCTGCGAGCTATTCCATGCCGCTTAGCATAAAACACTCCGTGGACTGCAGGCTTGTGATGGAATCGGAATGGTATCGCCTGCTGTTTCCACAGTCACGACTCACGCATGACCAGAACCAGAAGCATAAATTCACCACCACGCAGCGCGGCTACCGTTATGCCAGTTCGGTCGGCGGCACCATCACGGGTGAGGGCGGAGACTTCCTGATCATGGACGACCCAATGAACCCTGCGCAGGCGCGCAGCTATGGACGCCGCGAATCAGTTGCTGCGTGGTTTGAGCATACCTTTGCCAGCCGACTCGATAATAAAAAAACCGGCGGCATTGTGTTGGTGATGCAGCGGCTGCATCAGGACGACCTGAGCGGGTATCTGCTGGCCAAGGGTGGATGGGAACATCTAAGCTTGCCAGCGCAGTTCAGTTCGGCGTGCACCTATGATTTCGGTTCGGTACGCAGGCAGGTGCACGAAGGTGAGCCGCTGCAGGCCAACAGGGAAGGGCTGGCGGATGTAAAGCGCATGCAACAGGAAATGGGCAGCCATATTTTTGCCGCACAATACCAGCAGCAACCGGTGATGCAGGAAGGCCGCATGGTAAAGCCGCGCTGGTTCGGGCGATACACCCAGCCACCCGCCCTATGTCAGCGCACCGTGCAAAGCTGGGATACTGCCATTAAAAGTTCCAGTCAGCACGATGCCACGGTGTGCATTACCATTACCGAAAGCGAGGGTAAAAGCTATATACGGGATGTGGCGGTTATGCGGGTGGAATACCCCGAATTGCGCCGGGTATTTACCGATATGGCGGCGCGCTGGAAGCCCGATGTGATACTGGTGGAGGACAAGGCCAGCGGGCAGCAGCTGCTACAGGATATGCGCCGGGAGACCGGTCTGCCGTTGATAGGTGTGCAACCTAAAACTGATAAAATAACCCGGTTTGCAGCGGTTTCGGCCCTGTGTGAAGCCGGTCGGCTGGTATTGCCCCGGCAGGCCCCATGGCTGGCGTCATTTGAACAGGAGCTATTTATGTTTCCGGATCATAAGCATGATGATCAGGTGGACGCCCTGAGCCAATACCTCGACTGGCTTAGATGGCAGTCCTACAGCCATCCTTCGCTAAGATCTGTGTAATAATTATTTTCTGTTTATTTTAACTTATTATTAAATCAAGTAGGTTATTTTACTTAATAAGAATGAAATGGTTAATATGGACTTGTATATGTCTCATGAATCGATCACCCACTGG
>JBFWQQ010000098.1:0-6886 GCA_050249355.1 Alphaproteobacteria bacterium | reverse complement strand
TTCGGTTAGATCGAGGCGATGCGCAAGGAAGTAGCAAAATTGCTCGAGGAATATAACGAGAAAGAGGACGCCAAGATCCGCTGCCTCGTGAAGATATACGAGAATATGAAACCCAAGGTAGCCGCCCGCATTTTCGACGAGGTAGAAATGCCGGTGCTGTTGCTGGTGATCGATAAGATGTCAGAAAAGAAGGCGGCGCCCATCCTGGCACAGATGAATCCGCGCAAAGCCAAACAGATCACGGTTGAACTGGCGGAAAAACGCCGTTATAACACTGTCAAAATGACAGGTGCTGAGCCTGCGCCGACCACCAAGCCTGTGCAATAACAGCAAGAAAGCTATTTTATGTTATCCAGCGCTATTTTCCGCGAGTATGACATACGCGGCATACCCGGTGATAATTTTACCTATGAAGATGCCTATGCCATCGCACGTGCGTTTGCTGCCCGTATCGAGGGTGAGAAACCGTTCGTATGCCTGGGGCGTGATGGACGCCTGAGTTCGCCGCAACTGGCCGAAAGCATACGCCGCGGGCTGCTCGACAGCGGCGTTGATGTGATCGATATTGGCATCGGCCCCACCCCCATGCTGTATTATGCGGCGCATAGCTGCAAGGCTTCGGCCGCCATCATGGTCACCGGTTCGCACAATCCGCCTACGCATAACGGTATGAAATGCATGCTGCACGGCAAGCCGTTCTTCGGCGAAGACATACGCGCGCTGCATGCGGCGGTGGAGGCTGGAAAATTTAAGAATGGCGCCGGTGCGTTGCAACATAAGGATGTGCGTGCCGATTATACAAAAGAATTGCTGCACGCCTACCACGGCAATGACATGCTCAATATTGCGTGGGATGCCGGAAACGGCGCAGCAGGTGAAATAATGACCCGACTGTGCCAGCAACTTCCCGGCCAGCATATCGTGCTTAACGGCACTATAGACGGGCGTTTCCCCAATCACCATCCCGATCCTTCAGTGGCGGAGAATTTAAGGCAGCTGGTAGCAGCAGTGCGAGAAAACAAATGCCAGCTTGGTATAGCATTCGATGGCGATGCCGACCGTATCGGCGTGGTGGATGATGAAGGTTTTGTGATCTGGCCGGATCAGCTGATGATCTTGTACGCGCGCGCGGTGCTGGCGGAAAATCCCGGCAGCATGATCATCGCCGATGTGAAATCAAGCGATGCGCTGTTCGAGGATGTGAAGGCGCATGGGGGCCAGCCGTTGATGTGGAAGACTGGCCATTCTCACATCAAGGCAAAACTGGCAGAAACCGGCGCAAAGCTGGCTGGTGAGATGAGTGGCCACATCTTTTTTGCCGATAGATATTACGGCTATGACGATGCGTTGTATGCAGCGGTGCGCTTGTTATCTATCGTATCGCAGCAGGGTGGAAAACTTTCGGCATGGCGCAAATTGTTGCCGGAATATGTCAACACACCGGAAATACGGTTTGAATGCGAAGAAGATCGTAAATTCGCCGTGATCGAGGAAGTTCGCGCCCGGCTGGAAAACGATAAAAAGCGGTTTACTGCGGTCGACGGCGTGCGCGTGCACACGAAAGATGGCTGGTGGTTGCTACGCGCATCGAATACCCAGCCGGTACTCGTGGCGCGCTGCGAAGCCCGTACGCAAGAAGGCCTTGACCGGCTGGTGGATGCCCTCAAAGAGCAGCTGATGGCAAGTGCGATAGACCTGCCATCAGCATAATGGGTAAGGGAGTATTACGCCTGATCCTGTTGCAGCAGTAATACCAGCTGTGCATCAAGGGTTGCGATCGTTGCGCCAATATTCTGGCGGTAATTGGTTACCAGATCGGTGTTCGCATTATCGTTGCGTACATCGCTGACGGCATTGCTACCGGCATCGCTGCGCACACCGGCCACCGGCACTTGTGCATCGGCGTTGGGACTCGCAACTTTAACAGCACCCTTGCCAAACGCGTCCAGTTCTGCACGCGTCAGCACATTATTACTGTTCAGGTCAGCCGCAGAGAATATACGGCGAGCACGTTCGGCAGAGAAATTCTCATACACCTGCCCATAGCGTTTGACCGCATCATTCAACTCATCCAGTGTAATGCTACCATCGCTGTTCAGGTCGAATGCCGAGAAAGAATCACCGGCATCCACCCGCAGGCGACGATCCAGTTCTACACGGCTCAGCCCGTTACCATCCAGATCGGTGGTGGCAGAGAGCACATTCGCTACGATGCCGTCGATATCTGCGTCATCGAAACCGCGACCCTGCAGACCTTCAACCAGTTCCTTGCGTGTCACCAGACCATCCTTATCGGTGTCGAACTGAGTGAAAAGCTGTTGGAAAATGGCGTTCACATCGGGTTTCGGCAGCGGTTCCGTATCAGCGATCACAGGCTTACGCACACCATTATTGTATGCCACGAATTCGGAATGGCTGAGGGTATTGTTACTGTCGAGATCGGCATCGCTGAAAAATTTACGTACCGTATCTTCATTCAATTTGATACCTGCCTTCTGATACAGGGCGATCGCCTGATCCAGCTCTTTTGCGGTGATCTGGCCGTCGCTGTTCAGGTCTGATGCTGCAAAAGTGTCACCCTGATCTACGCGCAGGCGGCGTTGCAGTTCGGTAAAACTCAGGCCGTTACCGTCGATATCGGTGGTAGCCGACAGCACATTATCTGCAAGGGCGCTCGCTTCATCTTCGCTGCCGCCATTTTTTACTACCTGTGCGATAATCTCTTCACGGGTCACCACACCATCATTATCTGCATCGAACTGGCCGAACAGCTGGCGGAATACTTCCAGGTGATCCGGGCGTTTTGGATCAGAGGGCTTCGGATCAACGATAACCGTCCGGTTCGGGTCATAGGAATCGAACTCGCCACGGGTCAGGATCTTGTCTTTGTTGGTATCCGCATTTGCGAAAAATGTCCTGAAATTGATACCCTGTTTTGATGTCTCATCAATCGCGTAGAGGTTGAATGCGCGGCTTACCTCTTCGGCAGTGATCTGGTTGTCGCTGTTAAGGTCGGCCGCTGCGAACGTATCTCCCTGATCCACGCGAAGCCTGCGGGATAGTTCGGTCAGGCTAAGGCCATCGCCGTTAGTATCTGTGGATTCCGACAGCACGTTATCGATCAACTGTTGGATGTCTTTTTCGGATGCACCGCCGGCTTTAAGGCCATTGGTAAGTTCTTCGCGGGTTACCAACTGGTTCTTGTCGGCATCGAACTGCTGGAAAAGATCAAGGAACACCTGCGGGATAAGGTCGAATGGTTTATCCGATATACGCGAACGGTCAGCGGCGATCTGGTCGCTGGATTTTACCGTTGTATCAGTCAGGCGATCAGCGGGTGATGCCTGCACCTGCACGTCTTTTGTAATAGACTGAAATCTGGGCTGCGCTGCATTAAGCAGCGGATTAATGGAAAGCATAACATATTCTCCTACCTAGAGATTGAACCAAATTACATATTCGGCTTATTAATGCAAAAGATACGCCAAAAGCCCTAACGCAAGGTTAATTTGTGCTGGCGATGCAGAGAAAAATTATAATCGACGGGAAAATCAGGGTTTTTTCTTTGATTTCATCATGGCGACAATGTCCATGAGGCGCTGCTCTTCTTTGTCGATACTGTGCTTTTCGCGCTGCCTGTGCAATTCTTGCCGCAGGCGCTTTTCGTATTCGTCATCGAAGCCGAATTTTTTACGCATGTGTTGCTTCACTTCGGCGGGCGGGGTGGATTCGTAGCCATACACCACCAGTTTGCCATAATCGGTAAGGCGGATCGCTTCACGCGCTTCGGTACGTTCGCAGAACTCTCGGTACTTGCTGGGTTTTACAGCGATGTAGGCGTAGTAGGGGCGTCCGCTTTCGGTGGTGCCATTGGTGAAGGCGATAATGCTGGCATGCGCATCAGCGTGCTTCAGGGCATTTTCAGATGACGATTTTATTTTATTGTTCTTATTGAATTCAACTTGCTGCATGTGTTAGCCGCCCAGCGCTGCTCCGCTTTCGCGATCCTGCGTAGATCCGGGTGTGGCCTGTGCTGCAGCTGCCGCGCCACGATCCATGTCCTGTCCGCCTTGCAGGCGTAGCGGGTCTTTACCGCCCATGCCGTCATCGGCGCCCGCCATCGCTTCTGCCTCGGCAGTTTTTTCCGCCTCCGGGTCATCGGATTCGATCGCGCCGCCATGTGCTTTGCCGGCAGGGCGTACTTTGCCGCTGGAGATTTCTGCTTCTGCGGCGCGGCCTTGCTTTTCACGGAAGCGCTCTACTGATTCACCCAGACCGGATTCACGAATTACTTTGTTTTCGCGGTTATTTTCCACGAACTTCAGAAAGTCTTCCTGCAATTGGGGATCCTGGGCCAGTTGCTGTTCAAACGCGCGTTGCGTGCCGGCGATCTGCATTTTCTTTTCATTCTGCGCTTCCACGCCATCGGCGGCTTCCAGTTCTTTTTCCAGATCGCGCATGCGGATCATGTGCTCATTTTCACCCAATTCTCCCGAATAGGACATGAGCTCGCGGAACTGCTTCAGGTCAGCCTGACGTTGGTTGTAGGCATTGGCGATCTTTTCTTTTTCTTCGGCGCTCATGCTTTTGTCATCGAGGCTTTCCCGGTAGCGCCTAGAAATATCTCGGGTTTCTTCATTATACTCGAGGTTCTTCATGCGAATCTGCATATCCGCCTTATCATCTGCGGACAGCGCATTCATGCGCTCCGGGTGTTCTGGGTCACTAAGTTCTTTCAAATAATCCAGCTCGGCTCTCTCGCGCTTGTAAAGCTTCTCGAGGTATTGCTCGGTGCTGAGGCCGGTGTTCATCAGGTCTTCTTTTTCCTGGCGGTCGAACTCGGCCATTTTTGCGCTGTATGAATTGGCGTCACCGGAATCCTGCGTTTGTTCCGGCGTATCCTGATCGCTGAGATTGTCCGACACTTTGCTGACGGAATGGGTACCTAAGTTAGCTAAGCTCATGAGCGTGGCCCTTATTTGTTATTTTCCTACCAGCCTATAGTACCCCATTCTTTTCAGAATTGGTATGAAGGTTTTGTGACGGTTTTTTTCTGAATTGTTTCAATCGTATGGCCGTGCGTAAATAGCCAGGGCTTCCTTGGTTTTATGGGGTTTGGGGGTAAATGGTCGTAGCGACAGGATTTGAACCTGCGACCCCCAGTCCCCCAGACTGGTGCGCTACCAGGCTGCGCTACGCTCCGATGGTATAATACTGCCTTTAAGGAGTTGCTCTCGTTTAATGCCTTTGCTGGCCGATGGCAAGCAAATTAGGGCGCTTGGAGTTCTGCTTCCGGCTGGGCGGCTGGGCGTCGACGTATGGGTTCCTGAGGCTCCGCATTAAAAAAGTCGCGGAATTTCTCAAGGGAAAAGGGCTCCTCTTCTGGTGCTGTGCTATCACCAGATTTCACTGCATCCTGAGGCAATTCCTGCACCGGGGTTTCAAGGCGTGAATCATCACCCGGCGTCAGCGACGAGGGGGCTACCGGATTATTTGTGTCCAGCACGGGCACGGGTTTTTTAAATGCGGAGTGCACCACATCATCACCGGGGCGGATGAACAGCCGCTCGCAGGTGCCGCCGGACAGCATCAGGAATGCCTTCACCGGCTCTTCGGGATAATAGGTTTGTTCCAGCTGTGCCAGTACCAATGAAGGAATGATGCTGGTGATGTTGCCGCGTGCATTGATCATAAGTATGTCTACCGGCGCATATTGCGAGGTCTGGCTTATAGGCGCCTGCTCAGAATTATCGAACAGCAGCAGTAGTCCCTGCCCATCCTTGATGTTGGTTAGGTTGAACCAGCCGTCCTGCTTGTAGAAACTCTGTGCATCGCGTACTTCCACCGGCATTTTCAGCTGACGCGGCAGGGCCACGGGCCCACCATCTGGCCCGGTAGCATCGGTGACGTTGTTGCGTTCGATGATGATCTTGTCCATGGCGTATATCACGGGCATACTGGGCGCCTGGACATGGTGCGGCTGTGGCACCGTGTCCAGCAATTCATCCATGGCAGTAGCATTCCCCGGCCATACCAGTAATACCATCAGCGGCAGCAGCCTACTCATTCACAATACCAAGGAAATAGGGGTGATCCAATATATCGCCCACCGCGATCCCATGCGCTGCCGCGCCGCCACCCTTTATTTCCAGCACAGCCAGGGCAGGTTTCTCCGAACTGATAATATCACTGGATTCCGGTGTGGTGTTCTCCGCAATATGGATAATAACGCCATTACGGTTGATAAACAGCATATCCAGAGGTATCAGGGTATTCATCATCCACATGGAGATAACGTCGGGTTTGCGAAACAGGAACAGCATGCCGGCATCGTCGGCAAGGTTTTCGCGAAACATCAGCCCGTGTTGTTGCTGTTCAGGCGTGCGTGCGATTTCCACTTGGAATCTCTTATCGCCCCCTTGCGTGCGAAGGGTCACCGTTTCTGTTTCGAACTTCAGGGGAATGGCATTGCCTTGTGGCCACCACAACGCGGCGAGCGCCATGCCCAGAATGATAATGTAAATTATATTATTGTTTTTAAACGATTTTGTTTGCATGTTTGTCATAAAAATGTCATGATTGGTGAATGAAAACTGCTGTATACTATACCATATGAGCACAATACGCCATTTTAATGGAAGCCGAGAAACCGGACGGCATCGTAACCCCGCTATCGACCTGATGAAACTGGAAATCAGGAAGAAGGGGAAACTGCCGGCCAAGGTGCGTTATCAGTATATCCTGAAAAAAAAGGCGGAAGCCAAGCTGGGTATCGATACCGACCCGTCGAACTCCAAGCGCGGTTATCAGAAGCTGATGGAAAAGGACCTGGATATCGCCAGCATGAGCAAAACCAATAAACTCACTGGTCGTAAGCCATCCAAAC
>JBFWQQ010000097.1:0-6940 GCA_050249355.1 Alphaproteobacteria bacterium | reverse complement strand
GGGCAAATACGGCCCGTATATCTCGTGCTCCAGCTATCCGGATTGTAACTACAAAGGTAATTTCGGTCAGGCCACCGATGTGGAAGCAGCAAAAGAAGCGGCGCAGTATCCAAAGCAACTGGGAGTCGATCCGCACAGCGGCGAGATCATCACCCTGCGACAAGGCCCGTATGGGTTTTATGTGCAGCTCGGCGAAGAGAAAAAGCCCAAACGCTCCAGCCTGCTGAAACACCAGATGCCAGAAACCATCGATCTCGATACCGCCATCGCGCTGCTTTCACTGCCGCGCGTGCTCGGCAAACACCCGGACACCGGGCAGGATATTGAAGTCAACAATGGCCGCTACGGCCCATATATAAAACATGATGGCAAGTTCACCAGCCTGCCACCGGAAGAAGACCTGCTGACCATCGGCATCAACCGTGCGGTGGAAGTGCTGGCCAACGCGCCGCAGAAGAAAGGTGGCCGTGCCAAGATCGAGCCGCTCAAGCTGTTGGGCAAGCACCCGGACGACGGCGCCGATGTCGCGGTCTATGATGGACGCTACGGCCCGTATGTGAAGCACGGCAAGATAAACGCCACCGTACCCAAAAGCACCGCGCCCGACGCGCTGACGCTGGAAGAGGCGCTAAAGCTCATTGCGGAGCGAGCGGAAAAAACCGGTGGCAAGAAAAAAGCACCGGCGAAAAAGGCCGCTCCTAAAAAAGCCTCTACCAGAAAGAAGGCTTAAGCCTTTTAGGGCAAATTTATCGAATGTGAAATCAATTCGCATGGCGGTATGATGCGCAGTTACCTATGGTTAAGCTTTGAATGGAATTTTTGCGATGAGCCATTTCAAGCAACACCGGAAATACTACATAGGTGTAGCCGTGCTGCTCGTATTGTCATTGATTTATGCGCGGCTGTACCTGAATGTATGGGCGCTGGATTATGTGAACCGGACGCTTCAGGCAATTCCCGGCCATATCGGCAGCGTAGCAGACCTTGATATTCACCTGTATCGAGGCGCATACACCATACACCAGTTACAAGTACGTAAGCTGAAAAGCGGCATCCCTGAACCATTCATTGACATTGGCAGTACGGATCTTTCCATCCAATGGGGCGCGCTGTTCAAGGGGCGCATCGTTTCCGATGTGCATATGGTGAAGCCGGAACTGAATTTTGCCGCCAGCCAGACCGGCAAGGAAACAAACTGGATGGAACCCATACGCGAGCTCATGCCGATCGATATAAATATCGTAACGATCAAGGATGGTAATGTAGCCTACCGCGATTATTCCGCTTCACCGGATGTGAATATGTTCATCCACAACGTCCAGGGAGAACTGCGTAACCTGCAGAATGTAGAAGATAAGAAGAACGCCTTGCCGTCCAGCATCAGCATTCGCGGTACCTCCATAGGTGGTGGCGCGCTTAGCCTGCAAGGAAATATGAACGTACTTAAGCCGGTGATGGATATGGATATGAATATCAAACTGGAGAATATGGACCTGACGGCGGTGAATGATTATACCAACCATGCCGCCGGCATCGATTTCGTGAAAGGCAAACTGAGCGTGTATAGCGAAGTGATAGTGAAGGACAAGCAGCTTTCGGGCTATGTAAAACCATTGGCCAGTGATATTGAAGTGGTAAGCCTCAAACAGGACGACAACCCGGTGGAAATCGTTTGGGAATCAATGGCTTCGGTATTCATGCAGCTGTTCAAAAATCACCCGAACGACCGGTTTGCAACAAAAGCGCCCCTTTCCGGCAGCTTCGAGAATATTGAAACTAATAGCTGGGCGGCCATTGCCGGCATCTTCCGTAATACTTTTGTCAAGGCATTTACCGAGGGGCTGGATCAGGACGTACAATTTAGCAATCAATAAAGTAATAGTAATCAATATATTGGAGATTATCCGAGTATGTTTCCATTGTAATGGAATCGTCACTCGCATTACGGGGAATTTTTTCTTAAAATATTGGCTATGAATGAAAAACCACCCGTCATCGGTATTTCCGGTCAGGACATGGCATCGGGCAGCCTGCGCTCGATGGTGGCACAGGTGCGTGCAATGGGCGGCATCCCGCTGGTGCTCAGCAACTTCACGGATGGACGCCGCGATCCCGGCGCCGATGTCGAAAAGATCGATGCGCTGATCGTGATGGGTAACGACAAAGATATCGACCCCGCGGTATACAATCAGGCCAGCCATCCCAAAACCAACCCGGAAACCGCGACAGAAGAAGGCAAGGCGCGTGCGCAATACGAATACCAGATCATGGACAAAGCTCTGGCACGCGGTATGCCCGTGCTGGGTGTGTGTGCCGGCATGCAGCGCCTGAACGTGCTGCTCGGCGGCAGCCTGCACCAGCATATCCCCGACCTGACCGGCCATGATGAGCATGCACAGAACACCGCAGGCATTGCGCCGTATGTGCCGGTGGAACCGGTGATCATCCAGCAGGGCACCACCCTTGCGGGCATTGCCGACCAGACGCAATCGTATTACATGCCGTCACATACCGCATCCGGCGATGCGGTGTTCATGGAAAACAGTTTCCACCATCAGGCGGTCGATCGCATCGGCCAAGGCTTGCGCGCCAGCGCACAGGCCAAAGATGAGATCACGTATAGTGATGGTACAAAAAAACGGCTGGTGGAAGCCATCGAAGCCGACCCGAACGGCATGTTCAAAGACCAGTTCGTGCTAGGCGTGCAGTGGCACCCGGAATTTGCCGCCAGTGAACTGGCACCGAAGATCGTAGGCACGCTGGTGGATAAAGGCCGAGAGTATGCACAAAAACATGCCCGCGAGCATGCACCCGAACAGGCCTTGGTGGAAAATGCCATCAGCGCCGAAGCGAAGATCGACCCCGCCAGCGAGGGTCAGCAGGGCATCACCCGCCCCGGCAGCTGGACCGATACGATCCGGCAAGACAGGGTAAACCGCTCCCTACATATCAGGCGCTAGGAGTTTTTACTGGCGAAACAATATATTACCCGAACCCCACAGAAAATATGTGAAATATCATTTTAAAACTTGCGTTTAGGCAATTACCCGCTAAAAAAGTAAAATATAATTAATACATATAGGAAAAGACATGCTGAACTTGGAAGAAGTAAAAGTTTCCGGCTACGAAAGAGTTGCGCACGCAACTGACCAGGAAACCGGGCTGAATGCATTCATTGCAGTACATAATTCTGCCGTTGGCAAGGCCACCGGCGGACAAGGCGTATCGCTTGGCGGTATCCGCATGCGCCCCTACACGGAACCGAACCAGTTAGAGCTGGCTGACGAGATCAAACAGCTTTCCGGCTTTACTGAACCGGAACTGTTTGGACTGCAGGACGTTGTCCGCTTAAGCCGGGGCATGACCTATAAATCCGCTATCGCCAAGACGGGATTAGGTGGCGGCAAGGCCGTAGTCATTGCTAATCCGAAAGATTACCCCCTTGGCAGCCCGCAGCGCGAAAAACTGATGGAATCGATGGGTGAAGCCATCCATGAATTTGCCACACGCTGGCCGGAAAGCATTTATGTCGGCGCCGAGGACATGAACACCAAGCTGGCGGATATGAAAATTATCGCAGGCAAGACCGCACATATTTCCGGTACAGGCCACGATCAGTTTGACGGCAACCCCTCTCCGTTTACGGCGGAAGGTGTGCTGGCCGCGATTAAAGGTGCTGTGGGTGATGACCTTAAGGGCAAAAGAGTTGCCATTTCCGGTATCGGCAGTGTGGGTGGCTACCTTGCGGATATGCTGCATAGAGAAGGTGCGGTGCTCACCCTGGCCGACATTGATGATAAGGCCACAAATAAAGCCGCCGAACTGGGCAGTAACACCAGCGTAGTGCCATCAGGCGAAATTCATAAACAGCAGGTGGATGTATATGTTCCGGCAGCCATTGGCGGTGTGCTTAATGACATAACCATTCCGGATATTCAGGCAAAATTCATTGTGCCGGTAGCCAACAACGTGCTGGCCGAAGCCCGCCATGGCAAAATTCTGCATGACAAAGGCATCGTATATGTGCCCGACTATGTGGCCAACGCCGGTGGCATTATTGCCGTGGGCATGGAAGTGGGCCATAAGCGCGAAGGAAAATCTCTCACCGGCCAGGAAATTTCCGACACCGTCACAAGCAAAGTCGGCGCCGCTGTAAAAAGCGTATTAAAAAAATCGCGTGATGAGAATATTCCGACGAGTGAGGCCGCCGATATGGTGGGCGATGAGATCATCGCTGCCGCCCAACAGGACGCTGCACAAAAAGGCACGAGCTGGGCAGAACGCTCCGGAAAAACCTTGCAGCAGGGCCTGCCCATCAAGCGCGCCAGCGGCGACGGCACTAACGACCTGCAGAGGCTCTGATACCAGCAAACATGATGCTTGTGTGAGTGGCACGACTCTGCCATGTTGCTTTGCGCATGCCACGTAATCGAAAACCATCTCCCAGACAACGCCACAAAGGCAAGCACAAAGGCGGACCACGTCAGCAACGCCATGGGCTGCCGCCGGTGGCCGTGCTGGATATCACCGGCAGCACCGAGGATGGCGAACTGACCGCCATACCGGTGAAACGGGAGGACAATAAAAAACCACCCCACATTATAGTCACCCATCCAAAAGATGCGAAAAAGGGTGACCGCGTCCTTGCCAGCATCAAGTGCATCAAACCGCATTTTTATGCCGCGCAGGTGATACGTGTATTGCCGGGCGAACAGCCGCAGGAAATACTGGGTATGTTCGTAGCAACCGCCAGCGGCGGCATCATCGAGCCGGTATCGCGCAAGATGAAACAGAATTTTTTTGTGCCGCGCGAGCATATGGGCGGCGCCGAGCACGGCGAAATGGTGCGCGCCATGACCCTAAGCAGTGACACGACGCTGCGCATGCCTACCGCCAAGATCGAAGAGCGGCTTGGCAGCCTGAACTCGCCGCGCGCCGCCAGCCTGATCGCCACCCACATGCATGAACTGCCGACGGTATTCTCGCAGGCTGCGCTGGCCGAAGCGGAAGCGGCTGAGGAACCAACCCTTAAAGGGGAACCGAAGCGAAGTCAGCAGACCTCGCCAGCCCTGGGCGCGCCCCACGCGAAGGGCAGCAGGCTTTCGCGGGGACAATCAGAAAACACCCCCACCCCAACCCTCCCCCCTCAAGGGGGAGGGAATATGAGGGTCGACCTGCGCAATATCCCGCTGGTGACCATCGACGGGGAAGACGCCCGCGATTTCGACGATGCGGTGTTCGCCGAAAAGGACGGCAACGGCTTCCGCCTGATCGTGGCCATCGCCGATGTCGCGCATTATGTGTCCGACGGCGGCGCTCTGGATGGCGCGGCATTCGAGCGCGGCAACTCGGTGTATTTTCCCGACCGGGTGATTCCCATGCTGCCCGAACGCCTGTCGAACGGACTGTGCTCGCTGGTGCCGCATCAGGATCGCTACTGCCTTGCCGTACACATATGGATCGATAAGGACGGCAACCGCAAACGCTACCAGTTCGTGCGCGGCATCATGCGCTCGCACCATCGCTTCACCTACGAAGAATTACAGACCGCACAACAAACCCAAACACACAAGCATTACGCCAGCATCATCAAGCCGCTGTACGAAGCGTATGCCGCCCTGTGCATCGAACGTGACCAGCGCGAACCGCTGGCGCTGAACCTGCCGGAATTCAAAATCCGCTTCGATGAAGCGGGCAACGTTGCCGCCATCAACCCACGCCAGCAGCTTGAAAGCCACCGGCTGATCGAAAGTTTCATGATCGCCGCCAACGTGGCCGCCGCCGATTTGCTGCTGCAAAAAAACCAGCCCGCCGTCTACCGCGTGCACGAACACCCGGACGAGGAAAAACTCGAAGAACTGCGCCAGTTTGTCAAGCAGGCCGGATATTCGTTGCAAAAAGGCGCCATCGCCGCGCGCCAGCTGAACCAGATACTGAAAAAAAGCTCCGGCAAACCGGAAGCATTCATGGTGCACACCGCCGTGTTGCGTGCGCAGATGCAGGCCTATTACAGCCCGGACTGCATGGGACATTTCGGATTATCGCTGAACAAATACTGTCATTTCACTTCGCCCATCCGTCGTTATTCTGATTTGGTGGTGCATCGCGGCATCGTCGGCTTGCTGGAGGGACACAAAAGCAACGCCAAGGGGCTGGCTACCGTGGCCGAACACATATCCAATACCGAGCGCAAAGCCATGCTGGCCGAGCGCGATGCATCCGACCGTTATAAAGTTTCTTATATGCAACGCCATATCGGCGACAGCTTCCCCGGCCAGATATCCGGCATGAACCAGCACGGCCTGTTCATCACGATTAATTCAACCGGAGTGACTGGATTTATCCCGATTCGCAACCTGCCCGGCGATTTCTATGCCTATGATAAAAAGCGCGCCCAGTTCAAGGGCCGCAGGATGGGGCGAATATTCCATATCGGCCAGACTATCAGCATCGAAGTGCAGGAAGCCAACAGCCTGACTGGCAGCCTGATATTCGCGCTGGCAGAGCGTCCCACAAATGTACACACACCACACCAGCAAATAAAGAACAGAACAAAAAGACAAAAAAGGGTAAATAAAAAACAACGCATTAAACGTTAGTTAACCCCTGTCCTATATACTTGTAACTCATATAAAAATTATGGAAGACTATGGGGCGTTACACGATCGTATTGGACAGTAATGCCGAACTGATGCGGCGCCTGAAGAAAATCAACATTTGTGTCATAAACAACAGTGAGCATGTGACTGATTTACTGAAAAAGCTGCTGAACGAAGTCGGGTTCACCAGCCTGCATATATATAATAATGCGTTCAATGCCATACAGCACCTGAAGAAACACAAGATGCACATGTTGATCATTGATTCGGCGCTTACCGTTCCGACCAAGAACAACATCATGGACAACAAGATGATCGACGCTAACGATACTCAGTCGGTT
>JBFWQQ010000096.1:0-6987 GCA_050249355.1 Alphaproteobacteria bacterium | reverse complement strand
CTAATTTCATACTGCCTCCCATTCTAGCCTGCGCGTTAAATGCTCGTAGTCGTTGTAATCGAGCTGATTGGACACATCCTGTTGCGCAGCATATGTGGCTCCTGGCCTGTCATAATTGCGTATCAGTTCTTCAAGCATGTTGCGCGTAGCGGTAATGTCGTGCGCGGTCAGCCTGATCGTATTGATCTCGCTGGCCTCAGCGCGGTTGCCCAGTTTCCAGTATTCAAACGCAGTGGCATGTTTCGGTAATGCGGTAGCGTTCTGCAGCACCCCCCGTTCCACCACCAGCGCCTCCAGCGGCAGTTGGTTCTTCTTACCGGATTTTACGTCTTTTTCTTTGGGCACGCTGCCGGTTTTATAGTCGATGATGGCCAGCGATCCGTCTTTCCTGTGCTCGATACGGTCGATGCGCGTGACCAGCGTGAACGGCTTGCCCTGCACTTCCAGCTGCCAACTGCCCTGCACTTCCGGCAGCACCTGCAGCGTATTGTTACGGCGTAGGAGCTCCTGCTCGATCAGCCAGCCCGCGAGCGCCTCGAAGCGCGGCAGCCATAAGGTGTGCACTGCTGGCCGGGCCAACCATTCGCGGAATACTTCATGACCACACTGCAGCAATTCCTGCAAGGCGTTTACGGGCAATTGCTGCGGCCATTTAGTAGTGAAGGCTTGCAACGCATCATGTACCAGATTACCGAAATCTGCTGCTGCCGGCTCACTGTCCAACGCATCAAGCTTTTTCAGTTTTAGTATGTAACGCGCATAGATCACGTATGGGTCGGCCAGCCATTTGTCGATGTCAGTCACCTTCATTCTTTCTGGCCGTGCCTCAGCGGGCGGCTGCGGTGATGGTGGATCAAGCGGTGCAATAGCGACGGGCTTACCTATGAATGCGGCGGCGGCATCGTAGCGCGCGGTATCGTGTAGTGTGGCATGCAGCGCTGGGCCCTTCCCTTCGGCCAGCGTATCCAGCCGCACCAGCCAGCGCGAGGCGATGTGCGGCATGCCAGCCACCTTGTTCGCACGGGTAAAGAACACTTCCGGCGCGAAGGATGCCATATACACATCGTGCGCGCCCTGCCCCACCGAACGCTCCGGCAGCGGCAGGCCGAACTGCTGGCGCATCGGCCGGCTCATCCACGGATCGGTAGATGTGCTGGCGGGCCATGTACCTTCGTTCAGGCCGCCCAGTATCACCCGGTCGTAACGCTGCAGGCGCGCCTCGATGGGACTGAGTATATGCAGGCGCGGGTGCCCTGCCCGCTTCGGCCAGTAGGTTTGCGTGGACAGCAGCGCTTCAAAGGTCGCGGGATAAATGAACGGATCCACCTGCTGCAGCGCGTCGGCATGATCGAGCAGTTCGGCCAGCCAGCGTGCCAGGTGGTTGCCGGATTCCTTCGCCCATAGATATTCGCTGCCGGGCGCATCCGGTGTGGTAGCCAGCCACTGGGCAAAACCCACATGCGCACGAATCAGCGTCGCAAGCGGTACCGATTCCCTGGCCTCGAACAATGCCGATAGCGGCTGCATATATTCATCCATGCGGCGCAGGAAGTTGGATAGCTCACTATGATGTGCAGCAGCGGCTTTGCATAACGCCTCTAAGCCCGACTGCATACGTACGCCACGCAACAGCAATATCTCCATCTGGCGCGACAGGGCGCGGCATTGCGCCGGTTGCAAACCACCGGCTGCCAACGGATGACGCAGCAATGCCAGCAGTGGTACGGGCGCCGCACCTGAGCACACCATAGCAACCACTAGCCGCAAGAATACTGCAGCGGGTGAATCCATGAGATTCTGCCCTGCCGAATCGTCAATGGCTACGGCATAGCGCTCCATCTGCGTAGCTACCAATTGGGCAAGAATGCGGTCGGGCGTGATGAGCGCGGCTGTCTTTCCCGGTGTTTCGAGAGCTTCGCGCAGCAATATACCGATGCGCCTCGCTTCTTCGAGTTCGTTTTCCGCCTCGATGATCCGTATATGTGACAAACCCTCTTTCAGCGGCATATCCGTTTGCTTCCACTGGCCTGTAATGCTGGCGGGGGCAAACAACTGGCGCAGGGATTGCGTTTGGGCGCTATCGCCGACAGCTTGTTGCAGCATATGTACATCCTGCCGCTTGCAGCCGATCTGTTCGATGAGTTGCTTGAGCAGGTACTGTGGATGGGTATCGCCTATCAGTTCCCACTCCTGTTCTGGCATGTGCACGTCCAGCCCCGGCAATATCACCCGGCCCTGAGGCAGTTTAGCGATGACTGTAAGCAGACGGGCGGTCGCAGGCTGGCTTCCGGTCGAGCCGGCGGCGATTACCGGATGCTTTGGTTCGTTACGTTGCCACTCCTCCGCCAACAGTAACAACACATCGTTGCGGTGCTGCACCGGGTCGGTCACCTGCTCGGCACGCAGTAGGTTCGGCCATTGCTCAGAAATGATATGCAGGAATTCTATTGTCTCATTCCAATGCTCGCTCAGTTCTTCGGGCACAAGATTTTCAAGGCCGGAATAATCCAGCCCCTCGCGCGCCACCTCATCCATGAAACGGGCAAGTTCGGCCGCCAGCTCGGCTGATTTTTCCATATTACTGGGCTTAGCCTGCCGTTTTCCTTTGAACTGGCTGATCAGACGCATTAGTAACAACTGGCGGCGCAGGGGCGATATCACGGGCAGTTCCGCCACGTAGCCTGGCAACGAGACTTCACCCAGTGGCTCAATGCGCGGCAGCATCAGAGGGGTGCCCCCGCTTTGCTGTAAAAACGCCTCCTGCAGGCTGCGGCAGGCCCGCCTACCCGGCAGCAGGATACGCAGGGATACCAGCTCCTGCGGCCTGTTTGCATAGGTTTTGAGCACCCACCCGGCAAGGGTAGGAAAAAACGGCTGCAACGGCGAAATTGTATAACAATTCATGATATGTTAAGATGTGGAAAGGTATAAATAATATCCTTTAACCGTTATAGCGGACTTTCATGGTTGCACCAGTTGAAAAAATATCCGAGCTGCTGGAAAACGAATTAGCAATATTATGGGCGGCCCACACGGCAGTAGGGCTGAACGGCCATATGTGCCTGTACACGCCGCCAGCGCAGGTGCCGTTCCGCAATGAAAAACCGGGACTGCAATTCTGGTTCAGTAAAGATGAGATACCCAAGGCCGTTGAGCAGATACTTAGCGTATATAACGCTGGCAAACTGCCCAACACCTCCATGCTGCTTAATCCCATCGTGCATGAAAAGCAAAAAGATGGAAGTTATAAGCCTCTCGGCTCCGGCTTTAGCTGGGCGACATGTTTTACATTAGGCGTGGATAGCCTGAACGATGAATCGACGCAGCGCATACGGCAACTGGGTGTGCGTACCAGCACATTTCACCGGGGCGACAGCGAACGCGCCGGCCTGAAAGTCATTGCATTTTGTGACAGGGCGCAAGAACCGACCCAAGCAGGAAACACCGTAAAAGGCTGCAAGGAGCTATACGATATCGCCAACATGTCCAGCCCGGCCTATGCATCGTTCTACCTGCTGTCCGGCCTTTCGTATCTTAGCAATAACGGGCTGTTCAACCACCCGGACATACGCAGCATCATGCCCGCAGGTATGCTGGACGAACCCAAAAATCTTGCAAAGCAGATCAAGGAGATCTCCATTGACGCCGATAAGATCAAAGACGCCGCCTATTGCTGGGAATCTTATGAACGCTACCATTCGCTGTATGAAAAATTTGGCACCAATCCTGAGGATGTTGAAAACAACCTGAGCTTTTTCAATCTCGTCGCCCGTGATGTCGAACTGTTCGATGCCACCGGGCCGATGCGCAAAGAAGCCGATAGTATGTTCGAGTTTCTAGTGCCCGGACTGATCCCAAGAGGAAGTGTGACCATCCTTGCAGGAACCGGCGGTACCGGGAAGAGTAGTCTTGCGCACCATCTGGCTATCATCGCCGCGACCAATTATGACGAAGGCGAGGAACCGCCGCACTGGCTGGGCCAGCGTGTGGCAGTTGAGAAATGTAAAGGCATCACCGTGTATTTCTCCGGCGAGGATGGCGCGCCCATCCTTAATGCACGCGGCGCAATCCTTGACCCCGCAGGCCGGGGCCAGCGTATCATGTTCCAACGAACTGATTTTGGTGAAGGCGTGAGTTTCGGCCAGCACCTGAAACGGCTGCAGAAAATCCCAAATGTGCCCCTGCTTATAATCGACCCGGCCCGTAAGTTCCTTGTGGGCGATGAGTACGATTCCGAAGTCGTAAGTGACTTTTTTGAAGCGGTGGAAGAATTTGCGATCAAGAAAAATGCCGCAGTGGTGCTGGTGCACCATCTGGAAAAATCCGCCAAGCCGAAGGCCACTTCTGAAATGCTTGACCTACTGCGCGGGTCGCAGGTATTTATCGACCGGCCGCGCGTGGTGATCGGGTTGTTCCGTGACGGTCCGCACACCATCATGGGGCTGGCAAAAAATAACATCCCGCCGAATTTCGGCATGGTACAGGAAGAACGCGTATTTGCGCGTGACCCCAAAACCCTGAGCCTGATATGGCTACCCGGCAAAGAGGGTATACGCGGTGGCATGCTGACACCAGAAGAGTTGGAAAAACTCGCTAAAGAAGCAGAAAAGCAGGGCCGTAAATAGCCTATGCCTTTTCCCATCCGTCATTGACCGGGCGGCGGTCGCACGGGCTGCCTTTGTCGCCTACGCACGGACTTTTCAGATCCTGAATTTTATTGGAGCATCCGGTAAGCAACATGAGTGCTATACCGGCCAGAATCGCTTTTTTCATACCCACCTCCTTATTGCGCGCTCATTGTAATGCATTTGGACTTTTATGCAAGCATCGCCTCAGCGCGTGAGCATATTGCTTCCGGCATTAGCATTGGCCTGCTGGACACTACCTGTAGCACCACCGCCAGCTCCTGCTGCAGCGCCTTCTGCCTGATACGCCCCGCCTGCGCGCGCCACACTGCCCGAACCACCATAACCGGCGCGACGCGTGGTATCGGTTTGGCCCAGATCACCTGGCGCTCCCCCCTTGCGGCCTTGCGCACTCGCTTTGTTGCCCATGAAATTGCCCAGCGAACCTTCCATTGCGGCAAGACTGGTGGTAGCGTTTGCAATATCACGCGCGATCATCAGCACCACGCTGTTGAAACGGCTGGCGAGCTCGGCAATGATCAGGAATATCAGTACGTCCATGATATCAATAGGGAACACCGGTGCACCCGATGTTTCCGCACCCGTCCACGACCACAGGCCACCGAACGGCTCGCTATTGTGGGTAAACCGCCAGTAGTGCATGTTGAATGGGGTGCCGCGTACGGACTCCATAGTCTCTGTCCAGCATACCGGCACCTGCAGGATATTACCCAATGCCGCCTCGACGAGCTTGGCAAAGAATGCAAAGAACGCGAAAAGGAATATGGGCTGCAGGCTGGCGTTCAGCACCTGGTTCAGCCAGCCCTGAAACAGGTGGCGGGTGCGGTTGAATAATATGCATATCAGGAATATGGGAGCAATGCCGAATAGGAATGTCTTGATGACCAGCGACATAAGGTACACCCATACGGCAACCAGCAGTGCGCGCATAAAGGTACCCAGCGACATCAGAATGAGCAGGCCGAACAACAGGCCATACGGGCCGGTGAAGAAGGCAGCCAGCATGGTTACGGCCATTTTTGCTGACAATGCCTGATGGATCACGCTGTCAATGACCACGAAAGGTTGCGAACCCGGCGGAATAGGCTGCGAAATGCCGCTGACTGCGATCTGTGATAGCTCGTAGATAAGATAATCCGTGCCATCATTGAAGAAGGTTACAACAATATCATTGAAGAACGTCCATGCCGAAGAAGTAGTCAGGCCGACAACAATGCCGATCTTTATGCATCGCGTGGCAAAGTCGAACAACGATGCCTGCACCATGGCAAAAGTGAACAATATCCCATAGACAGCGATGTATAGCGTCAGGGTAGCCATGAGCATCTGACGGAAACCCGAGTTATTGACAATAAACCGGAAAATACCACGCGACAGGCCGCTAAGCACGTTACGCACGTTCTCCGTAATGCGGCTCAGGATACCGTCACCCGGAGCGGGGGGAGCGGGATTGAATTGCGGGTCGGTTGTGCAGGTACCATCAGGCGCAGGTGCGTTTGCTGCCCAGGCGGGGGCGGCATCAAAAACGCATAATAACGCCAACATACATGTGGCAAGCGCGATCAGTCGCACTGCCTTGCATCCCGTTATTCTACTCAGTCCAGCCTTCTGCATATGCCTACTATATCATGTTACTGTTACAGTTTTATTGCTATTGACCCCTGCTTCGCCCACCCGTGATCATATAGCGTGCCCGCTGTATGGTTTCCTGCATGTTCGAGCTGATGTCTTCTGATGTTTTCTGCATTTGCGCCTTATTCATGCGCATGGTGCGTTTAATGGTATTTTCCACCTGTGTCGGTTCAATTGTAATACGGTTCAGTGCCCCGGCAATATCGTCTGCTATGTGCGGTATCTTCCCGATGATCGATTTGAACAGGGCTGCAAATATCCACAAAGTAAGGAATGCAAAGAACAGCTGTTCAACAATTGCCACGTGGTTGGGCCCAAAATCCACCGCCGGAGTATCCATATTGTTCTTGTTAAAACCACGACGCAGGAGTGGGTTGACGTTGGACTGCACGGCAGGCACGCTCATATCCTGTGAACTTGTTACATCCTGAAGTTCCTGCGACATATGGGGATCCGACGGCATAACCCATGCGAACTGCGGAGTATTCAGTTTCTGGTACGCCCTGAAATCAGGAGCCGCGCAACTGCTGAAGTTATCCGGCACACCGGAGCCACCACAGGAGAAACCCAGAATCTCGAATATATCCCCGATCAGGTCATTAAATATCTTGAGGAAATAATAAAGGAACGTCATCATGAGTATAGGAACCAACGTAGCCGAAACAATGATATGCCACCATTTGTTGAAATAGCGCTCGGTATTGAAAAA
>JBFWQQ010000095.1:0-7044 GCA_050249355.1 Alphaproteobacteria bacterium | reverse complement strand
CATAATTTCCCATCTGACCCGCCCATTGTTTCAGGCGTTTTTGCGCATCGTCTACCTGCCAGTAGTCTTCTTTTACAAATTTATATCCGATCTGTTCCAACATGACTTTGGGCTGGCTGGCATCCAGCACGCTAAGCGCAGCTTCTTTAGCAAATTTTGCGGACGCATGAAAATCCGCATAGCGCCCTTTGTCCTTCACCTTGCACTCGGCGTAGTCGGTGGGCGTAAGTTTTGCATGCCACGCTTTGGAATATGGTGTGAACACACGGAACGGTTCGCCATCACCCTTCAGTACCTCATGCGGCGTAAAGATAAGATGGTCTTTAACCAGCTTTAATCTATCGCCCAGTTTTTTTGCCACTACCTCATCGCGCGCGATTGCATCCGGCTCATAATCTTCTGCGGCTACTACCTTTTGTACACCCAGCGCCTTGGCCAATTCCGGTACGATCTTTTTAGCACTGCCATGAAGAACCAGCATGCCGCCATCTTTTCGTTTCAGTTGTTCATGTACATGCCCAAGGGTGCGGGCAATAAAACTCAGGCGGCGATCATGCGGGTTATCGAAGCGTGCCAGCACATCCGTATCGAATATGAATACCGGCTGAATGGTGCCCTCGCTGGCAAGCGCCTCGGTGAGCGCCGCATGGTCGTGAAGGCGTAAGTCTCGTCGTATCCATACCAGTGAAACCATCGTTTGCCTCTTATAATGTAACTCAGTATGATACGGTTATAACAACATTTTCCTAGGATTGCATCCATGACATCACAGGACGAGATACGCCTACTGCAACGCATCGCCCAAGGCATTGAGCAGCTGGGACCGAAGCCTGCCCCGGAGCTGGACATCAAGGGCGCCGATGCCTATGTCTGGAATGCTGCCGAAAGAATGCTGCACCCGGTGACCGAAACGCAGGCCCTACCGCTGGATTTGTTGCTGGGCATCGATGATGCGCGCAACCGCCTGCTGGCCAACACGCTGCAGTTCGCGCAGGGCTATTCGGCCAACAACGCCCTGCTGTGGGGCGCGCGCGGCACCGGAAAAAGCTCGCTGATCAAAGCGCTGCACGCCCATGTGAACCGTCAGGTACAGCAAAAACTGGTGCTGATCGAGGTGCACCGCGAGGATATCGCCACCCTGCCCCACCTCATTCATGCGCTGCGTGGATGGGTCATCCGCCGTTTCATCATATTCTGTGACGATCTGTCCTTCGATGGCGATGATACTTCGTATAAATCACTCAAAAGCGTGCTCGAAGGCGGTATCGAACAGCGGCCCGACCATATATTGCTGTATGCCACTTCCAACCGCCGCCACCTGATGCCGCGCGAAATGGCCGAAAATGAAGCCGCTGTCGCCATCCACGGCAAGGACACGCAGGAAGAAAAGCTCTCCCTGTCCGATCGTTTCGGACTATGGGTCGGCTTCCATAACTGCGACGAAGCCACCTATATCGACATCGTGAAGAACTACGCCCGCCACTACAAGCTGAACGTGCCCGAAGACGAGCTGGCGGAAAAAGCCAGCCTGTGGTCGCGCGAGCGCGGCGCACGTTCCGGCCGCGTGGCATGGCAGTTCATTCAGGATCTCGCCGGGAAAATGAAAAAGCGCGTGGCCTGATTACAGTCCGGCCATACTGCGGCTCAGGAATTTCTGCGGATCGAGGTTCTGCTTACCTTCGCGCACGGCAAAATACAGCTGCGGGTCTTTCACATTCCCGGTGGAGCCTACGTAGCCAATGATATCGCCCTGCTTCACCCGGTCGTATTTCTCGACCGTGGCCTGATTCAGGTGTGCATAGGTCGTGCTGTAGCTGTCTGCGTGCTTAACCAGCACCATATTGCCGTAACCAGACAACTCATCACCCACAAAAATCACCTCGCCATCGGCCACTGCCCATACCGGCTCACCCTGTGATGCGGCGATGTTGATGCCGTCGTTGGCCTTGCCGCTTCCCTTGGGGCCGTACGCAGAAAGTATCTTGTTGCCATTGACTGGCCAGATGAACGCAGATTCTTTCGGCTCGGTGATCAGCTTCACCTCGCTGCCTTTTTTCTGCTCGGTCAGGGGTTTCAACTCATTGGTCGCAATGGTGCGGCTATCCGCTTTCCATTGGCTGGCTGAGCTTTCCACCTGTGTTTTGCCGGTTGCAACCCCTTCGTTTGCATCGCTGGTCTTGCTGGCCCACAGGCTATCCTTTTGGGGTGGTGCAAGGTCGGAAACGCCGATGGAATCGATCCGGGCAACCTGTTGCGTGTTGTTATCAGTATGGGATGGTTGTGCATAGGTCGTCTGGCTGCTGCGCGATGCGCTTAAACGCGGCGCAGCATACGATGTTTGCTGATCCTGGTAATCCTGCTGTCCGTTTTTACTGTATACGTAATGGCCCTTCATCTCAACATTGGCAGCCGGTTGCACGCAGGCAGCGGTGCTCAGTAGTGATAAAACTGCGAGAGCGCGGGTTTTAGAATAGCGCATGATATGTCCTGAATTTCATTGGTGTATCGTTACAGCTTTATGAAAGAAATCTTAAAAAAACGTAAAGGCGTGGTGTTATGCCTCGATCAAAGGCACAAACCGTACATGCATCAGGTGTTCGGTGGTAATTGTGCCGTCGGCCAGCTTATGAATACGCAGCAGCATCTGGTCGGCCGCCTTGTTGCCCACCGGTATCACCATCACCCCACCCGGCGCCAGCTGGTCCAGCAGAACTTTGGGCACTTCATTGGCGGCCGCAGTGACGATGATGCGCTCGAAAGGCGCGGCTTCCGGCCAGCCCTTAGCGCCATTGCCCGCCTTGCTCACGATGTTGGTGATCTTTAAATGCTCAAAGCGTTTCTGCGCCTGCGCCAGCAGGTCGCGGTGGCGTTCCATGGTGTAGATGCGGCGGCACAGGCGGGCCAGCACGGCTGCCTGATAGCCCGATCCGGTGCCGATCTCCAGCACGCGCATGAAAGGTTCCACCTGCAGCGCATAGGTCATCCACGCCACCACCGATGGCTGGCTGATTGTCTGCCCGCAGGCGATTGGCAGGGCAGTGTCATCATAGGCGTGCTCACGGAAGGCATCCTCTACGAATAATTCGCGGGGAGTGTGCTCGATCGCCGAAAGTACGTGAGTATCCTTGATACCCATGGTGCGCAGCTTCATCAGAAGGCGTAAAAGATTCGAGACGCTGTGATCAGCCGCAGGCGGCCGGGGGATGGAGTGGAACGTGTCTTTGCTGCGCGGCGTTTGCATGGACTCCGTTTATACGTCCAAATTATTAACAATGCGTTTAATATTCAGAAGCTGCCAGTCGCCTGCAGTCGTTCTATCGTACGGTAATCGGTCATGTCCATGTTCAGCGGCGTCACCGTAATGAAGCCTTTGGCCACCAGTTCAAGATCGACGCCCTCGCGGTCGGCCGTGTTGTCGCGTTCGCCGCCCAGCCAGAAATAGGGCCGCTTCTTCAGGTCCATGCGTTCGGCCAGCGCCACATTCACCAGACGTTTGCCGTGCGGACACACCTGCACGCCCTTTACATCATCGGGCAGGCATTCCGGGAAATTGATATTGATCAGCGAATTCTTCGGCCAGCCGACCTCCACCAGCTTGCGGATGACCGGCGCCGCATGCATTTGCGCAGTTTCCCAGTATACTACCCCGGCATCTTCCCCGGCCTGCGACAAGGCAATAGAGGGAACCCCAAGGTTGGTGCCTTCCATAGCAGCCGCCACGGTACCCGAATAGGCAATATCATCGCCCAAATTGCTGCCGCGGTTCACGCCGGAAAGCACCAGGTCCACCGGCTTATCGGTGATTACCTGCTTAAGCGCCATCAGCACACAATCGGTCGGAGTACCGGAAACGGCAAAGCATTTATCTTCCAGCTTACGCAAGCGTACCGGCAAGTGCAACGTCAGCGAGTGGGCTGCCCCGCTTTGTTCCTGTTCGGGCGCCACCACCCACACATCATCGGTCAGTTGACGGGCGATATTCTCAAGTACCCCGAGGCCGGGTGCATAAATACCGTCGTCATTAGTAACAAGGATACGGGACTTGGTAAGATTCACGTCTGTTACCCTATCTTTTCCAGCCCGCCCATGTACGGCCTTAGGGCCTGCGGCACGGTGATGCTGCCGTCTTCGTTCTGGTAATTTTCCAGTATGGCAACCAGTGTACGGCCAATAGGCAGGCCGGAGCCATTCAGCGTATGCACGAACTCGGTGCCTTTGCCGCCTTCGGGCTTGTAGCGCGCCTTCATGCGCCGCGCCTGGAATGCACCGCAGTTGCTGCAGCTGGATATCTCGCGGTAGGCATCCTGTCCCGGCAACCACACCTCGATGTCGTAGGTTTTTTCTGAGCCGAATCCCATATCGCCCGTGCATAACAGCATGGTGCGATAGGGCAGCTCCAGCTTCTGTAGCATCGATTCGGCATGCAGCGTCATGCGCTCATGTTCTTCTTTCGATTTATCCGGATGGGTGATGCTCACCAGCTCGACCTTGGAGAACTGGTGCTGGCGTATCATGCCGCGCGTATCCTTGCCTGCCGATCCCGCCTCCGAGCGGAAGCACGGCGTGTATGCGGTATAGCGGCGCGGCAGGGAAGTCTCTTCCATGATGGAATCGGCCACCATATTGGTTAGCGGTACTTCGGCGGTGGGTATAAGCCAGTGGTCGGTGGTGGTTTTAAACAGGTCAGCGGCAAACTTCGGCAATTGCCCGGTGCCATACATTGCGTTATCGCGTACCATGAAGGGCGGCACCACTTCGGTGTAACCGGCAGTCAGGTTGCAATCGAGGAAAAAGCTAGCCAGTGCGCGCTCCATACGCGCCAGCTGGCCGGTCAGCAATACAAAGCGTGCACCCGACATTTTTGCCGCTGTCTCAAAATCCATCTGGCCGAGCGCCTCACCCAGCTCGAAATGCTCTTTCGGCTTGAAGGAGAATTTTGGTTTGCTGCCCCATTTACGAACTTCCTTATTGCCCTTTTCATCCGCACCGTCCGGCACATCATCCGCCGGTATATTCGGCAGGGTTTCCAGCAGGCCTTTTACTTCGCCGCCCCCCTCCAGATGCTGTTCCATATCGGCGATGGTCTGCTTCAGCCGGGCAGCCTCTTCCAGAATCGGCGTCACATCCTGCCCTTGTGATTTTGCCTTGCCGATGCTGGCCGCTACTTCATTGCGTTTTTGCAGCATGCCCTGCAGTTCGGTCTGGCGGGCGCGGTTAGCCTCGTCGAGCTTCAATATCTCCGGCGATTGCGGCGCCATACCACGGCGCTTCAGAGCAGCGTCAAATGCTTCCGGGTTCTGGCGTATCCACTTGATATCGTGCATAAGGTTTCTTTTGCCTCCGCGATTTTCTACTGAAAATCACATGAGGCTGGCTCAGGGCTGGCTCGGTCTTCTGACCTCGCTTCTTGTCCCTCATTTGATTCAGTTTTAGAGTTTTTACAAAGCAATATGGCCACTTCATATAGCAAATACAGTGGCAGTGAAAGTGCTATCTGGCTGAAAACATCCGGCGGGGTGATGACAGCAGCCAGCGCCACAATGCCCACAATCGCATAGCGCCGCCCGCGCCTGAGTGTTTCCAGCTTCATCATGTGGCTGCGCACCAGCAGCACCAGCACCACCGGCAGCTGGAACGCCAGCCCGAACGCGACGATAAGGTGCATCACCAGCCCAAGGTAATCGGCCACCTTTGCTTCCAGCTGGATGGGCAGGGCAACATCCCCACCCGTTTCAAAGCCTAAAAAGAATTTCCATGCCGCCGGGAACACCCCATAATAGACGAAAGCCGCTCCGATAAGAAACATCACCGGCGCTGCGATAAGGTATGGCAGCAGGGCCTTACGTTCGTTTTTATACAGGCCCGGCGCCAGATACAGATAGAATTGCCCGGCGATGATGGGGAACGATAGCAAAAATCCGGCGAATACCGAAAGCTTGAGGTACGAAACGAACACCTCGGCCAGCCCGGTATAGATCAGGCGCCGGCCCTGCGCATTATCCAGCGCGTCGGCCAATGGCTGCACCAGGAACGCATAAATGTCCCCTGCCGCCAGGTAGCACAGGCAGGAAGCCACAAAGAACGTGGCCACTGCCCACATCAGGCGGCGGCGCAGCTCTACCAGATGCTCGATCAGCGGCTGGCTGGCCAAAGTTTCGTTGGGTGTTTCCATGTCAGGAAAACTAGTTTATTTGCTGATTTATAACAATAAAAAACTCAGCGCATTTGTAAAGAAACCTTAACATTATGCCGGGCGATACTGTGCTAAGGTATTGATGAACAGGGAAGGAAGCCGTTATGCCCCAGGTTACTGTCATAAGAGAAAAAAACAAGGCGTTTTCTGCCTTTGCCACCATGCAGGAAATCTTAAAGAAACTGAATCATGTCGCCAGCGACAAAGGCAACATAGACATTGTGCTCGAAGGGTTCAATGACGGCGAATCCCATGCGGTGTCATTATTGACCCAAATAAGTTACCTCATGGCCTCGCATAATAAAATGCATGGCCCAAACACCCAGCATGCCCAGCCGAGCAGAATGGTCACCACCGCTCCCGGACTAGGCGAGATCGTGATAGAGCGCGACGAGCAAAAAAAATCTACACGCATGAGCTTTCCCGTGCACGAGGATGCGAACTTGCCTGTCGTGCTGATGAGGGTCTTCCTGGGCAATATTCATGAAGTGCTGGTAGAACCGGTTACTGTAAAAGACCAAACAACAGGAAAAACTTATAGGGCATTTGTAAACTCAACCGTTGAAGACATGCAAATGACCCTTAATGTAATTTCTGCAATGGCACACGGCCAGGGCATTCCACAGGATAATATTGTCACGATGAGAGAAGGCCTGGATGTTAATGGAGCAAGATTCCCCGCGGTGCTTATTGAAAAAGCAGCGTATGATAAACTTATTGTCGGCGAAGGCCTTGACGGTCGGCCCAGGTAATCCATGACCACTTTTTCCCTTCAGCACACGCAAACCGATACGTTTGGCGCTTTTTCCACCACAAAAGCGTTGGTGGAAAAGCTTAAGGAGGTTACGCCT
>JBFWQQ010000094.1:0-7154 GCA_050249355.1 Alphaproteobacteria bacterium | reverse complement strand
CGATCACGAACAGAATGCTTCTACATCGACCGTGCGCATGGCCGCATCTTCCGGCGCAAACCCGTTCGCCTGCATCGGCGCGGGTATCGCCTCTTTATGGGGCCCGGCCCATGGCGGCGATAACGAGGCTGTGATCAACATGCTGGAAGAAATCGGAAATGCCAAGAACATTCCCGAATTCATACGCAAGGTAAAAGACAAGGAATCCGGCATTCGCCTGATGGGATTCGGCCATCGCGTGTATAAAAATTACGACCCGCGCGCTAAAGTGCTGCACAAGACCTGCCAGGAAGTCCTCAAGGAACTTGGCCAGATCAATGAGCCGCTACTGGAGATCGCTGTGGAACTGGAGCGTATTGCCTTGTCTGACCCCTATTTTATTGAACGCAAACTATATCCCAACGTCGATTTCTATTCCGGTATCATATACCGGGCAATGGGTATACCTTCCAAACTATTCACGGTACTCTTCGCCGTGGCTAGAACGGTCGGTTGGGTGGCACAGTGGAAAGAGCTGATGGAAGACCCAAAAGCGAAAATCGGACGCCCCAGACAGCTTTATACCGGTTCGCCAGCCCGCCAATTCGTTCCGTTGGAAAAACGCTGATAGTAGCTGTTGCCAACGTGCTGTAAAGACTGTATAATAATTGTCACCCGTAAAACAATCACTGGGAGGGATTATATGGGAGATTCTAAAATGTGTGGCTCAGGCTGCGGCGGCGTCATGTGGTGGATGACATTACTGGTTGCTGTTCTGGCTATTCCGTCGGCCGCCATCATTGTAACCTTGCTGTTCCAGGTTGAAGGTATCGCACAGATACTGTTATTTGTGATAACCTGCTGGCTGTGCACGTATCTGGGTATGCGCCTGATGCAGAATCCCAAGATCCAGGAATCCATAAAAATGGATAAGAAATAAAAAATGCCGCCGGAATCCGGCGGCTTTTTTTATTGTGCATTAACTGACTATTCCACCAGTTTGAGCAGTCCTTCTGGCAGGCGGTTTGTTTGTGCCTGCAAGGCAAGTGCGCTTTCACGCTGCGTATTGAGCAGTGCGTATATGGTGGACTGTTCTGCGATATCTGCATCGGCCAGCACCGAGCGCGCAGCTTCCTGATTCTGGATCGCGGAATCAATGCCTACAGCTACAAAGTCCAGTGACTGTTGGAATGCACCGATGTCCGCACGTACATCCGTAATATTGCCCAATGCGGTAGCCAGCGCATCCAATGCCCGCGTGGCCGAATCTGCGGACAGGATGTCAAGCGATTGACCGTCAAACAGGCTTTCGCTGTTCAGGCTGCCGATGCTCAGCGACGCGCCTTCCCCCTCATTACCGAATACCTGTCCGATAGACAAGGCATCATCGCCACTCACACTGCCGTCAAGCAGGCTCCTACCGTTGAAATCTGTATTACCAGCCACGCGATCGATCTCGGATACCACCTGCTGGAACTGATCGTTCAGCGATTTACGCGTAGCATCATTCACCGCCGGGGATCTTGCCTGCAGCGACAGGCTGCGTAATTGTTCCACTAGCCCCGAGATCTGCTCGGCGCCACCATCGGCCACCTGCAACAGGCTGCTGTTCTGGGCGACGTTGCCGGACACTTCGCGCAGCGCGGTCAGTTCGGTTTGCAACTGGGTAGCGATCGAAAGCGATGCGATATCATCACTCGCCTGCGTGATGCGGCTGCCGCTTACCAAGCTGGAGATAGCCGATTGCAGCTTCTCGTTGATGCGCTGGATGTTTGATGAAGACGTTGAAGACACGCCAAATGAAGATATTGGCCCTACAACCATTGTTCCCTCCTGAATCTGCCGCCCATGATGAACGACCAGACATACATGCCTGTTATTATTGTTAAACAGTGTACACTATAATGGTTACCAGTCCATTAATCAACGGCAATGTATATTTAAGACATTGTAATATCTACAAGATTTCTAGAGAACTCGACCGCTTCGAACGCATCCAGATCGTCGATTCCTTCGCCCACGCCCACCGCATGGATAGGCAGGCCGAACTGGCGGGCCAGCGCTACTACGATACCACCCTTGGCCGTGCCATCCAACTTGGTGATGATCAGGCCGGTAACATCTGCCGTGTCCTTAAAAGCCTGCACCTGCGCGATGGCATTCTGGCCGGTAGTAGCATCCAGCACCTGAATGACATGATGCGGCGCGCTGCCATCAAGCTTTTTCAGCACTTTGGATATTTTTTCCAGTTCTGCCATCAGGTTGGCTTTGTTGTGCAGGCGGCCAGCCGTGTCGATCAGCAGCACATCCACCCCGGCGTTTTTGGCTTTTTCGAGCGCATTATAAGCCACACTGGCAGGGTCGGATTGCGGTGGGCCGGTAACCACCGGTATGTTCGCACGCTCGCCCCATTGTTGCAGCTGTTCCACCGCAGCAGCACGGAATGTATCGGCGGCGGCCAACATCACTGTTAGCCCCTGCTGGCGATATTGGTACGCCAGCTTGCCGATGGTGGTAGTCTTGCCGTTTCCATTAACCCCGACCACTAAAATAACTGCCGGACGCTGCGCCACCTCCGGTATAAGCGGGTGGGCATAGGGTTCCAGTATGGCCGTGATGCGATCGGCGAGAAACTCGCGCACTTCGCCCGGAGTGATGTCTTTTTCAAACTTGTCCTGCGCCATGGCCGCGCTGATTTCAGAGGCAACCTTGGCACCCATGTCAGACTGGATCAGCAGTTCTTCCAGCTCCTCGAGCGATTCGGCGTTCAGCTTCTGCCTGGTGAAGATGCCGGTGATGCCTTCGGAGAGTTTGCCGGAACTTTTGGACAAGCCGGATTTCAGTTTTGCAATAAAGTTCATGTAACCCCTTGTGTCGTTCCTGTTGGCTCTGGAATGACGCTAGTAAGAATCATATTAATGTTCCATAAAGTTTTTCACTGTCCGCTGCAGTGATGCGTGCATGTACCAGACTGCCAGGCATGGCATCTTCGGGCAATTCCACCACGGCGAAGTGCTCGCTGCGGGCGGTGCGCGGACGTTCTACTACCAACTGGCGCACCTGTCCTACTTGTGTGCTTAAAAAATAGCCCAGCTGCTTTTGGCCCACAGCACGCAGGCGGGCAGCGCGTTCCTTGCGCACCTCGCCCCTGACCTGCGGCATCCTGGCTGCGGGTGTGCCTTTACGCGCAGAATACGGAAATACGTGCAGATACGTTAGGCCCACCTCATCGACCAGCTGCAGTGTGTTTTCAAACATTTCGTCTGTCTCGGTCGGAAAACCGGCAATGATATCGGCGCCGAACACCACATCGGGCCGCACTGTGCGCACCTTCTTACAGAAATCCACAATGTCCCGGCGCAAATGACGGCGTTTCATGCGTTTAAGCACCATGTCATCACCCGCCTGCAGGCTGACATGCATGTGCGGCATCAGGCGTGGTTCTTCGGCCAGAAGGCGATATATATCCTCATCAATCTCCACCGCATCAATGGAAGAAAGGCGCAGGCGTTTGAGATCCGGCACCAACGCCAGAAGGCGGCGCATCATCTGGCCCAGTGTCTGCTGACCCGGCAGGTCTTTACCGTAATCACTGATATCCACGCCGGTCAGTACCACTTCGTTGAAACCGGATTCCACCAGCGTGCGCACCTGCGTTACAATGTCGCCCATCGGCACGCTGCGGCTGTTGCCGCGGCCATAGGGAATGATACAGAAGGTACAGCGGTGATTACAGCCATTCTGAACTTGTACGAACGCGCGCGCCTTGCCGTCGAACGATGTCACCATATGCGATGCCGTTTCGGTGATCGACATGATGTCATTGACGATGGCTTTTTCTTCCTGCTCCAGCGCACGCTGGTAGGCGCTTTTTTCCAGCTTATCCTGATTGCCCAGCACATGGCTGACCTCGGCCATGCCGACATAATCATCCGGGTGCACCTGCGCCGAGCAACCGGTGACAATGATCTTGCGGCCCGGCTGCTCCTTGTGCGCCTTGCGGATTGCCTGCCGCACCTGCCGCTCGGCTTCGGCGGTCACTGCGCAGCTGTTGAATATGATAGCATCTTGCCAGCCTGCCGATTCGGCCTGCTGCTTGATCACCTCGCCTTCGTAGCTGTTCAGGCGGCAACCAAAATTCACCACTTCGACAGTCATATGACAAGCTCGCCGCGAAAACTGGCCGCCACCTCGCCGGTCATCAGGATTTCACCGCCTTCCCATTGCATATCCAGCGTGCCGCCGGTCATGATGAAGCGCACAGTTAGTATATCACCCGCATGTTCACGCGTCCGGCTTGCCGCCATCACCGCGCAGGCCGCAGTGCCGCAGGCAAAGGTTTCCCCCACCCCACGCTCGAGCACGCGCACATTGGCGATGCCTTCTTTTGTATCCAGCAGCGCCACGCTGATATTCACCCCTTCGGGAAAATGCGGCTTCAGCGTCTGCTGAGCGAGCAGGAAATTCGCGGTTTCGAGTTTTTGCATGCTGTCGACAAAGAACACCGCATGTGGATTGCCCATGCTGACCGCTACCGGGTCGGACAGATTCTCATCCACTTTAATACCTGTATGCAGCGTATCCATTGCTTGTGCGAGCGGAATCTTCTCCCATTCCCATATTGGCGCGCCCATATTCACACACACACGGTCGCCTTCTGTTTGGTGGCACATAAGTATGCCTACCGCTGTTTCGATACTGGCCGCGTTCAGGCCGGACGCATGCATCATCAGCCACGCCACACAACGGGTGGCATTACCGCAGGCATCCACCTGCCCGCCATCGGCGTTATAAATACGCATGAAACAATCGGCTTTTCTGGATTCTTCGAGCACGATCACCTGATCGCAGCCGACACCGGTGCGGCGGGCAGCAATACCGCGGATACCATCGGCTGTCAGTTCCACTGTCTGATAGCGCGCATCGATGATGACAAAGTCATTCCCGATGCCATGCATTTTTATAAAAGAAACAGGCATGGCGGGGGTTTTAGCGCAAAACGGCTGAAATTTACAGTATTATCTGTGGGGCGGGTTACGCTGGTCTTCGTTAGGATTTATACCATCATCGGCATGCCAACGCTCATGGCGGCGGCCCTTTCTGAAATCCTCAGCGATCCGGTGTTGCTCACGCCCGGTATCAATGGGCTGGGCCTTACCTTTTACAAGCATGTACACTACAGTCCCGGCCGCAGTGCCCACTGTGGCCCCGGCGGTGATGCGGCCCACCTGTGTGCGCGTGTCCAGCATCGGCGGCATGACATCGCGGATATCGGGCTTTTTCCTGTCTCTTGGCTCCGACGGTTCGGACGGTGCATCGGCCAAAGCCCCGGCTGCAGCGCCTGCCGCTGCGCTCGCGCCCATCCATACCAACAGGCCGCCACTGGCGCGCCGCATGAACCCGCGTCTTGATATCTGCTCGTCTTCGCTCATTACGACACCGCTCTTTGATTTCACCGCGAGTATAGCGCTAATAATGGTCGAAATAAACCCCTGTTCACGCAACCAGAGCCATTTTGCAGAAATTATTATGCGTTGTCATCATACTGTCATATAGTTTTGATAAATTAGGGATGTATAGTGCGTTAAGCACATTGCAGGGAGGGATATATGCAGGTGGTCAATGGTGGTGATAATCACTTCACATGTGTTGACAGAGTAGAGCCGGTAGGCGGCCTTACAGGTTCACGTGCGGTGCAGGAATTCCAGCGGAATCTTTGCGGTCAACACGCAGCAGGAAACTCCCGTTAAAAAATAAAAAGCTTTAATTACAAAAGCTTATAATAATTGTGCTGTCATATATTGTTCACATTTGTGATATGGCATTCTACTGTATATGGTTGTAGAATGTCGCGGGGTAGGAAAAACAGTATGTCAGACGTCGATCGCGTGGATCATGGATTGGAAGGAGACGAGCACCTCGCCCGGCTCGAAGAGCGGGCGGAAATGCTTGCAACCTCTGCCAATGGCGTACAGGACGCATCCGTCGCTCAAGGCATCGCTGGCGCCATAAAGAACCTCATCAATCAGATCCGCAGTAGTAGCCCGCGTGCAGGCAGCGCCATCGCACGTATTGAGGATGCCGCGCAAAGGGCTGAGTCAGCCACCAGTGATGCGGAGGATGGCGCCAGCGAGGAAGAAGCTCCTCTGTCTGCTGGCCGCATGCGCTCTGGCTCATTCCAAAAAGAGCTTTTCAATAAATTCGGCACCCCTGCAGAACAGCAGTTCATGAAAACACTCAAGAACGGACCTGCAGAATATCGCATGGCCACCATCAACGCGGATGGCAGTATCTCAGAAACCGATAAGGTCATCAGCAAAGAACAGGCTCAGGAAGACTTTACACGCATCAAATATCACAGCCTCCCAGAAGAACAGCAAGGTCAGCTAAGAGAATCGGGTATGAAGCCCGCCGCTCAAATGAATGCGGAAGAAGAAACCCAGGAATTAAGCAAACTGCGTGATTCACTGGATAATATGGAAGGGTACAAAGCGCAGGACATGATGAGGAGTGGCGCAAGTAAAGCGGATGCGCTGCGCGTACATGAAGGCTTTGAAAAAGCGCGCGATCAGGTGGATCAGTTGCGCGGACGCATTATGCGACGTGAAGAATTGCGCACTGACGGACGCGACCAGGAAGCCAATATGGAAAACGCCATGATCGAGGTGGATCGCGGCCGCCTGCGCAATACACTGAAAAAAGATGTGATCGACGACGCGATCCTTGGCAAGGGTGCAGAAAACAAAGCACAGCAGATTTCCGGTATGAAAGATGTCGACGACGGCCAGAGCGCACAACTTGTGGTAAGCGCCGGTGCATATGGCGATGTTGCACAAAAACAAGGGGAGACAGTAAGAAGATAATATCAATAACAATAAGGGAGTGAAAAGCAGGATCATGGAAGCTTTTTTAAAAAAACAACACGATAACGCATCGTACGTTATCGACAGTAGCGGCATAGATTTCCAGAAAATAGCCGAATATATGAAGATCGAGGACAAGGCACAGCAGCAAGTGGCACAACATATGCGTGCTGCAGCTACACAGCTTTGTTCCGGCAAATGCAAGGATGTACGGGAAGCGCTGAAACAGCTGGGGCTGAATGACCGCCAGTTGCATATTGCGCTGGAAGCCATCCATACGGCTGCATTCCCAAAAGACCGCCTGCCACTGCC
>JBFWQQ010000093.1:0-7246 GCA_050249355.1 Alphaproteobacteria bacterium | reverse complement strand
GAAACAATGGGCGGGTAAGATGGGAAATTATGCCAATACGCGCGATATGGTGGGGCAGGAGGGCACCAGTCAGCTTTCGCCCTACCTGCGTTTTGGGTTGGTATCGGTGCGCGAGTGCGTGCGTGCGGCCATGGATGCAGGCCGCAACAACGGAACCCAGACATGGATAAAGGAGCTCATCTGGCGGGAGTTCTATGCGATGATACTGTTCCATTTCCCAGATTCAGCCGGGAAGGAATGGAATGAAAAATACCGTGATATGCACTGGCCGGGCAAAGACGCGCATTTCAAGGCGTGGCAGGAGGGCAAAACCGGCTATCCTATCGTGGATGCGGCGATGCGCCAGCTAAAGGAATTGGGCTGGATGCATAACCGCGCACGCATGATCGTGGCGAGTTTCCTGACCAAAGACCTGCACATCGACTGGCGCAAGGGCGAGGAGCATTTTGCGCAGTACCTCATGGATTACGAGCAGGCGAGCAATGCCGGTGGCTGGCAGTGGGCGGCCTCTACTGGCACCGATGCACAGCCATGGTTCCGCATTTTCAACCCGGTGCTGCAAAGCAGGAAGTTCGACCCGGATGGAACATATATCCGTCGCTATGTGCCGGAATTGAAGATGGTGAAGGGCGATGCCGTGCATGAACCGGCAAAACAGGGTGAGCTATTCAGCGATTACTGCCCACCGGTCGTCGACCATAAGCAGGCGCGCGAGGTGGCGCTGGCTATGTATAAGAAGGCCTCAGCCCCCTAAAGCCTGCTGGCGCTCTTTAAGGACAGTATCAAGGACAGAGCCTTCCACTACAGCTCTTTTTTGCTGTAACGCACGGACCCTGGTTTTTACGGCTTCGGCCACCGGGTCGCCATTGCGGGCATCCCCAAGGTCGGCTTTCACTTCTGCAGCGGTACGCTCTATATCGCGCTTCTCAGCTTCCGGCATGGTATCTGCAATATGGTTCACCCGGTCCACACGCGCTTGTGCCACGGCATTTGCATCGGGAAGTCCACGATCGCCAAGCTTTTTCACCAATTCGCGCAAAGGTATGGCAGCCAGCTGTTTTACCGGCTTAACATCCTGGCGGCGTATCTCGAGGTCAGGCATGGCAAGCGTTTCAATACCCGCGCCGATCACCGTATGCTGGCCTTTGATGTGCGGCATCAGCACGCGCTGCATGTAGAAATTGGCAGTGGCAAGTTTGGTTTCAAGGAATAGCTTTTCATGCGGCTGCACCGTGGGCTGTAATCTTGATTGCGCCAGTTCAGCAGAACGGGCCCATGCATATCCCACCGCCACTTTGGCAAACAGATCAACGAATCCTTCTGCTGCCGCATTAAGCGAATTCTTATCTTCCTTTGCCAGTGTCTGCATATGCTGGGTGGCCTTCAGCAACTCTTCAAGACCTTCTCTTAGCGGTGCGGTATATTTTTCGCCCAGCTCGGTGGTATCGAGGAATTCGGTCACCCGCTTTTCAAATATCTGCATATTCGGAAGCTGGCGGCCAACAAGGGCTACCGCCTGGATCTGGTTGGTGCCTTCATAGATGCGCGTGACTCGGTTGTCCTGCGCCAGTTGGCCAATGCCGGTTTCGCTGATGAAACCAGAACCTCCGAATATTTGTGTGGCGCGGTCGGCCGTGCGGTCGCCTTCTTCGGTGAAGTGGTATTTTATCATGTTGGTGGTCAACTGCACCCATTGCTGCGCTTCCTTGTCGCCTTGCGCCGCTTTGTCGGCCTCAAGTTCGGTCATCAGGTCGAGTACGCGCGCGCCTTCCACGAACGCACGGTTCTTCAGCAGCATGTCGCGCACCGGCGGGTGCACGGCGATGAGATCGGCCTCCTTGCTTCCCTCCTCGGGCCCGTGGGCGGCACGGCCCATGCGGCGGCCTTCATCTTTATGACGAGCATAATCGAGCGCGTTCTGGGCGGCTACGTCGGCGATGCCGAGGCTCTGGCGGCCCACCGCACGGCGGGCTTCATTCATTACATCGAACATGGCGGCAAGGCCGTGTTCGCGCTCGCCCACCAGCCAGCCTTTAGCGTCCTCATATTGCATGGTGGTGGTGGCGGAATCATGCATGCCGGTTTTGTGTTCGATACCGCTGACATATACGCCGTTCTTTTCGCCGAGGCTGCCATCGTCGTTGATTGCAAACTTTGGAATGGCCATCAGGCTGATGCCTTTGTCGCCAGCAATCTTGGTTAACACGAGGTGGATGATGTTGCCATCCTTGTCGCGGGTGGAAAACTCATTGTCGCCAGCGGTGATGAATATTTTTGTGCCGTTCACTTTGTAACTGCCGTCGCCCTGCAAGTCTGCTCTGGTGGTGAGGTTGCTCAGGTCGCTCCCGGCATTGGGTTCGGTCATTGACATGACGCCGGACCATTGGCCGCTGGCGAGCTTTTTGAGCATGATGTCGCGTTGGGCGCTGCTCAGCTTGCCTTCTGCGTTGCCCGGCTCTGCATCCTTGGCGTTGTGTTTGATGCCTTCATACACGCTTTTGGTGAGGGCGCGGATGATAGTGAAGGAGTTATTCCCGGCATACAGTATCTGGGTAGCGGCGGCATCTAATGCGCGCGGCAGTTCCATGCCTTCGTCCTTTTCGGCGGCAGAAATGCTCTGCAGGCCAAGATTCACATATTCTTTATAAGCTCTTTCATAGCCATCAGGCAGAACCACCTTATGGTCGCCATCCTCATAGTTTGCCTTGGATGGTTTGTTATATAGTGGAAGCAATTCTTCTTGCGCAAAGGCACCGGCGCTTTCCAGCATCTGCATGCCCATGACCTCGCCTTTATCATCCGGGCGGAGCACTTCGATATTGGGGACATCGTCATAGCGTGAATCGGAGGCGCCAGCGGCTTCGAGTGCGAATCCAATATCTTTCAGGGGAGCAGAATACTTTAATGGCATGACAGGTTCCTTGATAATAGGTTCAGGCAAGCATATCAGCCAGCGAAACAATTATAGTCAATGGAAATTAACTATTCCGCGCGTAAAATATTTCCATATCGAAACAATGTCGGCCCTAATTCCTCAATAACCTGCTGGGATTTCGAAGATATTTCTATGTCTGGCTGCCAATTTGTTGTGCCTTGCAGCATGGCATGCAATATTTGATGGTGGTCGCTAAGAGCGCCATGTTCCTGCGTGGCCTTTTTCATGGCGGGTTTTATGAAGGCTTTGATGTCATCGGCGCTGGGAAGCATCAGCAGCGGGCTGTTCGCACTTAGCTGGTCGCACAGCAGGCGGGTCTGTTCCAGCGGGTTTTGCAGTATGGTGTTATAATCGCAAAATATTCGGGGCAGGCTGTGTGCATTTCGTATTAGATGCACCGCATAATGCTCCCACAGGGCCAAACCATATCTTGGCGGTATGTCATTACGCAGTTGCAGCGAATGTGCCACCTCCAGCGGGTGACGGCTGGCAATCACGGCAACCGGGTGGCTAAGGTGGGGCAGCCATGCTGGCAGCGTCAGGCACATGCGCGGGTCTTTCATCACCCATACGCTGTGGCGGTTCATTTCGGCCAGCACACGTTGCATGATGTCACGCGATATGGGTGGGGGGGTGATATGGCTGGTATCCCAGTCATGTAGCCGGTACCAGTTGCAACGCTGGCTTTTAAGTATTTCCACGTTGGCGCGCAGCACATCCATGCGCTCCCAGAAGCCGGTGGGATTGTCGACCGTGTGCTTCAACATGACCTCGGCCGGGCCGATATGCGCCCCCATCAGGTTGATCAGGCGGGTGACCAGCGACGTACCGCTACGGTGCATGCCTAAAACTAGGATTTGCATAGGCGCTATAAATGTTTAAAATCAAGCTCCGCCGCTGTTACGGCGGCAACTGACACAGAAATAAACTGTCATGGCAGGCGATACCAGTAAAAAACGCATATTTGTGCAGATGGTGAGCTACCGGGATCCGGAGTGCCACCCCACGTTGCGCGATATGTTTGAAAAAGCCAGCCACCCGGAACGCATTACCGTGGGGCTGTGCTGGCAATACGATCCCGACGAGGACATGGAGTGTTTCGCCGAGGAATATCCGCGCGCCGATCAGGTGAAGGTACTGCAATACCATATCAGGGATGCGCAGGGTGCAGGATGGGCGCGTCAGGAAGCGCAGTCGCTGTGGGCCGGCGAAGAATACACCATGCAGGTACAGGCGCATATGCGCTTCGAGCCGGGCTGGGATGAAACCCTGATACACATGTACGAAGGCATTCCGGCAAAAAAGAAAGTGCTCACCGGCTGGCCGCCGCGCTACACCCCCCCAAACGAAAAAGTGGAAACACCGGGCCTGTTCCCCATCACCGGGGTGAACATGCTGGGCCGCGAGAATGATGCCCAGATTGTGCATTTGCTGCGCAGACTGATCCCCATCGCGGATGTGCCAGCCAACCCGATGATCACTGCCACATGGGTGGGGTGCTTCCTGTTCGCCGAATCGGATGTGTTCAAAAAGGTGCCGTTCGACCCGCATATTTATTTTTGGGGCGAGGAGATCAATTACTCCGCTCGGTTGTGGACACATGGCTACGACATGTACCACATGAACAAGGTGGTGCTGTACCATTACTGGAGTCGTCATGAAGGCGCAAAAGGGGCCGTGGACTACCGCGACCATCAGAACAAGCTCAACCGCCTGTCGCTGATGCGCAACCGCCATGTGCTGGGACTGGGTTCGGCGCCGGAAGCCGAGGCGCTGGTGAATATCGAAAAATATTCGCTCGGTACCGAGCGCACACTAGCCGATTACCTGCGCTTTTATGGTATCGACCTGATACAGCGCACGGTGCTGCCCTTTGCCAAGATGGGCTACTGGCACGATACTGGAAAGGTTAACCAGCGCAAGCCGGGTGAGGCCCCGCGTATATTCGTGGCGGTCGCCAGCTACCGCGACCCGGAGCTAAGCCCGACGCTGGCCGACATGTTTGCCAAAGCTACCGATAATTCACGCCTCAGGGTAGGTATCTGCCTGCAACATGACCCGGATACCGATAAGAATTGTGGCATCGTATGCGATTATCCCAAGCAGTGTCGCGTGATGGAAATGCATTACCGCAACAGCCAAGGGGCGAATTGGGCGCGCGCGCAGGCCATGAGCATGCGTAAGGATGAGGATTATGTGCTCATGATCGATAGCCATATGCGCTTTGAGCCCGGCTGGGACAACACCCTGATCGACATGCTGTCGCGTTGCCCCGCGGAAAAGCCGGTGCTCAGTGCGTACCTGTCTAATTATACTCCGCCGGATGACCGGATGTACCATCCGGGGCATTTATTGCGTATCCGTGTGCGCAAGCTGGGCGAGGACAAAGACCCGCAGCTTATCCATATCACTGGCGTGTATGTGCGGCGTGATGATGTGCACCGCGCGCCGCTTTATCCGTCGCCGTTCGTGGCCGGTAATTTCATATTCGCCTACCATACCATGTTCGATGAGGTGCCGATCGATCCGCACTTCCATTTTTATGGCGATGAAACCAGCTTCGCAGCCCGCCTTTGGACGCATGGTTATGATGTGTTCCAGCCCGATGGCGTGGTGCTGTATCATTACTGGGTGCGTGAACAACACCTGCCGTTGCAGCATTACCGCCGCACCGATACCCGCAGGAGCCAGCTTGCCTATGCGCGCGGACGGGCGCTATTGGGAATGGAAAGAATCGACAGCGCAGAAGCGCTCAAGGACATTGAGCTTTATGGTCTGGGTGATAAAAGGGAACTGGACGCATTCTGGAAATTCGCAGGGATAGACTGGAAAAAAAACGAAGTGACGCAGCAGGCACAGGAAGGCTGGTGGAACATGGAAGAGCGCGACAAAGGCAGCAGCCGCGAAGATATATGGCAGACGGTGAAAGAGAAAGATACCGCTCCGGCTGCAAAAAAAGTGGCGCCGAAAAAACCAGCTGCCAGAAAAGCTGCAACTAAAAAGAAAGTAGCGAAAAAGACCGCCAAGCAATCGGAGTTGCCGACCATATTCGTGCAGATCGCCAGTTACCGTGATCCTGAATGCCAGTGGACGGTCAAAGACCTGTTCGCAAAAGCGAAATGCCCTGAGCGTATTCACGTGGGTATCTGCTGGCAGTTCATCAAAGACGAGGATAAAAAATGCTTTGTAGAACCTTATCCCTATCCTGATCAGGTGCGTGTTTTGGAGTTTGATGCGCGTGAATCCAAAGGCGTATGCTGGGCACGCTATGAGTTGCAGAAACTGTACAAGGGTGAAGATTTCAGCCTGCAGATAGACAGCCACATGCGTTTCGAACAGGATTGGGATGAAACGCTGGTGCAGTTATGGGACGATTGTAAAAATGATCATGCCATCCTGACCTGCTATCCGCCCGGCTACACGCCTCCGGATACGCTGTACAGGGATTTCATCCACGGTATGGGCGCACAGCGTTTCGACGACAACGGCATCCTGCTGATGAAAGGGCGGCCCGCCTATAAGATGGACAAGCTGCCGGAAAAACCCATGCCCGGCGCGTTTGCCAGCGGGTGCATGCTGTTCGGGCCGGGCCGTATGGTAAAAGAAGTACCGTATGACCCGCATCTGTATTTTTTCGGCGAGGAGATCACGCTGGCGGTACGCTTGTGGACACATGGCTTCGACCTGTTCCATCCCAATAAGCCGGTAGTGTATCACAACTGGAAGCGCGATAAACGCCCCACCCATTTTTCAGATCATGAAAACTGGCCGCAGATAAACAAAAGATCGTTCGCGCGGGTGCGTCACTTGCTGGGAATGGAAACATCCAGCGATGCCGAGGTGATCAAAGACATAAGAAAATACGGGTTGGGTAAAAAACGCAGCCTGAAAGAGTACGAAGAGTTCAGCGGCGTCGATTTCGCAGCGCGCACATTTTCCCACCGTGCGCGTGATGGCGTGTATGGCGAAGAGAAAAAGGAGATAGCGGATAAGAAGATCAATCTGGCTATCAAGAACAAAGGTGGTGGCGAGCCGAAGATATTCGTGCAGATCGCCAGCTACCGCGACCGTGAATGCCAGTATACCATTCAGGATCTGTTTGAAAAAGCCAAGAATCCCGACCGCCTGAATGTTGGAGTATGCTGGCAATACGATCCGGATGAGGATGCCGATTGCTTTCAGGTCATCACCCGTCCGGAGCAGGTGCAGATGCTGCCCTATGACTGGCGCGAAGGCGAGGGTGTGTGCTGGGCGCGCAACCAGACCCAGCAACTGTGGAACGGCGAAGAATATACCCTGCAGATAGACAGC
>JBFWQQ010000092.1:0-7344 GCA_050249355.1 Alphaproteobacteria bacterium | reverse complement strand
AACGAATTTTTTAAGAACAGCTGGGATTTCAACCAGTTGCTGACCACCCAGCGCCGCAATATGGAAGCGTTCGCCACCGCCAACCAGACCGTGGTGGAAAGCGCGCAGGCGATTTCCCGTCGTCAGGCCGAAGTGGCCCGCGACAGCGTGGAACATGTTCTGCAGGCATCTAAAGAAATGATGAACGGAAGCTCGCCGGAAAGCAGCATGGCCAAACATGCCGACTTTACCCGTGATATGTTTGAAAACAGCCTGTCGCACATGCGCGAAATGGTGGAAATGGCAACCAAATGCAGCTTCGAAGCATTTGACGTGCTGAACAAGCGCGCCGCCGAAAGCCTGGAAGAGTTCAGCAAGGCATCGACCAGCAAAAAATAAAACTCCCTTTTGCTACACATTAAAACCCCGGGCCTGCCCGGGGTTTTTTTATGCTCCATGAAAATGATCATAGATCAGCTGCGCCATGCTTTTGCTAATGCCCTCAACCCTCAGCAGATCATCCTGACTGGCGGCGGCGATGGCGCGCACCGAACCAAAGTATTGCAACAGTGCCTTTTTGCGCGCCGGGCCGACCGATGGTATGGAATCGAGCTCCGATGCCTGCATGCTTTTGGCACGCTTGCTGCGGTGCGTGCCGATGGCAAAACGGTGCGCCTCATCGCGTAGGCGTTGCAGGTAATGCAGCACCGGATCGTTCGGCTCGAGCTGGAACGGCTTTTTACCCGGCATGTGAAAAAACTCGCGCCCCGCGTTGCGATCCTCGCCTTTAGAAATGGCAACATACGGCACGTTGTCGATGCCCAGTTCCTCGAATATCTGGCCGGCAGCTGAAAGCTGCCCTGCCCCGCCATCGATCAGCACGAGATCCGGCACCTTGGCTTCTTCCGTTTCCTGCATGCGCTTGAAGCGTCGGGTGAGTACTTCGCGCATCATACCATAATCATCGCCGGGGATGATGTCGGACTGCTTGATGTTGAATTTGCGGTATTCGTTTTTATTGAAGCCTTCCGGCCCGGCCACGATCATGCAGCCGACCGCATTCGTACCGCTGATATGGCTGTTGTCATAGACCTCGATACGCTGCGGCGAATCCTCCAGCCTGAACAGTTTCTGCACCGCTTCCAGCAGCTCGTGCTGGGTGGCATGCACCGCAAGGTGACGTTGCAGCGCTTCTTTGGCATTGCGCTCGGCCAGATCAATCAGCTGACGCTTGTCGCCGCGCAGCGGATGCACCACCTCCACCTTGTGGTCGGCCTGCAGGCGCAACGCTTCTTCGAGTACATGGGTGTCTTGTATCATCTTGTTAATGAGGATGGTATGCGGCGGCGGTTGGCGCTGGTAGAACTGGCCAATAAAATTTTCCAGTATCTCTTCCTCACTGAACGATTCGCTGCGCGCCGGGAACCATGTACGGCTGCCGTAATTGCGCCCGCTTCGTATGGCGAACATCAGCACGCATGCCTGCTCGTTCTTACGCACTACTACCAGCACGTCGGCATCGCCGATCGGAATGTCCATCATGTTCTGCTGCTGCACCTGCGTGATAGCACGGATACGGTCGCGGATAATGCGCGCCTTTTCATATTGCAGCTTCAGGCTATACGCTTGCATCTGCCCGACCAGATGTTCACGCACCTCCTGGTTGCGGCCGGATAAAAATGCCTGCGCCTGGCTGACGAGGTCGGCATAATCTTCCTCGCTGATCTTGTTCACACACGGGGCCGAACACCGTTTGATCTGGTATTGCAGGCACGGACGCGAGCGATTCTTGAACACATTGTCCGAACACGGGCGCAGAAGGAAGGCCTTTTGCAGCAGCGTCAGCATTTCATTCACCGCATGCGCCGAAACGAACGGCCCATAATATTTACCCTTCTTGCTCTTGGCGCCGCGATGTTTGCTGATGCGCGAATAGGCGTGATCGCCGGAAAAGAAGATATAGGGAAAGGATTTGTCGTCTTTCAGCAGGATATTGTAGCGCGGCTGGTATTTTTTGATCTGGTTGGCTTCCAGAAGCAAGGCTTCCGCCTCGGAGCGCGTGCTGGTGATCTCCATCGCGGCCACCTGCGAGATCATGCGCTGCAACCGTGCATTCATCGCCTCGGCCTGCGTGTAATTGCTCACGCGCGCCTTCAGGTTTTTGGCTTTCCCTATATATAATGTCTCACCTTTGGCATCGAGCATGCGGTACACCCCCGGTGAGGTGTGCATCTGCTGCACGTAACGCTTGATAACATGTCGTCCGGCAGCAAGCGGTGTATTGCTTTCTTCCATATCCCCTTGCGTACTATTCGGTGAGACAGATTACAACGACGAAAATAATCCACCGAATCTGTGGATAAGTTTGTTTGTAACTAAGAAGTGCCCTCGTGGAACTGAGACAAGCCCTATGATTTATGAACATTGCCTGTTTTTTGTGCACATATTAAGTTGCTGATATATATAATTTAATGCATTTCCTGCCGCGCAGTCCGCGCTGCGTTTAACTGAATCGTTACACTTTAAGCCGGGCAACTGATTACTGTGCACAAAAAATAAAAAATACATAAATGCGCAAGCAGAAGGCACGCGCGGCTTTGCGCAACACACGACCGGTCATGCCAATATTTTCGCTACCTATATACAGTGAGATATTGCATAACATCAGCATGCATACACCCGAACATTTACTGCAAATTGTCATACTGCTGCTGGCAGCGGTACTGATCGTCGGTACGTTCCGTAAGATCCACCTGAGCCCGGTGCTGGGCTATCTGGTGGCCGGCGCCATGATCGGCCCGTTCGGGCTGAACCTGATACAGGGTAACCAGGAAGCCGGCGGCGTCGCGGAGTTTGGCGTGATCTTCCTGTTGTTCATCATCGGTATGGAATTATCGTTCGAGCGCCTGCGCAGCATGCGCACGCATGTGTTCGGATTCGGCGGCGCGCAATTCGTTATCACCACACTGGTGATCGCACTACTGATCGTTGGTTTCGGCGGCGACGCGCCCACCGCCATCATCGTGGCCAGCGGGCTGGCACTGTCATCGACGGCCATCGTACTGCAGGTGGTGGCCGAACAATCGCAGAAATCCACGCAGGTTGGCAGGCTGGCGCTGGCTACCCTGATCATGCAGGATCTGGCGGTAATCCCCCTGCTGGTACTGGTTTCCATAGTCAACGAAGGTGGATCGCTGATGACGGCGATCGCCGAAGCATCGCTAAAAACCCTGTTTGCCCTGACCTTCATTTTCGTGGTCGGACGCAAATTACTGCGTCCGCTTTTCCGCCTCATCGCCTCGATGGAGAACACCGAACTTTTTACCGCCACCACGATGCTGGTGGTGCTGGGCGTGGCGACCGCCACCAGCATGGCGGGCCTGTCACCCGCTCTGGGTGCTTTCCTTGCCGGGCTACTGGTAGCCGAAACCGAATTCAAGCCGCAGGTGGAATCCGATATATTGCCGTTCAAACAGCTGCTGCTTGGTTTCTTTTTCATGTATGTCGGCATGACACTGAATATCGACATGCTGCTCGAACAATTCCTGAGCATCATTGGCATAACCACGGCGCTCATGCTGTTCAAGGCGCTGGTGATCATGATCCTTGCGCGTATGTTCGGATTTTCGCTGTCGACGGCCATATATAGCGGGCTGCTGCTGTCACAGGGCAGCGAGTTCGCCTTCATCCTGTTCAGCCTGGCCGGGGAATTCAACATCATCCACAACGATACCGCCCAGATATTGCTGGTAGTGGTGACGACCAGCATGGCGCTCACCCCGCTGGTGGCACAGGCAGGCCGCAAGATCGGCGGCATGCTGGAAAGCCATGCGGTATCCCGCCCCAGCATGATGATGGAAGAAACGCTCGACCTTAGCAACCATGTCATCATCAGCGGCTTCGGCCGTGTCGGCCATACAGTGGCACGGCTTCTGGAAGCCGAGGACATTCCGTATGCCGCCGTCGATATCGACTCGTTCCTGGTGGCCAAAGAGCGCAAGATGGGCATGCCGTCCTATTACGGCGACACCACCCGCCGCCACGTACTGAATGCGCTGGGCATTGCGCGCGCGCGCGCCGTCATCATCACCCATGCCGATATACGGGTAGCGCTGCAGACCATCCTGACCGTACGCGAGAAATACCCCACCCTGCCGATCATCGCACGGGCCAAGAATATCGAGCAGGTCATGAAGCTGGAACAGGCCGGCGCGACGCTGGCGATTGCCGAAATGTTCGAAACCAGCCTGCAGCTTTCCGGTGCGCTGCTTAAGGAACTGGGGGTCAGCGATTATGAAATTACCCGTATAATTGAGATATTTAGGGCCGAAGACTATGCCCTGACCCGCTCGGCAGAAAAAACGCCTGACCCGGCAAGTTAATGTAACTGCAGGCTCGGCCTAACGCGCCGCGCCTTCCTGAGAACGCCCCCTGGTTACCATCAGCCATTGCAAGGCGTCATGCACCTGCTTCAGCGGGGTGACCGAATCCGCCACCTGCTGAACCAATTCCGCTGTATCTACCGTCCCTTCAATCATAGTGGGAGAGATGTGGACCTTAGGTGGAACCTTTACGGCTTCCTTCAGGCTGGCAAGCGCGTCATTATAATTAGCTGACATTATGCCACGAATTGCATCGTCCAGATGTGTCACGTAATGTTCGCCGATCTGTACTGCCGAAGGATCAACCGGTACCGGCGCTGGCGCGTCGCTGCCGGCGGACGTCGCTTCGTTCGCAAACAATGCATGGGTTCGCGCCTTGGCTTCTTCCAGACGGCGCACCAGGAAATTCTTTATTTGTGCATTTGTCAGAGTCTCGCGTGGGATGGGTTTTCCATCCTCATCGGTTACCTCAACCCCCCCATAAACGGGCCGTTTTTTATTGCTCGCTCTTCTTCCACCCTGCTGCACTCACTTGGCGTTACTACAGCTGCATAGGCCGCAATCTGTGCAAGAAAAAGAGTAAATAAGGGTGGTTTTCGGCGAGGTGTTGTGTCGGTGCCCATGTCTATCTCCGGGGAAATTTTTTGCTTTGGCTTTTGTTCTGCCGTATTGTATGTAATCATCAATGCAGTGATTATTAAGACTTATTTACTTATACCACATCACCAGTCTTTTTTCGATAAAATTAATATCATTTAATTACAGCTGGTTAGTGATTGCTCTCCGCAAAAATAAATGGTTTACATTGCCCCTTAAAATTGCTAATTTCCCGGCCTGCTCCGCAGTTTCGGGGTGAGCCGTTCCAAAACGGCCGCATTCATCTGGTAGATCGTCCTTGAGGCGTCCGGCAGGTGAACCATTGCTGCTGAAATGAATAAAGGAAATTTAATATGCGATTATACCGTTATATAACAGGCAAGGATGATGATACGTTCTGCAAACGCGTCAGTAGCGGTTTAAATAATGGCTGGGAACTTCATGGCAGCCCTACGCTCACATATAACGATAAAACAAATGAAGTGATATGTGGACAAGCCCTGGTTAAAAATGCCCAAGGCGAATGGAATGACATGGTTGATCTGCACAGTTTTTAACAGAATAAGAGATCGACAGAAAAGCAAGAGGAAGGCAAAACATGAAAATACTGACCTGCAATAGCAACCCGGCACTGGCAAAGGACATGGCAGATTATCTGGGTGTTCCGGTGACCAATGCCAGCGTGAAGCGTTTTGCCGATCAGGAAGTGTTCGTGGAAGTGCACGAGAACGTACGCGGTCAGGACGTGTTCGTGGTGCAGTCCACCTCGTACCCCGCCAACGACCATATCATGGAGCTGCTGGTGTGCCTCGATGCGCTGCGCCGCGCTTCGGCCCGACGTATCACTGCTGTGATACCCTATTTCGGCTATGCACGGCAGGACCGGAAAATGGGTTCGCGCACGCCGATATCGGCCAAGCTGGTGGCGAACCTTATCACCGCAGCCGGTGCCAACCGCGTGTTGACCGTCGACCTGCATGCCGGGCAGATACAGGGGTTTTTCGATATACCGCTCGATCACCTGTATGCCGCGCCGGTGATGCTCGAAGACATTAAAAACCATTTCGATGATTTGAACAACATCGTCATCGTATCGCCCGACGTGGGCGGCGTGGTGCGTGCGCGGCGCATGGCCAACCGCCTCGAGGCTGACCTTGCCATCGTCGATAAGCGGCGCGAAAAGGCCGGTGAATCGGAAGTAATGAATATCATCGGTGAGGTGGAAGGCCGCGATTGCATCATGGTCGACGATATCGTGGATTCTGCCGGAACATTGTGCAATGCCGCTGGCGCGCTGATGGAGGCCGGTGCAAAATCGGTATCCGCCTATGTCACCCACGGCGTACTGTCCGGCAAGGCGGTAGAGCGGGTGAAAAATTCCGTGCTCAAATCGCTGGTCATCACCGATACCATCATGACCACGCAAAATGCACACGAAGCGAAGAATATCCGCGTTGTTTCGGTGGCCCCGCTGCTTGGCGAAGCCATCAAACGCATCAGTAACGAAACCTCGGTATCGAGCTTATTTGATTAATGAAACCGCTAACTACAGATATGATTAATGTAGCTTTTGGACAGGCTATCGAAATCCTTGATGCCCATCTTGCTTTGATAGAACTGCCCAGTGACGATGAAGAACGTAATGATGTGGTGCATATGTATAAGGGCACTGCCGACTCACTTCGCATACATAAGGGCTTCTGCCTAGATAACATACATAACCTGCAAGCTGTAGAGGCTAAGCTACTGAGAAAACTTAGCTTCCTTGCCAGCACCGCCGGTCTAAGCAAAGACCCATATGTACTGAAACTGCACACAGCAGAAACGCAGGCGTATCAATCCATCGCCGAATCATTTGGCATCACGGTGCCAAAACAACCGCAATCAACCCCCGGATATCAATTATAAATTTCAGGAGACTAACATGACACAAGAAAAATGCACACGAAGCGAAGAATATCCGCGTTGTTTCGGTGGCCCCGCTGCTTGGCGAAGCCATCAAACGCATCAGTAATGAAACCTCGGTATCGAGCTTATTTGATTAATCAGGATAGAGAACGAAGGAACGCTTTTATGGCATCAATAACCCAAACACAAGCAAACGAATTGTTAGCTGCCGTTATATCTGGAACAGGGAGCAGTGATGGCAGGGGCGCTTATAAGTCGGTTCGCATGGACGATTTTATCAGAATCGTTGGCGCAACTCGTCCTGATCCAGCACGTTTGTACGTTGACCACATGGATTTCTGCCGTGGTTTCCATGCCAGTGTCGATGATACAAATCCCAAAGAAGTTAAAACAATCGAGGTTTATACGCGAAGACTCGAAGACGTAGCGCAAGGCAGAGAAATACCTGCCAGCCCTGCGACGGTCCGATAATTACAAA
>JBFWQQ010000091.1:0-7347 GCA_050249355.1 Alphaproteobacteria bacterium | reverse complement strand
ACATCTTCCCAACCTAGAATTATACAGAAAATTACACCCTGGCGCACATCGTCCATATGCCCGCAAGCCGCACCGGATCCGACATACTGTTCTCCAAGGAACGATTCATCAGCCGTGAAGTCTCGTGGCTGGCTTTCAATAGCCGCGTGCTCGAAGAGGCAAGCAATCCCGCCGTGCCTTTGGCCGAGCGCATCAACTTCCTGTCCATTTCCGCCTCCAACCTTGATGAATTCTACATGGTGCGGGTGGCAGGACTGAAAGATTATGTTACCCATGACGTGCAAAAGAAAAGCATCAACGGCCTCCTGCCGGACGAAGAGCTGGAGATCATCGGCGACCTGACCAAGCAGATGGTGGAAAAACAGCACCAGTGCTGGGTGGACATCCGCGAAAAACTGAAAGAGGAAGGCCTGCTGATACTGCGGCAGGACGAGCTGCACCCGCGGGAAAAGAACTGGCTGGAAACTTATTTCCTTGAAAATATTTTCCCTGTGCTCACGCCAATCGCCATTGACCCGGCACACCCTTTCCCGTTCCTGCCCAACCTGGGGCTGGCCACGGTGCTGCACCTGACCAACAAGAAAGGCAAGGAACAGGTCGCCATCGTACCGCTGCATGCGCGGCTGCCACGTTTCATCCTGCTGATGGGCGACAAGAAAAAGAAACGCTTCGTACTACTGGAAGACGCGATCGAACTGTATTTCGAGCAGCTCTTCCCCGGATTCCGCAAGAATGACTCCGCGCTATTCCGCGTGATACGCGACAGCGAGCTGGATGTCGATGAGGACGAGGATGAAGACTTTGTGCGCAATTTCGAACGCGCGATCAAACAGCGCCGCCGTGGCCGTGTGATCCAGATCAAGTTTGCGGCACCGGCTTCCAAACCGATGGTGCAGTTCGTGATCGACCAGATGCATGTCGGCATGGACGACGTGCTGGAAGTGGGCGGTATACTGGGGCTGGCATCGCTGTCCACGCTGTATGAACATACCGGTCATGACCTGCGCTACCCACCGTTCAAGGTACGCTTTCCCGAACGCATCAATGATTACGACGGGGACTGCTTTGCCGCCATTGCCGCAAAAGATATTGTTATCCATCACCCGTTCGAAACCTTCGACGTAGTGGTGCAGTTCCTACGGCAGGCCGCCGCCGATCCCGATGTGGTGGCGATCAAGCAGACGCTGTACCGCACCAGCAAGGACTCACCGATCATAAGCGCGCTGATCGCCGCTGCCGAGGCCGGTAAATCCGTGACAGCGCTGGTCGAACTGAAAGCACGCTTCGATGAAGAGGCCAACATCAACTGGGCACGCAACCTAGAGCGCGCCGGTGTACAGGTGGTCTATGGTTTCGTGAACCTGAAAACACACGCAAAGGTCACGCTGGTCACTCGACGAGAAGACAACAAGCTACGCTCGTATGTACATTTTGGCACCGGCAACTACCATCCTAACACGGCCAAGGTATATACTGACCTATCGTTCTTCACCTGCGACCCTGTGTTGTGTCAGGATGCGGGCTATTTGTTCAATTTCGTCACCGGTTACGCTTCACCAAAGTCTTTCAAGAAGCTCACCACCGCGCCGCGCAGCCTGCGTAAAAAACTCATCCACCTTATCGAAGCCGAGATCGGGCATGCAAAAGCAGGTAAGCCGGCCGCCATCTGGGCCAAAATGAACTCGCTGGTCGACCGTGAAATCATCGACGCACTCTACGAAGCGTCGCAGGCCGGTGTGGTGATCGAACTGGTGGTACGCGGCATATGCTGCCTGCGCCCGGGTGTACCACAACTTTCGGAGAATATCCGCGTAAAATCCATCGTCGGCCGTTTTCTTGAGCACTCACGCATATTCTGTTTCGGTGGCGGGTTCGGACTGCCTTCGCCTGAAGCCAAAGTGTTCATCAGTTCCGCCGACTGGATGCCGCGCAATTTCGATGGCCGCGTGGAAGTCATGGTGCCGATCGAAAACCCGACCGTGCACGAGCAGGTGATGGGACAGATCATGGTGGCCAACCTGAAGGATGAGAAACAAAGCTGGGTCATGCAGCCCGACGGCAGCTACAAGCGACTAATCTCAACTAACGACAGTTTATCAGCGCATGATTATTTCATCGAAAACCCCAGCCTCTCCGGCCGTGGGCGGGCGCTGAAGAAAGCCAAATCCACCCAGATGCTGAAAACAAGGCCGATCAGGAGCAAATAAGCGCATGCACAGCTTGCCCTTGCTGCTCCGTTCTGGCATAAGGTCGCTATGCCGCAGTCATTGCATGTAAGCGAACAGCCGTTCAAGGATAGTCGCGTCGGTATCATCGATATCGGGTCGAACTCCATACGCCTGGTGATATATGACCAGCTCAAACGCTCGCCCGTTCCCATCTATAATGAAAAGGTCATGTGCGCGCTGGGCAAGGGCCTTGCCAAAACCGGCATGCTGAGCCCCGAAGGTGTTAAAATGGCGCGCGATACGCTGCGCCGTTTTCTTGCCATGGGCCGCAACATGGAGATCACTACCCTGTACGTGATCGCCACCGCTGCCGTACGCGAAGCCACTGACGGAGTGCACTTCACCCGGGAACTGGAAAAAGAGCACGATATTGATATCGAAGTGATATCCGGCAAGCGCGAAGCACGGCTGGGCGCCTATGGCGTGTGTTCGTCGATGCACCAGCCGCACGGCATCACCGGCGACCTGGGTGGCGGTAGCCTGGAGCTGGTATATATGGACAACGGTATGATCGAAGATCATACCAGCCTGCCGCTGGGCGGCCTGCGCATGATCGACGAGACCGGCGGCGACCGAGAGAAGATCCGGGCTCTTGTTGATAAAAATTTCAATGGCCTTTCATGGCTGCACAACAAGGAAATCGAAAATTTCTATGCCATCGGAGGCGGTTTCCGCGCGCTGGCAAGGATTCATATGACATTGAACCAGTACCCTTTGCAGATACTGCACCAGTACGAGGTGGACGCCAGTGAATTCTACAGCTTCGCCCAGGAGATCGTGACCATGAAGGAAAGCGCACTGGCCAAGCTGCCGGGTGTCGCGCAAAAGCGCCTGCACCAGTTGCCCGGCGCGGCGCTGGTGTTGCAGAACATCATCCAGCATTGCCGACCGGAATCAATCATCTTTTCCGGCAGCGGTATCCGCGAAGGTTATTTCTACGAGAAACTTTCGCCTTACACCCGCCAGCAGGACGGGCTGCTGACATCGTGCACCGAATTCATCACTAAAGGCGGCCGCTCGCCTGCTTATGCCAACGAACTTTTCGAATGGATGTCCCCGCTGCTGACCGGCGAAGACGAATCGCTGCAACGCCTGCGCATGGCGTTCTGCCTGCTGTCGGACATCGCGCTGCACATCCACCCATCGTACCGTGCCGACTGGGCATATCATCGCATATTATTCTCAGCACTCAACGGGCTGAGCCACCACCAGCGCGTGAAATTGTCGCTGGCGCTGTACCACCGCTATAATTTCAAACTGAAATCCAGCTGGCCTACGCTCGACCTGCTCGACGAAAAAGACCGCCACTGGGCACGCCTCACTGGCACCATGGCCAACCTCGCCTACCACCTGACCGGTAACATTGCCGGTACGCTGCAACATTCTTCCATCAGCGTAAAGGAGGGCAAAGTAAAGCTACAACTGGATGACAGCATCCGCGACACCATGGGCGATGCCGTACAAAAACGTGTCGATGGCGTACAGGAAGCGTTTGAAGGCTATAAGGGCACCAGATAAATTTATACCCCATTTATTTATAAGACGTAACAAATCACACGAATCTTTATCTCAACACGCCTAGTGTTCAGCATACATGCAACGCATGTTGTGAAACAACCAGGAGTAAAGACAATGAAAAACCTTATTACCGCCGTTGCTATCGCCGGTGTTCTGGCCGCCCCGGCCCTGGCCACAAGCGTAGGTACCAGCCTGGATGGAAATGCGAATATCGATGCCCAGACAGGCGTGTCCGTCGATAAAAATACCGATGCCTCCGTATCCACCACCACACGCACCCGCTCGGATGCTGATAGCTCAGTGGGCACCGATGGCACTACTCGTGTGCGCACGGATGTTCGTACCGATGACGATTCTGACCGCACCGATTCCGATACGACCAATACCGGTATCAAAACCGATATAGATGCCGACGGACTAGGTAACTCCGAGATAGACCGTACCCGTAGCCGCACGCGTATTGAAACCGACATAGATAGAGACGGATTGGGTAACGCTGAGATAAACGGATCGGGCCGCACGAAGGTGAATGGCACTGTCAATTAAAGCGTGTTTGCGCTCACTGGGAAAATGCCGGGTATTGCCCGGCATTTTTTCGTGCGGTTGTAGGAGATTACCGGTATATGTCTTTGGCCAGCAGGTAATTCTGCACGTAATCCTGAATACCATCCTTCAGTGACATAAAATCCTGCTTGTAACCTTCCACACGCAGCTTCTGCATATTGGCTTCGGTAAAGTACTGGTAGTTCTTCACCAGTGCATCAGGCATATCGATATAGGTGATGTTGGGTTTACGGTTCACCGATTCGTATAATGCTTCGGCCATTTCCCGGAAAGTGCTGGCCTTGCCGCTGCCGAGGTTGAACATGCCGTTCACACGTGGATTATCCAGCAGCCACAGCATCACGCTCACACAATCCTTCACATAGATCATGTCGCGTTTCTGCTCGCCGTCACGATACTGCGGATGGTAGGAACGGAACAGGCGTACACTCGCCCCCTCAAGAACCGACGGCGCCATCTTGGAGATCATACTGCGCTGCTCGCCTTTATGGTATTCGTTCGGCCCGTATGTGTTGAACAGCTTCAACCCTACCCACTGCGGCAGTGATACTTCGCCACGCTCCAGCGCCCCGGCCACATGCATGTCGAAAATATGCTTGATCCAGCCATACGCAGAAAGCGATTTGAGCGAACGCAGGTACGCAAGGTCGGTGGTGTCATCGAATCCATGTTCGCCATTACCGTAAGTTGCCGATGACGAGGTATATACCAGACGAACGCCGCGTGAATTGCACCAGCGCCACAAACGTAACGAGAAATCAAAATTCCTGCGTAGCAACGTATCGACATCGTTCTCGACGGTCGAAGAAATGCCACCAATGTGATAAATCATTTCAATATGCACTTTGTTGAATTCGATCCATTCGAACATGCGGTCAGGATGGATGATCTCAAACACAATATGCTTGGACAGGTTGCGCCACTTGTCGTCAGAACCAAATGTATCGCACACGACTATATGGTATGTGCCGCGCTTAAGCAGCGCCGCCACCAGGTTGGATCCGATGAACCCGCCGCCGCCGGTGACCAGAATGGTTTTCATATATACTTCAGTATCTTGATAATATATGCTAGTATAACTTCAGCATACAGCCTGAGCGTTTAATAAAGTGTAAAGAATTTACCAGAAAGAAGATAACATGCAGAAAGACAATAAATTCTTTGATGACATGGCTAAGCTAGCCAGTGGCGCCGCCGGAAATTTCATGGAAATGGGCCGGGAAATGGAAACTATGATGCACGCACAAATGGAAAAAGTGCTGGCGCGTATGCAGGTCGTGACCCGTGAAGAGTTCGACACCGTGCAGGGCATGCTGGTTAAGTGCCGGGAAGAGCAGGAAGAATTAAAGAAGCGACTGGAAAAGCTTGAAAGAACGCCAAAATAAAGGCATTCCATAGCTTTATTGATTCCATCCACAAACGCAGCAGTACTGCATCAGGCCTAATGGACTGTAATCGCTGACATTCCATTTTTTTGCAACCCGCCAGCGGCCATATTGTCCAATTATTGTGCAATTAATGCATAAGCTACTGAATTTACGCTATTTTAACTTTTGTCCATAACATACTGATAAACAACGGGAAAATAATTGCCCCCGTTAACCCTATTTGTATGGATTTTTGGTCTCAAGCCGTTAGAGTGTGCTGGTCTTGAAAGCACACTCACCCAAAGTTTCGGAGGAAAAGCATGTCATCCATGTTGATAAAAAACGACTCTCTTTTTTATAATCCGATAGACGTTGCAGAATCTGTTATCGTCGATCGCGATTGGGTTTTTGATCGCACCGAAGAAAGTGAACTCATCGCCGAGGCGAATGGAAGTTGCGGCAACTACCGTATCTGGTTCACGTGGCAGGAAGACAGCGGCGGGCTTACGCTTTCGTGTTCGATGGAAACCAAGTTCCCGAAAAAAATGGCGCAGCGTGTGCACACACTCATCGCGCTGGCGAATGAAAAAATCTGGCTAGGCCATTTTGAAAGCTGCTCGGAAGATTCGACTGTGGTGTTCCGTCATTCGCTGCTGCTGCGTGAAGGTGTCGGCACCTCGCCCGAACACATGCGTGAACTTATCGACATTGCACTGACCGAGTGTGACCGCTTCTATCCGGCGTTCCAGTCGGTGATCTGGGGTGGCAAGTCGCCGACCGAGGCACTCGAGATCGCGCTGTTCGAAACCATCGCCGAAGCGTAAAAACTTTCCCTGCATCATCGACATGCTTGCGCAAAGATTCTTTGCGCGCTAAAAAAGTACATGGTTGAAAATTTGCTATTGGTCGGATGTGGCAAAATGGGTAGCGCGATGCTAACGCGCTGGCTGCAGTCGGATCGCTTCAAGCAGACACATTTCACGGTCATCGATCCGTCGTTCGAACATCAAACTGCTTCACTTACCATTCATCGCTCCACCGATGAACTTGCTGCAAACTACAAACCGGACATTATTTTATTCGCGATAAAGCCGCAGAAAATGCAACGCGCCGTTCCGATATATGCCGACCGTTTTGGCAAACATCCGATATATATCTCCATTGCCGCCGGCACCACGCTGGGCGCACTGTCGATGCTGCTGTGCGAAGGCGCGCAGGTGATCCGCGCCATGCCCAACACCCCCGCGCTGGTGGGCGCCGGTATCACTGTCATGTGCCCTTGCCCGCGCATCAGCCCGGAAACCGAAGACAAGGTGACAATACTGATGGAAGCGATCGGCAGTGTGGCGTGGATCCACGACGAATCGCTGATGGATGCCGTCACCGCCCTGTCTGGCAGCGGCCCGGCTTATGTGTTCCTGTTCCTCGAAAGTCTCGCCGAAGCCGGTGTACAGGCCGGGCTGCCCGTCAACATGGCTAGAAGGCTAGCACTGCAAACCATTCTCGGCAGCGGTATACTCGCCGAACGCACCAGGGAAGATTTTTCGATATTGCGTGAGAATGTCACCAGCCCAGGCGGCACTACCGAGGCGGCCATGTCCGTGCTCATGCATAAGAATGCCTTCAAGGAATTGCTGATGGAGGCGTTTCGCAAAGCAGCGGCCCGCTCC
>JBFWQQ010000090.1:0-7381 GCA_050249355.1 Alphaproteobacteria bacterium | reverse complement strand
CACCTTCCTGCGCCGGTTGCTCATCAAAATGCGCTGGTGGTACCTTGTGAGATTCTGGAACATGGACATTCATCCCAGCTGCCAGATATCCCTAAAAGCCAAGCTCGACCGCACCAACCCGCGCGGCATCCATATCGGCGAAGGCACGCTGGTGGTGTTTGACGCGGTCATTCTCTCGCATGATTATATTCGCAGCATCCATGACGTGCATACACGCATCGGAAAAAACTGCATGATCGGCGCCAACAGCTTCATCATGCCGGGCGTTACCATTGGCGATCACTGCATCGTTGGCGCCATGGCAGTCGTAACTAAGGACGTGCCGGACGGTTGCATGGTGGCCGGCAATCCCGCCAGAATCCTAAGGACCGGGTTGCAGCTCGGCCCGCTGGGCAAAGTTATTGCATCGGGACAGGAAGCGGCCTGAGAAAGATAACGTCGCGCACGATCCATGCGGCGCACAATACGCCGACCGCCGTTCCGCCGATGCAAGCCCATATCGCCCCCCTCGCTCCCATCAGCGGACACCGCCAGACAGCAAGCCCCCGCCCCGCCGCACCGGCCAGCAGCCGCCGCCGGATGACCAGTACCAGCCGCCCCAGTTTCACGATCACCGTTTCAATGGGAAATGTGATCGCCATCAGCGAGAACATCACTGCCCAACCGGTAAGCAGTTGGTCAAAGCCGCTGTAGCGATCCTGATAGACCAGCGATATGACATAATCGCCCAGAAGTGCACTCGCCGCAATCGCGCACAGGCACAGCACAGCATAGGCGGCCAGCTGGCGCAGCATGGCATGGCGCAGGCCCGCCGGTACTTTATCGCCTTGTGCCTGCATCAGGCTTTTGTCGATAATATCGAGGCTGCGGATAATCACCATCAGCGGCTGCATCAACCCGCGCATGGCCACAAACGCAGCCGAATGCAGCGGCGCCGCCACGCTGCCCAATATGAACAGCGGCCCGTGACTATGGCCGGAATACCCCACCACGCCCAGCACCGCGCTGGCCAGATATTTGCGGAAGGCACGGCCAGCCAACCGCCTGCCGATCGAAAACTCCGGCCGTCCAACGATCATGACCAGCCGGGCGATCTTGAGCAGAGCATAGCCGCCAACCAACGCCATGGTGACATTGAAACCTATATCCCACAACGGAATTAAAAAGAATAACGCGCCCGATAACGCAAGGAACACCAGCGACGCATAGAATGCGTCCAGTATGCGATCGTGCTTGGCAAGCGCGATGCGGTCGAAATCCAGCTGCGCATAGATCAACGAGCATACGAACGTGGAAAAGATGATGGCATGCGCATAATCGCCCGGAATGACCAACAACAGCACTGCAAACACCAGCAGCTCTGCCGCCAGTATCCACCCCCACGCTACCATGTGCTGCCCCAGCACCGCCCTTGCCCGGCGGCGGAATATCACCGGCGCCAGCACGGCGTTCTGTACCACATAGCAGTTGCGCTGCGTGCTCTGGATGATGAGCGCGATGGAAAGGCCGATGCCGTAACCCGATACTTCGATATCGGAATAATAGCGCGCAAAGCACACCACCAGAATGAAATTGGCGGCGGAAAAGCATACCTGATCGAGCAGCGACCAGATGCGTGTTCCTAAATGCGGGATCGACCTCATGCACCGCACTTAGCAGAGTTTATGCATAAAAAAAAGCCGCATGTAGCGGCTTTGCCAACATCCATGGCATTTATCGGGAATATCCTGATTCCGGATCATGCCCGCCTTTTCTTGCTAGCCTTTCTAAACGCGATTTATGATACCCTTCACGGCCTTTACGCAACTCGCCATTTTTACTATCACGCCGCGAGTCATGTGCAGCTTCTGCCGTATCATACATGCCGATAGGGTTACCTTCCTCGTCGGTCATATCATGGGCTTTTTGCTTTTTCGACATGCCAGACCTTAAGTAACGGTTGATTTTAGCTATGAATGCTGGCCGAGCGACTGCTGGTGCATCATCAATGCCACGCGGGCATCGCGCAGGCGCAGTTCATCAAGGTCGGCCTTGTTCATCAGGCTTTGCAGCGATATCTGGATGAACTCGAGGAAAATAACCACCACCTCTTCCACCTGCCGCTGGATCTTTTTTACGATGGCATCGGCAATGTTCTTCAGGATGGTACGGGCTTTTTTGGAATTCACCTGCACGCGCTTGTTGTAGTTGCCAATGGCAAGATACAGCTTACGCAGCGCCGCTTCGATATGCTGCTTGCTGGCGCGCGACTGGATGTTCTTTTTCTTGCTTTCAGCGATAAGGATAAATTCCTCGCTGAGCACATCGGTGGCATCCACGATATCGTTTATCAGCGGTTCCACAATTTTCAGCTGCGCCTGCGGGTCTTTCACCAGGTCGCTCTCGACGGTGCCGACCAGATCTTCGGCCATATCATACAGGGCCGCGATCGTATCGTATTTCTGCTCCAGCTCCTGAATGCTGTATTCCTTGGCTTTTTGCATTTTTTTTCTCATGTGTTGATCGCGCCTCCCTAGGGAGGACATTAGATGATTTTAGCCGTTTTTCCAAGCCTTTGTATGACATTTTTATGACAACCCACCAGCCTGTGCATATATTCATTGAGAATGATTCGCAATTGCGTTATAATATGTTAAATTAATGGAGGGTTAACATGGGAAAACTGATCATACAGCATGAAACTTTATGCAAGACGCTAACGTACTGCATCATGCATTTTACTGTCGCAATTGCGGTGGCATACCTGCTGACCGGCAGCTGGGCCATCGCCCTTTCGATCGGCATAGTGGAACCACTGGTGCAAACGGCGTTTTTTAACCTGCATGAACGCGGCTGGAACAAGGCCCGCAAACACTACCACCGCACCCTGATGGATGGCGGGCTGGCTGCCTTCTAAGCGGTAAGAACATCTACTTAAGTACAGGTATTTCAGCTATTCCTGTTCGCTGATTTCCATGAAGATGGTCTTGAAGACCTCAATTATGTTGAGCATAACTCCTCCTTGTCCTGATTCCGGCCTAGCAGGAAAAGGTTTAGGAATACTTAAACGCCACGCTGGCTGCCATTATCTCGCTGCTCATGCCTTTGGGAAAACCCCTGAGCAGCGCCAGAAAGCTGTGCACCACGGTTGAGATCGCGCATTAACGCTGCAAACTCCATGTTATTTAGCACCGCCGCGCCGTTCATGATACGCGCTATGTCCGTGTCGCCTTTGCCAAACCCGGCATTGCGGTGTATGGCCTCCACCCGCTGGCGCAACGGGGAATCCGGATGGCTTATCTGCAAACGATATTCCCTTTTAGTGATACCGAACAAGTGCTTCACTTTGTTAGGGTCAGACAGTATCTCCAGCGCCTGCCTGCCGAGGGAACGTAGCTCATCGGGATGCATCACCACCGCAAGGGTATGGTTGAGTTCCTTGCCCGGCTCGAGTACAAATCGCAGCATGGTCACGCGCACTGTATTGATGCCAAATTTCTTGCCCAATGCCGCCCTCAATTCATGGGGGGCTATCCCGTCGCCAGATTGTCTTTTCATTTCGGGGTGAAAGGTATCCGCTGTGAAAAAAACCCGCTCGCGGTCGCCTTCGCGGTTGAAGGGCATTTTTTTTAGCTGCTGCCCGGTGCTGCCTGCCTCATGGGCCACCAGTACATCCCGTTGGCCAAAACGTTTCTCCCATGCTTCGGGCGTGTACATCTCGGGAGCAGATGAAATGATATGGATCATCGCCCTGCTATAGTCATCGTCAGCCGTCCGTATGATATATTCAGCCTTTGGCGCAGGCACAGGTGTGGTAGCCTGCTGCACCGCCTCTGCAGGTGCATTTTCCAAACCGGGCGGCTGGGGCACCATGGCCAGGAACTCATAATTCTCATTTTTCTGTGCTATTTCCCTGACATCTGAGAGGTCATCCGCGCTTAAACGGGCATTGCGGATGATACGCTGCACCATCTGAGCACTCTCGTTGCCTTTCTTGAATTGCGCGGTGTATGTGCTCTTGTCAGGGTAATAGCCGGGCAGCAGGTATTTTCCCTTGGCTGGGTCTGCCAGCTCTTCCAGCATCTGCTTGGCAAGGTTGGAATACGACCACGCATCCATGAACAATGCATATCCTTCGGGCCGCGTGCTGGTCGTCGGTTCTTTCTTACCGTCGCTATTTATCAACACTGCCAGATTATAATCGAAGCCGATCGACAGGCTTTGTGCTTGCAAGGCAAGTTCCATGTTCTTGTATCGCCCGTCCCAGTTTTTGCCCAGCATATTCATTTTGTGCGAGGTTGCCGGTATATCGACCACTACCCAGTCCCCATCCTGCCCGATCGGCATACTAGTGCATGGGTTTAGTTCATTATCGTTGCAGCGAACGAACATGTTGCCATTGTAGGTGAGCACAACAGAATTACGCTCGTTCTGGCTGATGGTTTGCACATCCCGCGACGCCAACACATCGTGCAACAGGAATTCCTTGCTGAGTTGGTGAATGTGATCGTTACGCTCCGTCATGCCGCCTCATACTGTTGAATATCAGTATTATAGCGGCAGACGATACGGTGTTTTATGAAGGTTCTGTGAAGGGTTACGCGGCATCCGTTTTCTGGTAGATCTCGCCGCCAGATTCTTTAAATTTTTCAGCCATTTGCTTCATACCTTCGGCTTTCTCTTGCTCCGCAGCATAATCGCGCACTTCCTGCGATATCTTCATGGAGCAGAATTTCGGGCCGCACATAGAGCAAAAATGCGCCACCTTGGCGCCATCGGCGGGCAGGGTTTCGTCATGGAATTGCTGCGCTGTTTCCGGGTCGAGCGACAGGTTGAACTGATCCTGCCAGCGGAACTCAAAACGCGCATCCGACACCGCATCGTCACGCTTATAAGCAGACGGATGGCCTTTGGCAAGGTCGGCGGCATGCGCGGCCAGCTTGTAGGTTATCACCCCTGTCTTCACATCGTCGCGGTCGGGCAGGCCCAGATGTTCCTTGGGCGTGACATAGCACAGCATGGCAGTGCCGAACCAGCCTATCATGGCGGCGCCTATGGCGCTCGTTATATGGTCGTAGCCCGGCGCGATATCGGTGGTGAGCGGCCCCAGTGTGTAAAACGGCGCCTCATGGCACAGCTCCAGCTGCTTTTCCATATTCTCTTTAATCAGGTGCATGGGCACATGGCCCGGCCCTTCAATCATCACCTGACAATCATGTTTCCATGCCACCTTGGTGAGTTCGCCAAGGGTTTTCAGCTCGGAAAACTGCGCTTCATCGTTGGCGTCGTGCTGGCTGCCGGGGCGCAATCCATCACCCAGGCTGAAGCTCACATCATAGGCGCGCATGAGTTCGCAGATATCCTCGAAATTCTCGTACAGGAAGCTTTCTTTGTGATGCGCAAGGCACCATTTGGCCATGATGGAGCCGCCGCGCGATACGATACCGGTTTTGCGGCCAGCGGTCATCGGCACGTAAGGCAGGCGCACGCCGGCATGAATGGTGAAATAATCCACCCCCTGCTCGCACTGCTCGATGAGCGTATCGCGGAAAATATCGTAGGTCAGCTCCTCGGCAATACCGCCCACTTTTTCCAGCGCCTGATAGATCGGCACCGTGCCGATGGGAACCGGCGAGTTGCGCAATATCCATTCGCGGATATTATGGATGTTGCGGCCAGTCGATAAGTCCATCACCGTGTCAGCGCCCCAGCGGGTAGCCCATACCATTTTTTCCACCTCCTCGGCCACCGAAGAAGTAACAGCGGAGTTGCCGATATTGGCATTGATCTTCACCTTGAAATTACGTCCAATGATCATCGGCTCGGACTCCGGGTGGTTGATGTTATTCGGGATGATCGCTCTGCCCGCCGCTATTTCGTCACGCACAAATTCCGGGGTGATGAATTCGGGAATGCGTGCACCGAAGTTCTCACCCTTTTGATAAGGCTTTGGGCTTTGGGTTTTGGGCTTTGGGTTTTCTTCCCCTAAAGCCTGAAGCCTAGAGCCTAGAGCCTCTCTTCCTTCATTCTCCCGAATCGCTACATACTCCATTTCCTTGGTGACGATACCGGCCCGCGCATAAGCCAGCTGGGTCACTGCGTTACGCGATTTCGCACGCAAGGGTTTCAAATGTACATTGGGGAACTGCTCAACCGCTGCACCTTTGGCAGCGCCTTTAAGGCCGTTATCTTCCGGTTTTATCTCCCGGCCATCATAGCTTTCCACGTCGCCGCGTTCTTTTATCCAGCCATCGCGCAGGCGCGGCAACCCACTGTAAATATCGATCCTTGCATTATCATCGGTATACGGACCGGACGGGTCATATACCGTAACAGGCGACCGCCCGCCCGATACCTCAATGGCGCGCATGGCCACACAAATATCCGTATGTTGTTGCCCGGCAACAAATACCTTCTTCGATGCCGGCAACGGGCCCGTGGTTACAGAGAATGAGGCGTTGTGTATGGCTTTTGTCATGAAATGCGTGCCCTGCGGTTGGATAAAGTTCAAGAAGGCCGCAGCATACAACACACAGCGCGAGACTCAATGATTAAAAGACAGATAAAAAACGGTCAGCGCGCCGGGCTCTGGCTTTCCTGCCAACCACGTTCATACTCTTCACGCTGACGCAACACTTCGTACTTCCACCGCACCCCGGCATCTACCATGTGCAAGGTTTTATCGACCATCAGCCCTATACCCTTGCCGTTAGGGTGATAGCCATCGGCTAGGTTCATATCCGGATTGCCGAAGATACCATCCAGCGCGAACGGGTAAAACGCCAACTTGTAGTAGGTGGCAAGATTCGCATACATGGCCTTGATCTGGCCAGAGTAACCCGCCCCGAGATTGGGCGGGGCATACATGCCGATCAGCACGATATAAACGTCCTTCTCGCGCAGTTTGGTGATTATGTTCGCAAGATTGCGGTTGATGGTATGAACACTGGTGCCGCGCAATATATCGTTGGCGCCCAGTTCGAGCACCACCACGTCCGGCTCCTGGAGTATCAGGGAAGACACGCGCTCCAATCCGCCGGACGACGTTTCACCCGGCACGCTCATATTGATGGTCTTGACATTGACATAGCCAAGGTCACGCAGCTTCTTTCCCATCTGGTCGGCATACGAATCTTCAGACGGCAGCTTATAGCCGGAGGTCAGGCTGTCGCCATACACTACCACGTTGATCATATCCATGGCGCTGGCAGGCAGCGAAATCAGGCTGATCAGTGCGCCAATAAGAAAAGACTCGAAAATCCGATGAGGTGAACGTATAAAACTTATCATGAACAATCATTCTCTCCCTAATCCGATCGTAGACCTTGAGCAGGTAAGCCTGCGGCTTGGTCATGGCGATCGGTCAGTAGACATTCTACATCATATTGATTTAAAAATAAAT
>JBFWQQ010000089.1:0-7591 GCA_050249355.1 Alphaproteobacteria bacterium | reverse complement strand
TCACCGGTGCCGCCTGCCACATCGAGTATCTGCTGACCGGCGCGCGGGGCAAGCCAGCGCACCATGTCGTTCTTCCACAGCCTGTGCATGCCTGCGCTCATCAGGTCGTTCATCAGGTCATACCGTCGAGCAACGCTGTCAAATACGCCACGCACGAGTGGGGCTTTTTCCTCCTCGTTAACGGTGCGGTATCCAAATGATGTCGTGCGGGTCATGGGTTTCCTGTAGAAAGAGCGCAAGAATAAGACTAATGCTAACCCACCACAACGACTTTTAAGTAAAAAATCATGCCCGAATTACCTGAAGTTGAAACTGTGCGCACTGGCCTGCACCGCTCACTGGCAGGGAGCACCATCGAGTCGGTGCAGCTGCTGCGGCCCGACCTCCGCATCCCATTTCCAGCACATCTGGCTAAAACCCTTGCAGGACGTAAAATACGCGGTATCACCCGCCGTGCGAAATACCTGCTGTGGGATCTGGATTCGGATGATGTGATACTAAGCCATCTGGGCATGAGTGGGCGCTTCATCGTGCGTTCAACGCCAGAGCCCCCAGCGATACATGACCATATGGAACTGCGCATGACCGACGGTCGGCAAGTGCTATATCACGATCCACGCCGTTTCGGGCTGATTACCCTGTCGTCCCGCAAAGAGCTGGTTGGGCATCCGCTGCTGGTGCATCTGGGCCCGGAGCCGCTGAATGAGGAGTTTGATGCAGCTTATCTGAAAAAGGTGTTGGCCACACGAAAAGGGCCGGTGAAAGCAGCACTTATGGATCAGGCATTGGTGGTGGGCGTGGGTAATATATATGCCAGCGAGGCACTTTATATATCCGGATTGCACCCCCTGAAACCCGCGAATAGCTGCGCAGGAAAAGCTAATGCGCTGGTTCCGGCGATCCGCCATGTGTTGCAGGCAGCCATAACATCCGGTGGTTCGTCTTTACGGGATTTCCTTGATATTTCAGGTGAAACTGGTTATTTCCAGCACGGATTCGCAGTCTATGGCCGGGAAGGCAAGCCTTGCAAGCACTGTAAAACAGCCATTGAGAACATAAAGATCACCGGGCGGTCTTCATTTTTCTGCCCAGAATGCCAGCGCCTGTAGGGGGGTATATTAGGGCACCCGCAGCCGGTGCCAAGCTGCGCAACAGTGACGGGCGGAAACCCCTGATAATCAGTGTGTTTGCGCGCTGTGTTGGTTGGCTGATTTTTTATAAGATTAGCGCTTGACGGAAGGCAAAAACGCAATTATTTTCGTCAGTCCGTTCACGATTTTGAAAAAATGGAATAACACACATGGCTAACCATAAGTCATCACAAAAGCGGATACGCCAGACGACTCGCCGCACCGAGGTGAACCGTAACCGTATCAGCAGAATCCGCACCTATGTAAAGCGCGTAGATCAGGCCGTTGCAGCGGGCGATAAAGTCGCCGCACAGGACGCCCTGAAAGTAGCTCAGGCAGAGCTGATGCGCGGCGTAAGCAAAGGTGTTCTCAAGCTGGCAACCGTATCACGCAAAGTAAGCCGCATGTCGGCGCGCGTGAAGCAAATCGCCAGCTAAAAATAGTTTTAATACGCACATGTACAACCGCCCATGCAAGAGGCGGGCGCAATATTGTTGTCAAAAATTATAAGCACAGGGAATACGAATAATGCAGTCTCACGCTATTGCTCAGCCAGTTGTCAGCGAAGAAACCCTACGATCCGCATGGGTTCAGGTGAGTAACAAGCTTCAGGCCCTGTATGGCGAGGCCATTTTCAAAAGCTGGCTGAAGCCGATCCGTTTTCACAAGATAGACAATGACATGGCGCAGCTGGCTGTGCCCACCCGTTTCATGCGTGAATGGATCAATTCGCATTACGGTAATGACATTGAGCGCCTGTGGTCGGAAGAATCAGGTGCCCGTGGGTATGGCCTGCAGATCATTGTGCAGGCGCCTGCCGCTTCCGCACAACAGCCTTCCGCTGTTCCGTCAACGCCGAGCCACAGCGTGCCCACACAGGCCAGCCTGTTCACCCATAGCAGCTGGAAACAGCAGGAATCACAGGCAGAAAGCATCGAACGCATGGGTGCGCCACTGGATCCACGGTATACGTTCGAGAATTTCGTGGTCGGAAAACCCAACGAACTGGCCCATGCGGCGGCCCGTCGCGTGGCAGAATCCGCCACCGTGGTGCCAGGTTGCAACCCGCTGTTCCTGTATGGCGGTGTCGGCCTGGGTAAAACGCACCTGATGCATGCGATCGCGTGGCACATATGCCGCAACAATCCCGAACGCAAGGTGATGTACCTGTCTGCAGAAAAATTCATGTACCAGTTCATTCGCGCGTTGCGTTTCAAGGAAGCGCTTGCTTTCAAGGAGCAGTTCCGCTCCGTGGATGTGCTGATGATCGATGATGTACAGTTCATTAGCGGCAAAGATTCAACACAGGAAGAGTTTTTCCACACCTTCAATGCATTGGTGGATCAGAACAAACAGCTTATCATCTCCGGCGACCGCTCGCCGTCCGACCTTGAAGGAATAGAAGAGCGTGTGCGCTCACGCCTTGGCTGGGGGCTGGTGGCCGATATCCATGCCACTACCTATGAATTGCGGCTTGGCATCCTGCAATCTAAAGTAGAGCTGCTGCAGCATGCCAACATTCCCGATAAGGTTATGGAGTTCCTGGCACACAAGATCACCTCGAACGTGCGTGAACTGGAAGGTGCGCTCAACCGCATTGTGGCGCATTCCACACTGGTCGACCAGCCGATCACCATCGAAATGACGCAGGATGTGCTGCACGACCTGCTGCGTTCGTATGATCGCCGTGTCACCATCGAGGATATTCAGAAAAAAGTATCAAGCCATTTCAACATCCGTGTGTCGGATATGCATTCGGCACGCCGCTCGCGCACGGTAGCCCGCCCGCGCCAGATCGCCATGTATCTGGCCAAAAAACTGACATCGAAAAGCCTGCCGGAAATAGGCCGTAAATTTGGTGGCAAAGATCACACCACTGTGATGCACGCAGTCAAGCGGGTAGACGAGCTGATGGCGGCCGATAAAGAATTCGCACAGGATGTGGAATTGCTTTCCAGATTGCTGCAAAGCTGATATTAATATCTCAATTAATAATATTTAAAGGGAGATTCCGTCGTGCCATCCGCCGCTTCAACAGCTGAAAAGACACAGGCTTCGGCCGTTAAACCGCCTTCGTTCGTGATCGAACGTGCGCATCTTCTTAAGAGTCTTAGTCATGTGCAATCCGTGGTCGAAAAACGCGGCACCATCGCCGTGCTGTCTAACGTACGCCTGGACGCTTCCGATAAAGGCGTAGCGCTGACCGCTACCGATATGGATCTGGCGATCACTGAAAAAGTGAGCGCTACCGTGAAAAAACCGGGTGCGACCACCGTGCCGGCCCACATGCTGTATGATATCGTGCGCAAGCTCCCCGAAGGTTCGCAGATCGAATGCTCCGTTTCCAGTGATGGCGGAAAAATGTCGATCAAAGCCGGTTCTTCGCGCTTTTCGTTGGGTTGCCTGCCGGTAGATGAATTCCCGGTGATGGAAGAGGGCGAACTGCCGCACAGCTTTACGCTAAGTTCAGCTGAATGCCTGTCGCTGATACAGAAACCCAGCTTTGCCATTTCCACAGAAGAAACCCGCTATTACCTGAATGGTATCTATTTCCACGCGGTAGGCACGGGTTCCGATAAGGTACTGCGTGCGGTCGCTACCGACGGTCATCGTCTGGCCCGTGTAGAAGTGTCATTACCCGCCGGTGCCGATGGTATGCCGGGCATCATCATTCCGCGCAAAGCGATCTATGAACTAAAAAAGCTGATCGATGACGGGGAAGGCGACGTCGCCGTATCGCTGTCCGAGAACAAGATCCGGTTTGCGTATGGCAATGCCATCCTGATCTCCAAGCTGATCGACGGTAATTTCCCCGATTACGAACGCGTGATCCCCAGCGGCAACGACAATATGATGGAAGTCGATTGCAAAAGTTTCCGCGAGGCAGTGGACCGCGTGTCGGTCATCGCAGCCGAAAAAACCCGCGCCGTGAAACTGCAACTGGAAAATGGCAAACTGACCTTATCTGCCACCAGCCCGGAACATGGCACCGCCAGCGAAGAAATCGAGGTGAAATTCTCGGCTGACCCGCTGGAGATCGGTTTCAACTCCAGATATATGCTGGACATGATGGCGAACATTGAAGGTGATACCGCGCAGTTCCTGTTCAATGATTCATCGGCACCGGCATTGGTACGTGATGCCGGTGACATGGGTGCACTCTACGTCATCATGCCGATGCGGGTATGACCGCAGGCTTTGCCTGCCCGTGTTGCGGATACCTGACACGCAGCCGCCATGAATTCGGAACTTTTGAAATATGCCCTGTATGCATGTGGGAGGATGATTGGATCCAATCACAGACACCACATCTTGAAGGCGGTGCCAATACGGTTAGTCTGAACAAAGCTAAAATGAATTTCCAGAAATTCGGTTCATCCAAAGAGCAGTTTAAAAGCCAATGCCGAGCACCATATCCCGATGAAAAGCCAGACTTATAACAAGCCTGATACCTGTACGCGTGTGTTATCCATAACGAATATACGCCTGCATGCCTTTCGTAATTATGCGCAGCTTGAACTTAATCCCGAAGGCCATAATGTAGTGCTGACCGGCGATAATGGCGCGGGTAAGACCAACATACTCGAAGCGCTTTCCATGCTGGTGCCGGGGCGCGGCCTGCGCAAGGTAAGGCTTTCGGATATAGATAATGTGCATGATGAACGCTCGTGGGTGGTGTCGGCTACGGTCAACGGCCTGCAGGGCGAATGTCAGATCGGCACCGGCCATGAAGGCGACAGCCGCCGCATCGTGCGCATCGATGCCAACAACCCAAAATCTCAGGCCGAACTGGGAAAGCACATTTGCATGCTGTGGCTGACCCCGCAGATGGAGCAGCTGTTCAATCAGGGTACGTCCGAAGGCCGCCGTTTCTTAGATCGGCTGGTGTATACGTTCGATAGCGATCATGCTACCCGCAGCAATAAATACGAGTACGCCATGCGCGAACGTAACCGCCTGCTGGCCGATGGGATCCATGATCCGTCGTGGCTGGATACACTGGAACAGAGCATGGCCGAGACCTCCTGTGCTATCGCGCAAGCCCGGCTGGACACATTGGCCAGCCTGAACCATGCCATCGGGCTGACGGTGCGTCCATTTCCAAAAGCACAAATATCGGTGGCAGGAACGGTGGAAGATATGCTGCAATCAGGTGAGCCAGCATTAGCGGTGGAAGAGGCGTTCCGCCTGCAGCTGGCACGCCAGCGGCGGATGGATTCCGGCGCCAGGCGCACGCTGGTTGGCACGCATCGCAGCCATCTGTCAGTATTTCATCAGGAAAAACAAATGCCTGCCGAGAGATGTTCTACCGGCGAACAAAAAGCCCTGCTACTATCGATCATACTGGCGCAGGCGCGTGCCGCCGCGCTGTGGAAACAGGTAGTGCCGATCCTGCTTTTTGACGATGTTTCCGCCCACCTAGACAGCATCCGAAAGCAGGAATTATTCGAGGAAATATGCGATCTTGGAGCCCAGACATGGATGACCGGAACCGACCGTGATTTTTTTTCAGACCTAGGCGGGAAAGTGCTTTTTTTCCATGTAGATAATGCTAGAATCCGGCAATGAAAAAAACCTTATAAAAATGGCCTGTTTTTTCCGGCCAGATGAGGGATAGAATGTCGCAAACCACAACGTTGAAGAACGAAATGCAAAAACAACAACAAGATGATTACGGAGCCGGTTCCATTAAGGTTCTCAAGGGCCTTGAGGCGGTGCGTAAACGTCCCGGCATGTATATCGGTGACACCGATGATGGCTCAGGACTTCACCATATGATCTACGAGGTCGTGGACAACGCGATCGATGAAGCGCTGGCCGGACATTGCGATACGGTGGAAGTGTCGCTGAACGCCGATGGCTCGTGTTCGGTGACCGATAACGGACGTGGCATTCCGGTAGACATTCACAAGGAAGAAGGTGTATCGGCAGCCGAAGTGATTATGACCCAGCTACACGCCGGCGGTAAATTCGACCAGAACACCTACAAGGTGTCCGGTGGCTTACATGGCGTGGGCGTATCGGTAGTGAATGCCCTTTCCACATGGCTGAAGCTGACCATCTGGCGTAATGACAAAGAGCATTTTGCCTGCTTTGAAGATGGCATCACCACCGAGCATCTGAATATCAAGCGCGATACTGCGGGTTTTCGTGGTACACAGGTGACCTTCCTGCCGTCGAAAGAAATATTCACCAAAACCGATTTTGAATTTTCCATCGTGGAACATCGCCTGCGTGAGTTGGCATTCCTCAATTCCGGTGTGCGCATCCGCCTGACTGACCTGCGCACCGATCCGGTGGAGGAAGCGGAATTCTTTTACGAAGGTGGAACGCAAGCGTACGTGCAATATCTCGATAAGAGCAAGACCCCGCTGCACACCACACTGATGTTGACCGGCGAGAAAGACGGTATCGCGTTAGAGGTCGCCATGCAATGGAACGATTCCTACCATGAAAACGTACTGTGTTTTACCAACAACATCCGCCAGCGTGATGGTGGCACACACCTGATCGGCTATCGTGCGGCGCTGACCCGTGCGATCAACCGCTACTATGAAACCAGCGGCCAGTCGAAAAAGGAAAAGATCGACATCAGCGGCGACGATGCGCGCGAAGGCCTGACCTGCATCATTTCGGTAAAGGTGCCCGATCCGAAATTCTCGTCGCAGACCAAAGACAAGCTGGTGTCTTCGGAAGTGCGTCCGGTGGTGGAAACACTGGTATATGAAAAACTTTCCGAATGGATGGAAGAGCACCCGCAAGATGCCAAAAGCGTGATCGGCAAGATCATTGAAGCGGCCGTGGCGCGTGAAGCTGCGCGTAAAGCGCGCGAGCTGACCCGCCGCAAGGGTGCGCTGGATATTTCTTCGCTGCCCGGTAAGCTGGCCGACTGCCAGGAGCGCGATCCCGCTAAATCCGAACTGTTCATCGTAGAGGGTGACTCAGCCGGTGGATCGGCCAAGCAAGGGCGTTCGCGCCAGTTCCAGGCCATCCTGCCGCTGCGCGGCAAGATACTGAACGTGGAGCGCGCGCGTTTCGACAAGATGCTTTCTTCCAACGAGATCGGTACGTTGATCACCGCGATCGGCACCGGTATCGGCCGCGAGGAGTTCAACCCGGATAAAGCGCGTTACCATAAAATCATCATCATGACCGACGCTGATGTGGACGGTTCGCATATCCGCACACTACTGCTGACCTTCTTCTTCCGCCAGATGCGTGAACTGATCGATAAGGGCTTTTTATATATTGCGCAGCCACCATTATATAAAATGAAGCGTGGTAGTTCTGAAGTGTACCTTAAAGACAACGCCGCACTGGAAGAATATCTGCTGGACTCCAGCCTGGAAGATGCGGTGGTCACCACGAAAAAAGGCAACCAGCTGACCGGCGCGGAACTGAAACAGGTTATCCGTCAGGCCGGTGATCTGGCAACGAAAGCACAAGGCCTTTCGAAGCGT
>JBFWQQ010000088.1:0-7710 GCA_050249355.1 Alphaproteobacteria bacterium | reverse complement strand
AACGCGAACCAGGCGATTGAACGTATCATCAACTTCTTCCCGCAAGAAAAGCATCCGCAGCTTCTGTTAAACCTTTCGCTCAACCTGCGCGCCATCCTGTCGCAGCGCCGCCTTCCCAACACCATGGGCGGCCATAGCGTCGCCATCGAGATCCTGCTAAACGAAGGACTGATAAAAAACCTGATTCACGAAGGACGAATCAAAGAGATCAAAGATTGCATTGAGAAAAGCCGCGACCAGGGCATGCAGAGTTTTGACCAGCATCTTGCAGATATGGTAATTGCCGACCTGATTACTGAGGATGTAGCACTTGCGGAAGCGGACAATCCCTCCAACCTGCGCCTGACATTAAAACAACTCCACATAGGCGGGGGAAAGCGTAGTGAAAGCGCGCCGATCAACAGCCTCGGCATTATCAATAAGCAGCAATTCTAGGCAGCGATCGATTCCAGGAATGCCTGCTCCAGCGATAGCTCGCTGCGACTTTTCTTGAAGTCCTGCGGGGTGCCGACATAATGCAGCACGCCATTATGGATCACGCCGATACGGTCACATATCTCCTCGATATCGGCCAGAATATGCGAGCTGAAGAATATGGTGCGTCCCGCCTGCTTTTCCTTCAGTAGCTGTTGTTTCAGGCGGATGCGCGCCAACGGATCGAGGCCGCTCATCGGCTCGTCCAGTATAAGTAGCGAGGTATCGGGCAGGAATGCACCGACCAGCCCAAGCTTCTGCCCCATACCCTTGGAGTAGGAACCGACCCGGTTTTTCAGCACCTCTGGCTTCAGGTCCAGCGCCTCTGCTAGCGCCTCGGCGCGCGCCACATCCAGCTTGCCGCCGTAATAGGACAATGTCAGGTCAAGATACTCTGTGCCTTTGAGATAACGGGAGGGTTGGAATTTCTCCGGCAGGTATGAAAGATTGTACCGTGCCCGGATGTCGTTGGACTGCCAGTCGAACAACGACACCGCACCGGAATCCGGACGGGTAAGATCGAGGATGATCTTGATCAGCGTCGTTTTTCCAGCACCGTTGAGCCCGATCAGACCGAATATTTCATCCGGCTTCAGGGAAAAGCTGATGTCCTGCAGCACGGGAACGCCAGCATAGGACTTACCGATACCCGAAATATCAAGCGGAGCAGATTGCATACACCCGTTTTATTCCGAATCGCCGAATAGTCCAATAATTTCTTTGCTCATATTGCGCGGCGGCAGGGGGGGGTCGAGCGGCGGGTTGTTCGAGGGCTGTGTACCTGACTCCGGGTGGGAATCATCCGGCCCGGGCAGCGTGACATCTGTGGGAAGTTTCAGCGAGTCTTCAATCTGCTTGCGATCGATCGTAACAGGCAGAACCTTACCTTCGAGTACGCGCATCACGTAAGACGAGAATGTCTGGTTTGGCAACAGCGTAAATGTCACAATATTGTTATAGGTATCAACGCTGACCACATCGTTGGGCCATTTGTTCCACACCTCCATAACCTTATCCATGTCATACGGAGTCCATTCCAGGCTGACACTGTTTTTGTTGATGTCCAGCACCTTGAGCTCACCCTCAATGGAGGGATTCTCTGCGCTAATTTTACGCCCGCTGATCCACACCGTCCAGTCAGCATCCGAATGAAACACCAGTGATTCAAGGAAATACTGCGGATACGTGAAATAACGGCTTTCGGTACGCAGTTTTTTGATCTCAGCCGCTTTGTCCAGGTATTCGGCTGCACTGACATCTTCGGCGCCACCGTTACCTGCTCCACGATTCAGATAGGCACTCACAGCATCGCGGATATTCCCGATCTCACTGTTAGTATAAAAAAGGCTCTGTAATTCCAGATCATCACTTTTGGATGGCGGCGGGCTCTGGCTCTGGGCAAGCGCATACCCGGCGCAACATATGCTCAGCCAGCCAAACAGGCCGTATGCTATGATGTTATGGCACCGGGGCATCTGTCATCCCATCTGCTGGTGCTGCCGTTGGTGCTGGTGTCTGGGGGTCAGTCTGGTTTATGCCCATCCATAAAAAACGTACCTTGGCTGAAACCATTTTAGCAGATCCATCCACCGCTATCTGCCGTAGAACTTTCTGCGCAACCGCCTCATGGCGCGTTACCGCCACCGATAACATTTTAACCTTACCGCCGAATTCACGCTCAATGGAATCCAGCACACGGAAAACGTCCAGATCGGTCAATGCCTCGAATTCCACGTTCACTTCGCTGTATACCATACTGGCTGTGTTCTTCTTGAACTCTGGCCCTTCCAGCTCCACCATGGGAGCCATTCTCAGGTTGACCTCACTGAGCATGAACTCATCCTTGTAACGCTTGAAAAACGCACGGATCGCGTTGGGATTCAATGATAGCTGATTATTCTTGCTCTTTTGCAAAGCTTCTTCATACAGTGCGTTATTCTGACGCCAGCTGGTATATTTGTTGCTCAACGACTGCATCTCATTCTGCAGCGATGTAAGCTGGGTCTGCAGCCCACGATTGGCACTCTCTTTTTCTTCGTGCCACGTACTGAGAAAATACAATAACCCACCCAGCACCATCAGGGCAATGACGATTGCCATGGTTTCAAACAGCAGCTTCTTTTGAACGCTGTTATTCTTCATGGGGCATCTCCCGGCAATGCCACAGCCTCCGGCGAGGGAGCACTTGCCTGCGGTGCAGAAGCCCCGGCATCGACCTGTTCAGGCAGCGGGCCCTTGATAAGCTTACCTGTGATCGACAGCTCCACTTCCGGCGGTATGCTGTTGATCTGCTCGGTACCGTCCTCTTCATCGGATATGGTGATTTCCAAGCTGTTATTTTCCTTATACGCATCGGGAATGTAAGTATACTCGACCTGATAGCCGGGGAACCACCTGCTGGCGTCTTCAAGAATCTTGGTCGATACCAGCTTGAAACCCTTCGGGTCGGCTGTCACATTGAGGAACTCCAGCCGCACCACCCCCACCATCTGTTCGGAAGGTTCACCGGTCGGAAATGTTTCGAGCCCTTGTGCGTCGGGTTTTGCGCCGAGGTTCCAGCGTATCTCCTTGATCCATACCGGTGCCTGTTTCATGGGCAGCATGGCCTTGATAAACGGCAGGACGGATACCTCCTCCTTGAGCAGGCGGATATATACTTCCAGCAGGTCATTTACGCGCTCGATATCCAGATCCGACTGGTTAATCTCGTTACGCAGGCTGGCGATCTGCGCACGTTGCTGTTGCATCTGCTCTTCCATTTCACCGGCTTCGGACGACAGCGAAATCATTCCGACGCCCATGGCAGCGATATATCCTAAAAGGCCAAGAGCGCCCATGGCAGCGGCTACGCGCTGTGCATATAGTATCTGGAAATACTGGTTGACGCGTTTCGATGCCGGCGTGCTAAGCGACAGCACATGTTTGCGGCTGCAACCAATAGCAGTTGCCAGTATCACATCGCCGAACTGGTCGGTGGGCTGGGTCGCCCCTTCAATCCCTAGCTTCTGGGCCAGTTCGTATGGTGTGTACACATACATCGATGCATTGGGGAATTTATTGCTGTCGATCGCATCCCTGATACCAGACGAAGCGATGATATAGATATCCAGCCCATGCTGCGGCGTATACGACAGGCGTTTCATATATTCAATGGTGGACTGCATCTCCTGTTCAATATTCCCCGCCACCATTTCCGTGCTCGACTCGCCAATCGGCTGGGCCAGACGGGTGAATATCACCTTACCATTGCGCAAGATCACCTGACGGAATCCACCCACTTTATTGTGGCTGACCAGGAATTTCCACTCGGCTGGCATTTCATCCGGCCGCGGCTCCATGAAGTGTTCAATATACTTGACCAGATATTCCGATTCGGTAGCCACCAGGTAGATGCCACGGAAATAGTTGGGCATCTCGTCGATAAAATCCAGCCACACAGCAAGCTGCGGGCTTTTTTCCACCGCCACCATCATGTAGTTCCAGTCCTTACGGCCCTTCTTCTCGCGGCCGATCAGCATGGCACCTTTGATTTCCGTATCCGCAAAGTCGCGTTCAAGCCTGCGTTTGACCAGCTTGTTGATTGACAAGGCCGACACCGGCGGCAGCGTTTGCTGCATGTAGGTCTGATCCATGTTATCCACCACCAGGAACAACGGTGCATCCGGATGGCGCAACAGGGTCTGCTTGAGTTCTTTCAGGCTGGGCGGACCGGCATCCGGCACGAACTGGCGGCTTTGCACAGTTCTGCCCAGTATGAAGGTTAAGATGGCACCTTCATCGCCGACGAATAATACGAACTTGGCGCCTTTGGAGGCACGGAACGCCATTCCACGGCTGCGGGGTTTCTTTGCCTTATCACCCGCCTCGTCGTCTGCAGATTTCCTTTTGGGGAGCTTGAATGAACCCAACGATGGACGGCGACCTTTTTTAGGCGTTGCTTCCACAGGACCATCATCGTCCGGCATGATAGCGGGGGACATCTTTTTGTCCTTCCTGCCCTGCCGTTTTATTCTGGCTATGGTATCTTTCAAACTCAATGCCATGCTAATTGTGCCCTGCCGCTAATGTTCGGTAACGTATCACGTTTCACACTCCCGCACATCAGAATTTCATTTTGCTGAACGATTCGTACAGAGGCCCGAACACGGCGGCGATCACCCAGAAAATAATGATACCCATTACTACTGTCAGGATTGGCTGGATCATGCCCACCATGCTGTCTACTGCGTCGTTCACCTCACGGTTATAGAAGAAGTTGATGTTTTCCAGCGCATCGGTCATGTTACCGCTGTCCTCGCCTACCTTGAACATACGGATGACCAGGTTGGGAAACTGGTTTGAAAGCCGCAGCGACGATGTCAGCGAGTTACCCTCGGTCACGTTGCGCTTCACCAGATCGATCGAATCTTTCAGCACGCGATTACTTACCACACCCTTTGCAGCTTCCAGCGAATCCAGTATATCGATACCGCTATTGAACATGACGGCAAAGAAGTGGGTAAAACGCGCCATGTCGAGCTTGCGTATCACCTGACCGATCACCGGCATGCGCAATATGAGGGCATCCACCCGGTACGCGAAGGCATCGGAAATATTGTAGAACAATACCAGCAGCGCAACCAGCGCGGCAGGGACTCCAAGTATCAGGTACCAGAAATTTTCGAATGCATACGACACCGCGATCAGGGCGCGCGTGTGCAGCGGGATGGAAAACCCCTGTGCGATGATGAAGTCAACCAGCTTAGGCACCACCGCTACCATCAGCACGGTGATTACGACGGAGATGACCACCAGCAGCGCGATAGGATAACGCGTGGCCTTTTTCACCTTGCGTTTGATCTCAGCAGACCATTTCAGGTGCTCCGATAGATGCATGAAGGACTCGGCAAGGCTACCGGTTTTCTCACCGGCTGCCACCAGGCCCACGAATACTTCGCTGAATGTCTTGGGGTATGCGGCGAACGATTTGGAGAGCATGCTCCCGTTCTTCACCGACTCATACACACCGGTCATGATGTCGCGCAGTTTAGGCGACTCGCACGAATCACGCACGTCGGCCAATGCATCGTGCAGCGGCACGCCGGCACGGTCAAGCTGCTCCAGATGCATACACAGCACGATCATGTCTTTAAGCTTTACACGGCCAAAGCGCGAGGTGCGCTTGGCCCGCGCTTTGCGCGCGTCCACAAGGTCAAGGCCCAACTGGGATAAGCGAGACTCAAGGTCGAGCTCGTTATCCGCCACTACCACACCGCGCATTCTATTGCCCTTCGGGTTGATCGCTGTGTAGTTGTATATGGGCATGGGCTACAACCTGTCTGTTAGGTCGATGGTGTTGACCAGCTCATCCAGCGTGATCTCGCCCGCCAGCACCTTGTTTATCCCATCCTGCTGCATGGTCACAAAGCCATGTTTGAGCGCATGCTCCATCATCGCCTGACGTGTTGCGCTGGTGGCGATCAGCTCGTCGAATTCACGGTCTATACGGAGGGCTTCGACGATCGCGGTACGGCCACGGTACCCTTTGCGGTTGCAACGTTCGCAGCCTACCGCATCATAAATATCGGGCGCCTTGCTGCTATCCACCCCAAGGATCTTGCACTCTTCTGGTTTCGCTTTGCGCGCTTTGCGGCACTGCGGGCATAGCTTGCGTGCCAGGCGCTGTGCCAGGCAACCGATCAGCGAACCTGCCAGCAAGTGGGCGGGAATGCCGATGTCGTTCAGGCGTGGAATAGCGCCAAGCGCATCGTTGGTGTGCAGCGTGGTATACACCTGGTGACCAGTCAGCGCCGCTCGCACCGCCATCAACGCGGTGTCCTCGTCGCGTACCTCACCGATGAAGATGATATCCGGGTCCTGACGCATCATGGATTTGATACCGTTCACGAAGTCCATGCCGGTGCCTTCACGCACGTTGCTTTGGCGGATGAGCGGCAGCTGGTATTCCACCGGGTCTTCCAGCGTCATGATATTGGTGTCGATGTTATTGATGTAGGAGAGCACTGAGTATAGCGTGGTGGTTTTACCCGAACCGGTAGGACCGGTTACGATGATGATACCTTCCGGGCGCCTGATCATGCGCTTAAGTACGTCGACATTGTAACTGGAAAACCCAAGATGCTCCAGCGGCACCAGTGATTTCGCCTTATCGAGCAGACGCATCACGATGTTCTCGCCATGCACGGTCGGCTGGGTCGCCACACGGAAGTCGATCTCGCGGCCCAGCACGTTATAGCTGATACGGCCATCCTGCGGGTTACGCGTTTCAGCGATGTTCATGCCTGCCATGATCTTGATACGCACCGCCATCGCGGCCCAGTAATCGAGGTGGAACGAACGCACCTGCAGCATGTTGCCATCCACGCGGTAGCGCAGGCGCAGGAATGCGCCTTCCGGTTCAAAGTGGATGTCGGATGCACCATGCTTGATGGCGTCCACCAGCAGCGCGTTCACCAGACGCACCGTCGGGTTTACGTAACCTTCCTGCCGTCCGTCCAGCTTGGTATGCTCGCGGATGCCGGTTTCGATCTCTTTGAGAATCCCGTCGATCGATATCTCGTAATCGTAATACTGGTCGATCATTTCCAGTATTTCGGTTTCGGTACAATAGATCGGCACGATCTTACTGTTGCGCGGCATATGGCGGCGCACCTGGTCGATCGCCAGCACGTTGTACACGTCGGCCATCGCCAGCTGCAGCACGTCGTTCTCGTAACTTACCGGCAACACTTTGTGGCGCACGGCAATTTCTTTTGGCAACCGGCGCACCACCGAGGAGTCGAGCATGGCGGTCTTCGGATCGAATTTCTTAGTACCGGAAGATTCGGCAAGCACCTCACCCAGTGCTGACTCGGTAATGAAACCCATCTCGACCAGAATGGCGCCAAACAGCTTCTTGGTATTTTTCTGTTCGGTGAGCGCGATCTGTAACTGATCTTGTGAGATCAGGCCGAGCGTAACCAGTTTCTCACCGATGCGCATGGGCTTGGCAGGTTTGCCATCTGCTGCGCCAGCCGCCGCAACCGCCTCACCCGGTGTTTCAGGTGCTTGTGGATCGGGTTGCTGGTCATCCGGCACGGGAGCCTGATCTGCGGGTTGCTTTGCCGTCATTTTTTCAAAAATATCCGTATGTTAACGTCTTATACACTGCTACGTATCTTACATTAGACGGTAAAAAGTTTGAGTATCAGTTAAAGTATTGACTTTGCTAAAATTGCGGCTGTGGCGTGGGGTGTG
>JBFWQQ010000087.1:0-7721 GCA_050249355.1 Alphaproteobacteria bacterium | reverse complement strand
TAGTTGCATCACGCCTGTGGCGCCGGCATGGCTGACCGCATCATTACGGAAACCGGATTCCTGACGCGCCATGGCATAAATCAGGGCGGGGTCTATACGAAATCCACTGTGCGGCTGCCATGCCGGAATCGGGTAACGCGCGAAATCAAGGCGTTGATCCTGCGTGGCCAACTGGCGGGCCATGGCGATCTGTGCCGAGGCCAGATTCAGTTCACTGGCGATGGTAAGCAAGCGGTATTTTTCTTCGGTACTGGCGGTTGGGAAAAGCTGGCGCATCTCTGCATCGGCGAGATCTGTTGCATCTATGCGGGCGAGTGAAATGATACGGCGGATCACCTGTTCACCCATGAGTTCCAGCACTTCGGTATCGGACAGGGCTTCGGGCGTACTGTCGAGAGCAAGCGAGCGGCCCAGCTTCTGGCGTGCCAGCACGCCATAGAATGTGCGCGGATATTGGGCGGCCATGTGCAGGTAATGCTCGGCCTGCGATTTATTGCCAAGCGAATCGTAAGCACGCCATGCCCAGAACGCACTGGCGGATTTTTTCCATGTATGTAAGCCCGTTTGGCCAGCCAGGGTACTGAACAGACGTGCGGCCTGTACATTGTCCTGACGGCGCCATGCATCGACCGCATGGTTCCATGACTGGGTGTAGCTGCTTTTGGCCATCCAGCTGGCAAGGCCGTTATCATCGCCGTAGCCTTGCAGTATACGCTTCTTATACACAGGCGTCAGCTTCATCTGCGGGTTTTTTCTAAGCGCCAGCGTGTAGATACGGTAGGCCTGGGGATGATCGCTATACTGTTTCAGCCAGTTTGCCAGTTCGGCAGCACTGCTGGGATACGACGGATGCAGATAGCGTTCGCCCAGTACATGCCCCATCAGGTGCTTGCTGCTAAGCTGTTCGGCCAGCCAGTCGGCCTCTTTCCATTTTCTGTTGTCCTGTGCGCGGAAAATATCCCGATACAGGTTGTTGTCTTTGGTGTTAAGCAGGACGGGTAGCTGTGAACCGGTATCGTGCCGCGCAAAAAGTTGTGCCGTCATCGGCACGGATGAGGGCAGGGCGCTGGACTGTTTCGTGCTGATCATGATGATCATGCCAAAGGTGGCGATCGTCACAAGAGCAATGACAGCAGCCAAAGAGCCGGGTTTATTAATGTCGCGCAGCGATGCAAAGACTTTTTTAACCATAGCGGGCCTTTATATGTTAAATGACATAAAACGGCAAGGCTACATGTGGATAAAATGAGAAAGCTTTTTGTTGCAATGGCTTAGCTGACGTCAGCTAAAAAATCCCTTATGAACTGCAGGTCGCGCCAGGCCAATCGCTTCTGTGCCGGTGTGCGCAAAAGATAGGATGGATGGTAAAGAACCGTGGCTTTTACCGGGCTGGCTAAATAGGCGTTGGAATATTCCATCAGCTTGCCACGCAGGCGCGAAACAGGCTGGTCTGTGGATAATAGCGCTTTGGCTGCGACACCGCCTGCGAGTATGAGTAATGTAGGGTTGATCAGTGCAATATGCTTTTCCACGAACGGCATGCAGATGGCGGCTTCATCCTGGCTGGGTTGCCGGTTGCCCGGTGGCCGCCAGAACACCGTGTTGGATATGTAGACCGACTCCGCGCGGGTCAGGCCGATGGCGCCCACCATCTTATCGAGCAGCTGGCCGCTTGGCCCGCAGAATGGAATGCCTTGCTTGTCCTCTTCGCTGCCTGGCGCTTCGCCTATGATCATCACTCTGGCGGCCGGGGTTCCATCGGCAAAGACGGTTTTACCGGCGGTCTTTTTTAACGGGCAACCTTCAAACTGCATCACGGCGTTTTTAAGTTCCTCCAGAGTGTGGCATGCATCGGCTGCTGCGCGTGCCGCCGAGATCGCACTGAGCGGTGTGTGATGCAACGGATGCGCACGCTGCGGCATTTTTTCCGGTGCGGGCTCGTGTGTGTCAATGGCAGAGCTTGCCGGTTGTGCATACCAGTTACGCGGAGTGTTGCCGGTTGCCTCATCCACTCCGGCATCGCAATACCATTTGAGTAATGTTTTATTATGCATATGGTGTATTATATAGAGCACAACACAGAATAGGCCAAGTAAATGACAGAATCTGAATGCATGGAATACGATATAGTGGTCGTTGGCGGTGGCCCGGCCGGCTTATCTGCGGCCATACGCCTGCGCCAGCTTGCCAATGCCGAAAGAAAGGACATCAGCGTATGTGTGCTGGAAAAGGGCTCTGAGATCGGTGCCCATATAATGTCTGGGGCCGTGATTGAGCCGCGATCGCTTTCGGAGCTGATACCCGATTGGAAGGAAAAAGGGGCGCCGCTGGACGTGCCGGTGGAAAAAGACCGGTTCCTGTTCCTCACCAAGGTATCCGCTTTCCCGCTGCCGGTGCCGCCCGGTATGCATAACCATGGTAATTATGTGGTCAGCCTTGGCAACGTATGCCGCTGGCTGGGCCAGCAGGCCGAAGCGCTGGGCGTGCAGGTGTTTCCGGGGTTTCCTGCGGCCGACCTTCTGATCGAGAATAACCGCGTGACCGGTGTGATGACTGGTGCATTCGGGATCGATAGGCAGGGTAAAGAAAAACCCGGCTACCAGCCACCGATGGCGATCAAAGGTAAATATATACTGCTGGCCGAAGGTTGCCGGGGTTCCCTGTCGCGGCAGGCAATGGAAAAATTTAACCTGCGCAAGGATTGTGACCCGCAGACCTATGGTATCGGTATCAAGGAGCTGTGGGAGGTTGACCCGGCCAAGCACAAAGCCGGCCATGTGGTGCATACGGTGGGCTGGCCTATGGATAACAGCACCTATGGTGGGTCATTCCTCTATCACTTTGAAAAGAACATGGTGGCGGTGGGATTTGTGGTCGGGCTGGATTACAGTAATCCCTACATGGATCCGTTCAAGGAATTCCAGCGCTTTAAAACGCATCCGGCGATCAAGGACCTGTTTGAAGGCGGGCGCCGTATAGCGTATGGCGCGCGCGCGATCACTGAAGGTGGGTACCAGTCATTACCGAAACTGACATTCCCCGGGGGTGCCCTTATCGGCGACAGCGCAGGTTTCCTGAATGTGCCAAAAATCAAAGGAACGCATACCGCCATGAAATCTGGCATGCTGGCTGCTGAAGCCGCATATGATGCGCTGGCTGCTGGTGTGCCCGAAGAACTGCATGGGTATACAGCCACTTACAAAAAAAGCTGGCTGCATGATGAATTATACCGTGTGCGCAATATTCGTCCGGGCTTCAAGTGGGGTTTGGTCACAGGACTGTATCTTGCAGCGGTGGATGCGCTGCTGTTGCGCGGCAAGGCGCCATGGACATTCAAGAACCACGCCGACCATACGCAGCTTAAGGAAGCCGCAGACTGTAAAAAGATCGAGTACCCCAAGCCCGATGGGGTGCTGACCTTCGACAAGCTGTCATCGGTATTTCTTTCCAATACGAATCACGAAGAGGACCAGCCCGGCCACTTAAAGCTCAAAGACCGGGATATCCCCATCATACACAACCTGAAGCTGTATGATGCGCCGGAGCAGCGCTACTGCCCGGCCAGTGTGTATGAGATCGTTGAAGAGAACGGCAAGCCGAAGTTGCAGATCAATGCGCAGAATTGTGTGCACTGCAAGACATGCGACATCAAAGATCCCAAGCAGAATATCGTATGGGTCACGCCAGAAGGTGGTGGCGGGCCGAACTATTCCAATATGTAATCTGTTGTAAGTGCGTTAGTTGATTAGCCGCAGGAGAATTCACAGTGATATTCGCAGATCGCATTTACAGGCTCATTGCCACTGCGGAGACAATTCACACTGGTGTTGAAATTCACATAGCCCTCGCAACCTTGTATCTGGTAATTCAGGTGGCTCTGGCCGCCGCATTTTTGGAAAGCAATCGCACGGCAATTATAATAATGCGTGCGCGGGCATAAGTAGGCGGGGAAGCTGCCGGGAACCGTTATATTCGGAAGGACGCCACCCATATTGTCAAAAAATACCCCCATGATCGGGGTTGCCGTCATGGGCACGGGTGCCCTTCTGGCGTAAGCGGAGGTAATGGCAACACTGCTGATCAGGAGCAGTGCAAATGATAAGGTGATGAAATTCTTCATGGTGTCCCTGTATGGTTGCTGCATACAATTATTAACACAAAGAAAGGATTGGGCAAGTTACAGTTCAAAGACCATAATAGTTCTGCGTGAATACGCTGTATTTTCTAAATAATTCCTGCAGGCTGCCGGCCTGTTCCTTCATCAGCATGCGTGGGCGGAGCTCAAGGCGCGCGATGGCAGGAGATGGTTTCTGGTGGCCGATCAGGCGGCTGACCTGTGTGGGGTCTTTTGTCATATCTTCATATTTGATGACGGTGATGGCATCGCCTAGTTCGTAATAACGCTGGCAGAACGCCTCATACAGCTGCACCATGCGTTCGAGGGCGGCAACATTCTGCTGTGCGCTGATGCCATCAACCTCCGGCCACCATTTCTTGTTCAGCAGGATGCGGCCCTGTGACAACGCATCATTTTGCAGCTTCTGCCAGGACTGGATAACGTCGAACGGGTGGCGGATCACCACGATGATCTTGAAGAAATTGAAATGCACCAGCCGTGGCAGAAGTGCGGTATACAGGATGTGCTGCTTCATGATCAGGGTAAAATCTTGCTGCAGCCCCGGCTGGGTGAACATGGTATTCCCGATGGCACCCATATTGTTCACGATGCGGTTCGGGTCAAATTTGCTGTCAAGCAGGTGCTTACCGTCTTCGCCCCTGAAGTCGCGCACCGGATCCTGCGACAAAAGCCGGTGACGCTGCCACAGAAAATCTCCCACCAGCCATTTGCAATATGGCAGGGGCTGACGTATCTCAAGGGTTTTGTTGTGCTGCCATGCTGGTTCGTTGAGTGCAACGCAGCCTTCAAGACCATCGAGCAGTGCCGATACTACCGTCAAACCCGAACGGGGAATGCCGGTGAGCAGGACGTTCTGCATTCAGCTTAACTTAAACGTTCTTATAAGCGATGGGCAGGTTGGTGGTTTTGTCGATCACCAAGTTGCCGTCTTCGTAGGCAGCTGCAATATAACGACCCACACCGCTTTTAATGAATAGCACGGGTTTTACGGTCTTTCCGTTATATTTACGTAATTCCGTTACCTTACCGCGTGCTTCCGGGTTATTTTTACTGCTCATAAAAATCTCTCATTTTTCACATTTTTTGGTTCTTATCGGGCGCGGATTCTATTAATATAGCAGAGTGGTATCAAGTCTTTTTATGCGTTTGGCGCGTTTTTTGCGCCGCGAATGGCCAATGACTCATAACACGGCGATGTGCAACAGTTAAGTATTTGATAATGAACAGAAAAATATTATATGGCGGTGTGATTGCGGGTTTAATGGGATTGGCGGCGGTCATGCCTGGACTGGCCGAGCAACCCAACAGCAAACAGACATTTGTGAACGGCCAGTTCGAGTCGGGTTTTGCAGGCAGCTACCTTGCCAGCCAATACGCACGGCGTTCGGGGAATTACGAGGCCGCGACCCAATACCTGCAGGATGCTTACGATACGCACCCGGATAATATGGAGCTGGCCAAACAGCTGCAGGGTACCTTGTTGCTCTCCGGGCGGATAAACGATGCGATGAACGTGGCGCGTACCATTCATGCCCGTGAGAATAATGAAGCAGTGTCTGCCTTGTTGCTGACTCTGGATGCAGTAAAAAATGGCGACGATGAAAAAGCACAGGACATACTGAAAACATCGTTCAAATCGGTGGATGGACAGTTGTGGCTGCCATTGGTATCGGCATGGCTGGAAGTGAACCAGGGTACATTGAAAAAACCATTGGACATAAAATCTATAAAAGCCGCTACCGGGCGCGCCGCTATGATTGTGCAGTACCATCTGGCGCTTATAAATGACATGGCCGGGTTTGAAAAAACAGCAGCCAGTAATTTCAAACAGGCAGCCAATGATGAGAATCCCCCGGTTCGGGTGATGGAGGCATTGATGTCTTTTTACGAACGCAACGATAAACCAGCCGAATTAAAACCGCTGGTAGAAGCGTACATTGCCCAGTATCCCGATTTTAAAGCCGAAAACATAGGGGTGCATAATGCAAAGGACGGTATCGCCGAAGTGTTGTTCACCATGGGCAGTATCATGCTGACTGCAAACCTCGATCAGGATGCGGCAATATATCTCCGCCTTGCGCTGTTCCTGCGGCCGGATTTCCCATTGGTGCAGATCACGCTGGCTGACAGCTACAGCGATATGCAGCAGTATGAGATCGCCAACGAGTTGTACAGCCAGATCAATCCGCAACATTCGTTGTATTTATCGGCGCAGATCAATCGGGCCGTGAATTTCCATCATCTGGGCAGTATTGCCAAGGCGCTTGAATTGCTGGATCAGCTTGGTAAGAACAAGGACGCGCAATATCTGGCGATGGTGACAAAAGGTGATATCCTGCGCGAAAACCTCCGGTTTGCCGATGCAGTGGATGCATACAGCCAGGCAATGGATCTGCTGCCTGCTTTGGAATCACGGCACTGGGGCCTTCTGTTTGCGCGTGGAGCATCGCATGAGCGTATGAAGAACTGGAACCAGGCGGAAAAAGACCTGCAAAAAGCCCTTAGCCTGAGCGAAGGACAGCCCGAAGTGCTGAACTATCTGGGGTATTTGTGGCTGGTGCGTGGCAAGCATACCACCAAAGCCAAAGAAATGATCAACAATGCACTCAGCCAGCGTCCGAATGATCCGCAGATCATGGACAGCATGGGCTGGGCCTATTACCTGACCGGCGAATACGGCAAGGCGGCGCGCCTGCTGGAAAAATCACTGAACATGATCCCATCCGATCCTACAGTGAACGATCATCTGGGCGATGTGTACTGGCAGCAGGGCCGCAAGAACGAGGCGCGCTTCCAATGGGAGCGTTCACTGATGTTCTCGCCGGAGCCGGAGCAGGCCGAAACAACCAGGCGCAAGCTTAAAGATGGCCTGCAGCCGCCGGATATGGTGAGCAATTCCAATGAACCGCCGGTGGTCGCATCGCAGCAAGTGCCGCCACAGGATAAAGCTACCCAGTAATGTCTGCTGTGACGCTGCTGGCGCCTGCCAAGCTGAACCTTACTCTGCATATTACCGCAAGACGGCCGGATGGATATCATGAGATCGATAGCCTGGTTGCGTTTGCCGATTACGGTGACCGCATTACCCTTGAGCTATCGGATTGCTTGTCACTGGAGGTGACTGGCGCATTTGCGGGCGGATTGCAATCGGAGCCAGCCGATAATCTGATGATGCGCGCCGCAAAAGCATTACAAGCATACGCACCCGGCAAAGGGGCACATATGACGCTGATAAAAAACCTGCCGGTGGGGGCAGGACTGGGAGGAGGCTCTTCCGATGCAGCAGCTGCGATCAAAGGGCTTACCCACCTGTGGAACCTATCGCTACCTGTAGACACCGTGCATGCCACAGCGCTTTCGTTGGGCAGCGACGTACCGGTATGTATGGCAGCACAACCGGCACGTATACAAGGAACAGGAGACAAGGTGACACCGGTGCGTGTGCAATTGCCGCGCTGGGTGGGGCTGGTCAATCCGGGCAAGGAGCTGCCGACTGCGAACGTTTATAAGGGCTTCAAAGGTGCATTCGCACGCACAGAGAATATCAACGCTGTTTACGGGCTCGAGTATGTGCTACAGCGAC
>JBFWQQ010000086.1:0-7775 GCA_050249355.1 Alphaproteobacteria bacterium | reverse complement strand
TGCCAACTGCATCATCATACCCTATATCCCTATCTTGCAACGCAAGCAGGGAGACGCATATGAAAAGCAAACGAAAAGCGGAATACGCGCAAGTTGATGCCAGCAGCGAGATTAAGCGCCTGAACCGCGTGATCGGACAGGTTGAGGGCGTGCAAAAAATGCTGGCCGATGGCCGTAAACTGAAAGACGTGCTCATCCAATGTCGCGCCATTCACTCGGCACTCAAATCCGTTGAGCACCGGGTATTCAAGGCGCATGTCGATGTGGCGCTGGAAGAAGTAGTAAAAATGGGCAAGAAAAAAGACCGTAGCGCGAAAGTGGTGGAACTGGAAGAGTTGTTCCAGCGCGCGGAATAATATCTGACTGCTTCCACGAAAATCTGCTGATTTTCGCACAATGCATGCTCACAGCTGGCCCGGCTCGCTGGCCGCGCTCCCTGCCTTGAATCAACTGTCGTGTTTACGCAGGTGCTGCCCGATTGCCAGCTCGCTCATGGCGATGGTTTCCTTGCGCTCCTGCTCTTCTTTTTCGCGCCGCAGGGTGTTTTGCAGCGCGATCTCATATTTTTTCACTTCGCTGAATGCCGCAGATATTTTTTCGCGCAGATCCTCGATTTTTTTTTGAATCTTCCTGCTCTCTTCACGCAGCTGCTGCTGGCGCTGGCGTATACGCCGGGCGAAATCGCCATAATAACGAGCAAGTTCGGGCGATTTCTGGGCTTTCTCCGCTTCTTCCAGTAACTCTTGCTGTAGCCGCGCGACTGCCGCCTCGAGCTTATTGCGCTCGCCCTCCAGCGTCACCATAATGCGCCGCAATTCATCGAGTTCGTGCTGGTGTATCTTTATCAGCGTCTTCAGGCTCTTCATCTGCCACCTTCACTCAGCGTTTATTTTCCGCTTCTCCAGTTTTTGATGCCCAGTATTTCTGCCAGTTCGTTATACCCCTCGTCCAGCAGCGTGGTTTCGTTTTTAGCCTGACTGAGGTATTTTTCCAATGCCGGGTAATATTCGATCGCCTGATCGATTTGCGGGTCGCTGCCTTTCCGGTATGCACCCAGCCGAATCATTTCACCCATATTGTCATAGGTAGCCAGCAGGCCGCGTGCCACTTGAACCAGCGCATTCTCCTGATCGGTATTGCAGTCCGGCATGGTACGCGATACGCTTTTGAGTATGTTGATGGCAGGATACCTGCCGCGTTCGGCGATCGCACGCTCCAGGACAATGTGGCCATCGAGTATGCCACGCACCGCATCGGATATCGGCTCGTTGGTGTCATCGCCTTCCACCAGCACGGTGAAAAGACCAGTGATACTGCCATGCGCACTTGTTCCCGGGCCGGCACGTTCCAGCAATTTAGGCAATTCGGAGAACACCGTGGGGGTATATCCTTTACTGGTGGGCGGCTCCCCAGCCGACAGCCCGATCTCGCGCTGGGCCATGGCAAAACGCGTCACGCTATCCATCATACACAAGACTTCGTTGCCCTGATCGCGGAAATATTCTGCTATCGCCATCGTCGTGTAGGCAGCCTGCCGACGCAACAGCGCATATTCGCTCGATGTGGCGACCACAATAACCGAGCGCTTCAGCCCCGCCTCGCCCAGATCATCTTCAATGAACTCTTGCAACTCGCGTGAGCGTTCGCCGATCAGGCCAATCACGTTGACATCCGCCTGACTGTTACGCGCCAGCATCGACATCAGGATCGACTTTCCAACCCCGGAACCCGAGAAAATGCCCATACGCTGACCACGGCAACAGGTCAGGAAGGTATTGATGGCACGGATGCCCAGATTCATTTTCCCCTTTACCCGGCGCCGTTCGTGCGCTGGCGGGGGCGCGGCATTATAGGCGTAGGGCTGCGGCCCTTTGGGCAGCGGCCCCTTGCCATCCACCGGCTCGCCGAGGGCATTTACCACCCTGCCCAGCCATGCCCGCGAAGGATAACACACCGAGGCGCTCTGCTCCAGCTGTACGGACGCTCCCGGGCCTATACCCTCGATATTGGCGAATGGCATCAGCAACGCCCGGTTATTCCGGAAGCCCACGACTTCTGCTAATACCTTAACAGGACTGGGGCGCAATCCTTGTATTCCGGTTATGCGGCAACGTGCCCCGATAGACAATAACTGCTCAATGCCTGTGCACTCTATCAGCATGCCCTGAATGGCTGCTACCGTGCCTGTTGCGATAACCTCCTGTATATTCTCTATTTCATCCAGATGCCCCATACGTGCTTTTACCTTTTATCATTGACAAGTATTAACGGCTCGCCTAGAAGCAAGTATAGATAGCCTTTAAAAAATTGTCATATAAAGATTGTTTAATCTGCCAATTTATGGTTAACTAAAAATTAATTAGTTAATGATTTTTATCAAGGTTCACTAATTAATATAATATTACTAGGGAGAGTATTATGCGTGTATTGCTGGTAGAAGATGATTCTTCAACGGCCAAAGCCATCGAGCTGTCACTGGCGTCAGAAGGTATCATCTGCGACACCACCCAGCTGGGGGAAGAAGGCCTGGAGATAGGTAAGTTATATGATTATGACATTATCATCCTGGATCTCATGCTCCCGGATATTGATGGATATGAGGTGCTGCGCCGTTTCCGCGCTGCGCGGGTCGCCACACCAATTTTGATTCTGTCGGGTCTTAGCGGCCCGGATCAGAAGATCAAAGGCCTGGGTTATGGCGCCGATGACTACCTGACCAAACCGTTCAACAAAGGTGAGCTGATTGCCCGTATTCAGGCGATCGTGCGCCGTTCCAAAGGCCATTCCGAATCGATTATCCGCACCGGCAAGCTGTCGGTGAATCTGGACACCCGTTCGGTAGAAGTGGACAGCAAGCCGCTGCACCTGACCAGCAAGGAATACAGCATCCTGGAACTGCTTTCTTTGCGCAAGGGCACCACCCTTACCAAGGAAATGTTCCTGAACCACCTGTATGGTGGCATTGATGAGCCTGAGCTGAAGATCATCGACGTGTTCGTGTGCAAGCTGCGCAAGAAACTTGCAACCGCTGCCGGTGGCGACAACTACATCGAAACCGTATGGGGTCGCGGCTATGTGCTGAAAGATCCGGAAGCTGGCGAATCGAGTACACAAGAAGAGCATGCAGGCGCAATGGCCTGACACAATACTGCATATAATGAGAAAACCGGCCTTTCAGGCCGGTTTTTTTATATCTCGTGCGGAGGTTGTATCACCGAAAGACTGAGTGACTCGCCGTTCAGCACGCAGTTAAACCGGGCGCCCAGTTCGTCGGCATATGCACGACTCAGGAATATCTGCACATTTTTGGTATCCATCTCGATGGCATCCTTATCGCCAGCCAGAATCTGCTCAACAATTTTTTCCCATTTGAGTCCCTGCCCGCCGACCAATACTTCAACCTTCTTACCTAGTGTGGCGTCATCCTGGCTCAGGCGTACCGCAATATTGCCCCCACGGATCAGGGTTCCGGATGCAATAATCAGCATGTTACAGATCAACCGTGACATTTTCTGGCTGATCGATATGGCCGCCGAATCAGTATGGCTGTCCGGCCAGTCCAGCGTAATCTTGCTGCCAGCAAAATAATCCATGGCCAACTTTTGCTTATCGCCCAGATTGGCCTCGCCCTGTTCTTTCACCCGACCATACGCCATGCGATAAAACTGCAGGCGGGTAACAGCGGAAAATGAGCTGCTTATGATCAGCTCCATCGCCTGCCCCTGCATGTTGAATCCTTCTTCGCTCAGAAACTCGGCGCCATTGCTCACTGCGCCGATAGGGCCAGTAAGGTCATGGCACAGCCTTGTACATAATAATTCTGCCATTCTTAATTCAGCGGACATGGTCTCTAATCAGTTCTTTAATACTGCTCACACTATCGAGCAGAATAATAAATTTTTTGTAAATCATTTGTGTGCGCATATATCTTTGACACAACAGCAATTAGTTGTATGAATGTTTTTTTACACCCTTGATAGTAGTGCAACGTGAACGCCCTGAAAAAACCCTCAGATGCTATGGAACCCAGCTGTAACATTGCCCTGCGCCTGCGCGAGGCAATGCAACGCCGTGGCATATCATCAGCCGAGCTGGCACGCAAGGCCGGGGTACGAACATCCTTTCTCTATGACGTGCTCAGGGGAAAATCTCATAACCCCTCAATCATTCGCCTGTCAAAGGTTGCCCAGGTTCTGGACATGCCCGTGACCTCACTAATGGCACCCGCAGAAATACCCGCCGGGACAGAACATCACGGAAGTGCTATCGAATGGCTTGGACCTTCGCAGAAACAGGCATCCATTTTCTTTAATGAGGCGTGGCTGCAATCCCAACGTATTGGGGCACCCGCACAGCTGCGGATGCACGTTATAAATAATGACAGTATGGAACCCACCCTGCGCACCAACGACCTGATACTGGTGAATATCAGCCAGTGCGCCCCTGAACATATGGGCATATTCCTGATTGTTATGGGTCAGGAAGTGATGGTGCGGCGCCTTGAGCGCTCCGCAGGTTCGGCAAGCACATACCGCCTGCGCCCCGACAATCCCGCTTACCCGCTGGCCCTGCTTGACGCGGAAGATGCCAACATATTAGGGCGTGTAGTCTGGATATCGCGACCGTTGTGAGTGGGTATGTCATACTCCCCCACCTTGCGGTATAAGGTCGAACGACCTATTCCAAGGCTGCGGGCGGCCCGTGACACACACCCGTTGGTATAACGCAGCGCCGCTTCGATGATCTCCCGTTCAAGGGCTTTCAAAGATTTCAACTCGCCATTCTCATCGACCAGCATATGGTGCATCTGGTTCATGAAAATAACCTCTTTCTCGTGCGCGGAAATATCCCCCTGCTCTGCGATATGTTGTTCCAGTCGGGTGATATAGCTGCGCATGCGGCGCATGTCATACGCATGGCGCAATGACAGCACCATTTTTTCCGATGCTACCGGCTTGACATGGTAATCATAGGCACCATTGCGCACAGCTTCTTTCGCAAATTCCTCCTCGCCGTAATGCACCCATACGATGGCAGGCAAATGTGGGTCAACCTTCATCAGTGAGCGTATCATCTGCAATGTCCCGGCTTGCTGGTGTGGCAGCACATTGAATACAACCGCTATGATATAGGCGGTATTTGCATTCACCGTGTAAAGACAGTGGTTCAGGTTACATGGCAAGACCATATAATCCTTAAGTAATCCGGCTAAAAGATTCGTACAATCGCGATATTCGAGATCCGTCGGCTCACCCACGAGTAGAATGGTTTCTTTCATAGTTCACCCTGTCTATTGTATACTGATAGGACAGTATTATTGTTTTTTTATATAAATAATCAACTTATAGTTTGCATTGCGCGAATATTTTTTAGTTAATTTCATTAATACTTTACGCTATGGTATAAGGATATGATCCGCTATCGCCTGATATTCCTCGCTATCGTCCTCACCATGACATCGGGATACCGCTTCCGTTGCTGGTGGGCCTGTCAGGATCAGACCGCCATCCAGCACGATTATGTCGAGATGCGCGACCATTGCCGGTCCTATGCCCAGCTGAAGCTGGATATGGTGATGCGCAACAAAAACCTCAGCGGCGGCAAATCCCAGAAAGAACAACTGATCAACCTGTTCAGCGAATGTATGGAAAAGAAAGGCTGGGATATACCCAGCGGCCGCGAGGAAGAATTAACCAAACTCAAAGAGGCGGAAGAAGCGGAACTTTCGCAATATACCAAAGAAGAGCGTGTAGCCCGTAAACAGCAACAATCCTATGCATTATCACGCCGCTCGGAATGTGCATTCGCCCGGCATGCTGCCGCGAATTCGCGTGTTCAGGCCGCACGTGCACGTGCTTGCGATATCGAATGCAACAAACGATTACAGGAATCACCTGACAGCCCGCGTCCGGCTGCCTGCCCTTCCGGTGCCGATCCGGAATATGCCAACGGTGTGGAAAAAGTCTACTAGCAGCTTTAATTGCCGTTTTGTACCGTATCGCTGCTCTGGCCGGATGCGCTGCTGCCGTTGGCTCCCAGCCAGCCGCGCCTGCGGAAGAACACCAACATCCCCAGCGCCACCGACGCCATCAGCGCCAGCACGAACGGATAGCCAAAACGCCAGTGCAGTTCCGGCATATTATAAGGCGAGTCGGCATGATTGAAATTCATACCGTATAAGCCGGAAATAAAGGTCAATGGGATGAACACCGCCGAGATCATGGTGAGTACCTTCACGATCTCATTGGTTTTATGCCCTTCATAGGCCAGGAAGGTATTGAGCAGCCCGCTTGCCATATCACGGTAGAACTGCGTCAATTCGTTCGCCTGTATGCAATGGTCATAGCAGTCACGCAGGTACGTGCGTGTATTCTTGGTCACCAGCGGCGTTTCCTGCCGGATGAGCGTGTTGATGATGTCCCCGGTCGGCCAGATCATGCGGTGCAGCAGCAACAGGTCGCTCTTGGTGGTGTGGATCTGCTGAATTGCGTCCTTTCCCTGCAGCGATTGCGAACCGGACATGATCTCGTCCTCAATCTGCACCAGCTGGTGGTTTAGCTTGTCGAGCACCGGGAAATAATTATCGATCATTTCATCGAGCAGCGCATAATACAGGTAATCGGTACCGCACTGGCGTATCTTGCCTGTGCCACGGCGCACGCGGGCGCGCACCTGATCGAAGCTACGCGGCGACTGTTCCTCAAATACGATCACAAGGTTCTTTTTCAGGAAAATGCTGATCTGCTCGCTACCTACCTGCTGGGTGATCTGGCCACGCTTGATGGTCGTGAAAATATACTGGTCGTAATATTCCACCTTGGCGCGACCGGACGTATCCAGTACGTCTTCCAGCAGCAGCCGCTCCAGCGAGAACATCTCGCCGATCTTGCCGATCATCTTGACATTGCTCAGACCGACCACATGCACCCACACCACCGGCCATTCCTGAATGAACTCGCTGATCTCGGCAGCTTCCTTGCACTGGTGCTCGATATAGCCATCCGGCCCATAGGCCAGCACATATATCTCGGACGGATGGGCCTCCGGGCTGGCGGTCAGCATGCCGGGGGAAGAACCCGGGCGTTTGTAGGAGGTAGGCTTCATGCGCCTGTGCTTGAATGGTATTCTGCGAACCATGCCACCCTCCTCGTAAGAACAGATAAATTATAGGAAAATCCCGCTGCCTGCCTTCCTACCTTCAATCAGTGCTTAACTCAAGTTATTTTGCGCCCTTGAAAACCTGCTGATTTTCATATGGCTAGCCGCTTTGCGGGCCGATGGCGCTGTCGATCTTCTGGCCTCCCATTCACGTTATACGAGCGCAGGAGCGCGAGTCAGCGTCACATCACAGCGAATGCGTTGTGATGCGGCGCTATTTAACAACAATGACCCGCCCCCGGCGGGACAGCCCACTCCTTACGATTTGCAGTAGCAAATCGCGGGCACAATTAGTAGTATGCCGCACATGAACACCGCCGAGATCACCTGTAGCCGCCGTATAGAATTCGATGCCGCACATCGGGTCATGCAGCACGAAAGCAAATGCAAGTACCTGCATGGGCACCGCTATGCCGTGGAGGCAACCTTTGCATCAAACGGGCTAGATGATCTTGGACGTGTGGTGGATTTTGGCGTGCTCAAAGAACGGCTGGCAGGCTGGATCAACGAACATTGGGATCATGCTACGATCCTGTCCCATGAAGACAAGGCGCTCGGCGATGCTATCGCTGTAAAAACAGGCCAGGCCATATTCTACCTTCCGGCAAATCCTACGG
>JBFWQQ010000085.1:0-7805 GCA_050249355.1 Alphaproteobacteria bacterium | reverse complement strand
AAGGAAAGTTTTATCGCAAAATCCTGCCTGCTGGCCTGAATGGGGCCTGGGGAAACGGGGCAAATAGACTCAATACGGCCTCCGATGAAGTACGCGAAAATATCCGTCGCAACATTGCACGAGCAGGCGATGAGTTACACCGTGATGTTATGGAAACAGTAGATGGGCTGGTTAGCGCTTCGGAAAATCTGGTGCATACCGGGCAAACACTGGGTAAACTCTCAGGCCAGGGAAGCCAGGATGCCAGAAAACTATCGGAGTCCAGTAACGTAACGTCCGAGCAGATGACAGCAATCGCCTCTGCCGTAGAACAAATGACTGTGGCCATCAGCGATATTAGCAAACATATCAATAACATGAGCGCAATTTCCGGGGAGACCTCGGTCGAAAGCAACGCGGCAAGAAGCTCTTTAGAGCGCTTAACCGAAAGTACAGAAAAGGTCAGTTCTGTATCAGAAATGATAACGGATATTGCAGGCCAGGTAAATTTATTAGCGCTTAATGCTACCATTGAAGCATCCCGCGCTGGCGAGGCCGGCAAAGGCTTTGCCGTGGTAGCTGCAGAGGTAAAAAATCTTGCCAACCGCACCGCGGACGCCACAGCAGAAGTAGACCAAATCGTAAACGAGATAAAAAGTGAAGTCACCGATACCAACAATAAACAGCGTTCTATTTTATTAAAAATTGAGCAGATTACAGAAGCCATTGGAGTGATTGCAGCGGCAGTGGAACAACAAAGCGCTACGGCAAATGAAATTTCGAGTGGTTTACAAAAAACGTCTGGTGCAATGCAGGATGTAAGTAAAGCGGTAGACTCTGTGGCACGCTCTGCCGAAACGACTGAAGAAGTAGCAAGCAACATGCAAAGCGCATCGCAAACCTTGTCTAAATCCTGCGATACCTTACGCAGTACGGTGGAAGGTTTTATTACCAAACTAAAAACGCAGGAATAACAAATTATTCCTTATGCAGCTTTTTGAAAAACAAAAGCGGATTTATCCCAAACGCACATGGGGCCGCTATCGCAAGATCAAATGGGTGGTGATGATCCTCACGCTGGGCATCTATTACCTTGCGCCGTGGATTCGCTGGGACCGCGGGACACATGCACCCGACCAAGCCATCCTCATTGATATCCCACACAGCCGCGCCTATTTCTTTTTCATCGAAATATGGCCACAGGAGGTCTATTACCTCACCGGTATCCTGATACTGGCAGCCGTTACGCTGTTTTTCGTCACCAGCCTGTTTGGCCGCGTGTGGTGCGGCTATACCTGCCCACAAACCGTGTGGACCGATTTGTTCGTGTGGGTCGAGCGCATTGTGCAGGGCGACCGTAACGCCCGCATGCGGCTGGATAAAGCGCCGCTTTCCTTTGAAAAGATATGGAAAAAAGGCCTGACCCATTTTATCTGGCTCATTATCGGCCTGTGTACCGGCGGGGCATGGGTGTTTTATTTCAATGACGCCCCGACCCTTGCCGAACAGATCCTCAGCTTCAATGTGCCGTGGAGCGTGCTGGGCTGGGTGATTGCCCTGACCATTTCCACCTATATTATGGCAGGCTACGCACGCGAGCAGGTCTGCACCTATATGTGCCCTTATGCCCGCTTCCAGTCGGCCATGTTCGACAAGGATTCACTCATTATCGGTTATGATGAAGCGCGCGGCGAACTACGTGGCAAACACAAGACCGGCGAAAGCTGGGAAGGCCGCGGCCATTGTATCGATTGCACCGCCTGCGTGCAGGTCTGCCCCATGGGTATTGATATCCGCGACGGGCTTCAGATGGAATGCATTGCCTGCGGCATGTGCGTGGATGAATGTAATACGATCATGGAAAAGGTGGGGCTGCCGCCGGGACTCATCCGTTATGATACTGTGCGCAACCAGCAGGAGCGTGCAGCAGGTAATCATGTAAAGCTGCGCTTTATCCGCCCACGCACCATTTACTATGCCTCAATCATAGCTGTTGTCGGCAGTGTGATGCTTTATGGCCTGCTCACCCGCTCGCCACTGGAACTGCATGTGCTGCATGACCGTAATCCGCTTTTCGTTATACTGTCCGATGGCAGCATCCGCAACGGCTATGACATTAAAATACTGAATAAATCGCATGAAGATAAACGCTATGCCTTAACCCTTTCTGGCATGGAGCAGGTGCAGGTGAAAATTCAGGGCGCCGGACAAATCGACCCGGAAAACCTGCCGGTTTATGCCGATAGTGTCGGGCATTTCCGCTTATTCCTGCTGGCGCCGCAGCAGGAGCAAGCGCGCAAGGATGTAACCTTCCATATTACCGATACTGCCACCGGCCGCACCGAAACGAGCGAAACCATTTTCGTGAGCAGGCGATGAAAGCGCAAACCGGCATGCAACCGCGCGATAAATGGATACCGTGGTATTTTGTCGTCTTCTTTTTGTTACTGTTTATTCTCGATGGCATTTTCGTTTACCTTGCGCTCAGCAGCCATCGCGGCGTTGTGACTGAACAGGCTTACCAGAAAGGACTGCAATATAACGAAACGGTAGAAGCTGCAAACCAGCAGGCGGCCCTAGGCTGGCAGGGTGCTATTACGCATGAAAATGGCGCGGTGCTGTTCGCTTTGCGCGATGCGCAGGAAACCCCTATAAGCAAAGCCCGTGTAACAGCGTATTTCTCGCGCCCCACGCAGGCAGGCAGTGACTTTTCGCTGACACTCGATTCCCTGCAAAAAGGCCTGTATGGTAAAACGGTTTCCTTCCCCGTAAAAGGGCAATGGGATGTAAAAATAGTAGCAACATGGAACCAGCAACAATACCAGCAGCGCAGACGGATACTCGTTCCTTGACTGCATATGGCGAATTCGCCCAGACAAATGAGGCAGGTAACCATACCCTGACCTTCCACGTAAAAGGTATTCACTGCGCGTCCTGCATCCAGCTGATTGAAAATGCGCTGCAAGCGGAGCCGGATGTGGTGGAGGCGCGGGTGAATATGACCACAGGCCGCCTTACACTGGTATGGCAGGGTAAAAAAGACCGGGCGGATGCACTGGCTGAGATAGTGGAAAAACTGGGTTACCATCTTAAACCCTATATGGCTGAAGATGCGAAAGCACCCGATTCGCAGGAAAAATTCCTGCTGCGCTGCATTGCCGTTTCCGGTTTTGCCGCCGGTAACATGATGCTGCTTTCGGTAGCGCTGTGGTCTTCTTCAACCGAAACCATGGGTATTTCCACGCGCAGCCTGTTTCATTGGGTTTCCGCACTTATAGCATTGCCCACCATTTTTTATGCAGGGCGGCCATTTTTCCGCTCTGCTTATGCCGTATTAAAACAAGGCCATACCAATATGGATGTGCCGATTTCGCTGGCGGTACTGCTGGCTTCAGGCATGAGCATTTCCGAAGCGCTGCGCCACGGCGAGCATGTATATTTTGATTCGGCGGTGATGCTGTTGTTTTTCCTGCTCATCGGCCGCTATCTGGATGCCAGAGCCAAAGGCAAAGCGCGCGAAACGGCTAAGGATTTATTATCCATGCTGGCCGGCACCGCAACCCAACTGACTAAATGTGGCCACACCAAACCCATTCCCATCCGTGATGTGCGCGAAGGCATGACGCTGCTGGTGGCCAGCGGCGAGAATATTCCGGCCGATGGCGTAATAACTGAAGGCGAGTCCGACATTGATATGAGCCTGATTTCCGGGGAAACCCTGCCCCAGCACATAACCACAGGCAGCCGGGTGTTTGCCGGAACCAGTAACATGACCGCCCCGCTTACGCTTACCGTATCCAAAGCCAGCGAAGACAGCCTGCTCAGCGATATTGTACGGCTGATGGAAAAGGCCGAGCAAGGACAGGCACGCTATGTGCGGCTGGCGGAAAAAGCGGCGCGGCTTTACACGCCGGTGGTGCATACGCTGGGTGCGCTTACTTTTTTCGGCTGGTGGCTGGGTATGAATGCCGACTGGCAGGTGGCGCTGCTGCATGGCGTTACTGTGCTTATCATTACCTGCCCGTGCGCATTGGGACTCGCCGTGCCGGTAGTGCAGGTGCTGGCCAGCAGCAAGCTCATGAAGCGCGGCATACTGCTTAAATCCGGCGACGCGCTGGAAAAACTCGCGGAAATACATGTCGCCGTGTTCGATAAAACCGGCACGCTGACGCTCGGGAAACCTGAGTTACAGGGCCAGCAGGATAGGGAGCAGTTAAAACTCGCCGCCTCGCTGGCGCATTATAGCAAGCATCCATTATCGCAAGCCATATGCCGCGCTTATGAAGGCGCGCTGGTTTCCCTGCAACACATCGAAGAGCTACCGGGTAAAGGGTTGCAGGCAAAGTGGAACGGCAGAACCATACGCCTTGGCAGCCGTAACTGGTGTGGCGATACGCAGGCGGCGCCACACGGTACATTGGAACTGTGGCTGGCTATAGAAGGACAGCATCCCGTGCAATTCACCTTTTCCGACAGGTTACGCGCTGATACAGCAAAAACCATAGAAAAACTAAAGCAGGCAGGTATCCTCTGCATCCTGCTTTCCGGCGATCGACACGAAACTGTGCTAGCCGTAGCAGATGCCATAGGCATTAGCGAATATCAGGCACACCTTACGCCCATGCAAAAAACCGAATATATTAAAAGACAACAAACCCAGGGCTACCGCGTATTAATGGTGGGTGATGGGCTGAATGATGCGCCGTCGCTGGCGACCGCCGATATTTCCATGTCACCTTCCACGGCCATTGATATTTCGCAGAACACAGCCGATATTGTGTTCCAAGGAAATATGCTGACCCCTGTTTATGATGCATGGCAGGTAGCAGGTGATTCAAACCGGCTGGTGAAGCAGAATTTCATGCTGGCGGTAATGTATAATATTGTGGCTATCCCGCTGGCAGTTATGGGCTATGTTACGCCGATGATTGCGGCCCTTGCCATGTCCGGCTCCTCATTGTTGGTGATTGCCAACAGTTTCCGTCTCCATATAAAACAAAACCCCTAAGACTATGGATATTCTGCTCATACTCATTCCTGTTGCCTTGCTGCTTGGCCTTATCGGGCTGGCGGGTTTTATGTGGGCACTCAGAAGCAATCAGTACGAAGATCTGGACGGCGCCGCCCACCGCATTTTGATAGATGATGAAAAACCAAAAAGTTGACTTTTATCAAATAAATTCTGGCATCTTTTGTATATATCCCTTGGTATCACAACACCTAAAGGGACAAGACCATGAAAAAACTATTTGCTGCCTTACTGACCGGAACCTTGCTGCAGGCCGCTGCGCCCGCTTTTGCTGATACTCATAAGCCGCTGTTTGACTTTGCCGATGAATCACGCTGGATTATTCGTGCCCGCGCCATTAGCGTCACGCCGGATGAAGACAGCACCGTCACCGGCCTTGCCGCCGGCACCAAGGCCGAAGCGGATTATGGCGTGGCCCCAGAGCTGGACTTTACGTATTTCTTCACCGATCATATCGCATCCGAATTGATTCTTGCCACCACCCGGCATGATATGAGTACCAACACCGGCGTTGACCTTGGCCATGTATGGGTGCTGCCGCCGACTTTGACCCTGCAGTATCACTTTAACCCTAAAGGCCAGTTCCGCCCTTATGCCGGGGCCGGCCTGGGCTATATTTTTTATTATGGCGAAGATAAGGGCGGTGTGAGCAGCATCAAATATAAGGATGGCATCAGCTATGCATTACAGGCCGGTATGGATTTCGGAATCGACGAGCACTGGGCCATCAATGCCGACGTAAAGAAGCTGTTCCATAATACCGATGTGAAGATCAATGGCGGTAACATCCGCGCCGATGTGGATCTGGATCCCTGGGTATTTGGCGTTGGCATTGCTTACCGCTTCTAATACCATGAATAACACCGCGTCAAAAGAGCGCTTTAAACGCTTTGGTAAACACTCTTTTAAAGCCTGGATCATTTACCAGACGGTAAAAGGCACCCTGACCACAACTTTCATCTGGGTGCCTATGATCTATTATTATTTACACGGTTAAGCAAAAAAAGGGAGCCAAGAAGCTCCCTTTTTTATTTCTTAATGGCAGGGGCGACAGGATTCGAACCTGCGACCTACGGTTTTGGAGACCGCCGCTCTACCAACTGAGCTACACCCCTATGAAAACCTGCGAAGGCGTGTTTTCTAGCATAGCTGTTTTGACATATGCAAACCAATTCGAGTAATCTGCGGCTAAACTCTAAAGTGCAGATTCATGCCCACATTCCCAATATTATACGGCGCACCGCTGTCCCCCTTTGTCCGCAAGGTTGCTATTGTATTGGAAGAAAAGAATATTTCTTTTAAGTGGAAACCGTTGCCACCACGAAACAATGATCCGGATTTTATGCGTATCAGTCCGCTAGGCAAGATTCCCGCCTATAAGGATAAACTGCACGAAATGGCAGATTCTTCGGTGATCTGCCAGTATCTGGAAAAGGCCTATCCCAGCCCGGCACTGTACCCTTCGGATTCCGGACAATTTGCCCGCTGCCTGTGGTTCGAGGAATATTTTGACAGCGGCATGATCAAGCCCCTGCAAATAATATATTTTGAAGGCTACTTTAACCCCCGTTACCGAGGCCGCAGCACCGACGATGAGAAACTTGCGCAAGCCTATTTAGACGCTGTGCCATATCTTACATATCTCGAAGGACAGATAGAACCGAACCGCTGGCTGGCGGGCGATATGTTTTCGCTGGCTGACATCAGCGTAACGGTGGCATTCGATAATTTATTCTTAGATGAAATGCAGCTGGGGCTGCAAGATTACCCAAAACTTTCGGCGCATATTGAAAAGGTTTATGCCCGCCCTTCTGTGCAGAAAGCCAGCACGTTCATGCGCGAATTTTTAGCGCAACTTCCTGCCAAGCCTGCCTGATTTATGATTTTTCCGGCGGCGGGATACGCAATTTCCTGACCTGCTGCCAAAGCGGCCAGCGACTCACGAACATGGCACGGCGCAAGCGGCTGTTCATGATGATCAGGATCAGGTCGATCGACAACAGGCACCAGATAGCCGGCCACTCATTAATGTTATCTGTGCTCAGCCATGCCAGAAACGGCCCGAACAGGAAGTGGAACAGTGTAAAACGCCAGGAGCCATACAGCAGCGGCATGATAAACCCGACAATCAGGTAAGAAGGCAGGCTGCTCATCAGGTCATTGATCGGCAGGCGCCATGCGATATGCCAGTTTCCTGCAAATGAGCAGATGTCCCGGCCACACATGGGCCGTATTCCCTCAGCACACGGCGGTGCCCAGTTGAACGGATAGAGCTTGAGCAGCATGATGATCGCGGCGGCAAAACATAAGGCATAGGCATAAGGCGCGATTTTCCTCGCTACGCGCTTATCTATGAAATACAGCGAGAACATGTTAATAAAAAAGGGCTGGAATGTTATGTGAAGGTAGCCCAGCACCGTGGCGATTTCATTAGCAGGCATGCCACACCCGTCGATTACTGTGTAAGTATATGCCTGCAGCGCTTCCATGAGCGTGAAATAAAATAGCGGCGCCCACAGCAGGATGGATTCTCGTTTGCGTATGGCATTGGCCGTGCATGCCAGCCCCAGAACCGTCAACGCTGCCGATGCTTCACCGCTCCAGCACATACATCCTGCCTTGTAAAAAGAAAGGCCGGCACATGGCCGGCCTTTTGCTTGTTATTGTGACCCTACTCCGTCACTTTGGCTACGACGCCGGCGCCGACGGTGCGGCCGCCTTCGCGGATAGCAAAGCGCACGCCCTCTTCCATCGCGATCGGGCAGTGCAGTTCCACTTCCATCTGCACGTTATCACC
>JBFWQQ010000084.1:0-7885 GCA_050249355.1 Alphaproteobacteria bacterium | reverse complement strand
GTGTCGCTGCTTTCTATCAAATGGCTGAGCGAGCCGTCCCGCTTGAAATAATTATAGCGGGCAGCAGTGGCAAAATACACGCCGGGTATATGGTCGAGCAGCATGGCCCATATCACGATATCTTCACCATATTGCAAGACCTCTGGCCAGCGCACCGGGCATCGGTTGCGGTCAAATACGATATTCACATAGGCATAGTTATAACGGATCATGTCCAGCAGGGTCAGCAGCCGGTCTTCTTCCAGCACCAGCAACTCGTTATTCTCCTTACCGCTGGCTTCATGGATAAAACGCATCTTACCAACGGCCGCTCCATGCTTTTTTACATGCGGCACCATGATGGCAAGATAGTCATTGTCATAGGCATCATCTGCATCCAAATGCGCCAGAATGCTGCCGTTTACCATATCCATGCCGATATTACGACCTGCGCTTGGCCCGGCACGTTCGCGACCTGTAGTAGCAAAGCGTATCCTGCGGTCGGCAATGCCATTTTCTTTTAGTATCTTTTCATAATCCTGCCCGTCATCGGCAATGATGATGGCCTCCCAATTCGTATGGGTCTGGGCTTGCAAGCTCGCTATGGCACGCGCAATGAACGGTTCAGCCTTATAGGCCGGTATGATGACGGAAACTTCAGGCACTGGCTTTCAGCCAGCGGCTACCAGGCTTTACCGCCTCGATCTTTTTAAGTTCATCGGGCAATTCATCGGGCTTATAGGTCGGTACGTCAAGCGCCATCAGCGACACCAGCGGCAAGGTCAGGCTGGTATCGTTGTTACCGCGGCGGTCGATAAGGCTGCATACCGCCACCGCTTTACCACCATGTTCCTCGATGCATTTTACCGCTTCCATCGAGGATTTGCCCGTGGTCACCACGTCTTCCACCACCAGCACCTTCTGGCCTTTTTCCAGCGAGAAGCCACGGCGCAAGGCAAAGCTGCCCTCGGAACGCTCGCAGAACATGGTCGGCACACCCAGCTGCCGACCCATCTCATAGCCTACCACCACGCCACCCATGGCAGGCGCAACGATCACATCTACCGCAAGGCCACTGGCGTGCACTTTATCGGCGAGTGCCTTGCACAGCCGCTCACCGCGCCTTGTATCCACCATGACGCGGGCGCATTGCAGGTAAGTACTGCTATGCAGGCCGGAAGAAAGAATGAAATGCCCGGTCAGGATGGCCCCGGCATCTTTGAATTCCTGTAATACCTGTTGTTCGTTCATACCTGCCCCAGTGGAATATTATCGATCAATCGTGTCTTACCCAGCCAGACTGCAGCAAACAGTCGGCACGGCTGCCCGGTGTAGCTGACCACAGGGGCCAACGAGTTCGCATTACGCAGCTCCAGATAGTCAACATTAAAGCCCGCAGCGTTAAGTTCCTTCTTACCCCGTTGCAGCGCTTCTTCGCACATTATCATCTTACTTGAGATATCATTACCAACACCCTGCAATATCTTATAAAGCTCTGGAGCCACGGCGCGTTCTTCATGGCTCAGGTATGCATTGCGTGACGACATGGCAAGCCCGTCACTTTCGCGAACGGTAGCAACTCCGAGAATATTGATCGGCATGTCCATATCAATCACCATGCGCCTGATCACCGCCAGCTGCTGGAAATCCTTTTCACCGAACACCGCCGTTTGCGGTAATACCCTGAGTAACAACTTCATTACGACAGTAGCTACCCCGTCGAAATGGCCGGGCCGGGAGGTGCCACACAGAATATTTCCCAGCTCACCCGCTGATACACTGGTGCTGAACCCTTCCGGGTACATATCGGCCACCGATGGAGCGTAAACCAGTGCGGCACCGGCATCATGTGCAACATTAATATCAGCATCCAACATACGGGGATATTTATCAAAATCTTCGTTATGTCCGAATTGTGTTGGGTTAACGAATATGCTCACCACCACCGCGTCAGCCATTTGCTTTGCGACCTCGATCAACGTGACATGACCAGCGTGTAATGCCCCCATGGTCGGCACCAGTGCCACCCGCTTATTTTCCGCCGCCAACACCATCAGGTGCTTTTGAAGTGTGCTGATATCTTGAGCCAGTGAAAATTGCATGTTATGCCTCTGTACCATTTCAGCTGAAATGTATAGAACGGCCTAAAAAATGCAAGGAAACATGGCTCCCGCGATGGCAACCGCTAGTAATACGCAATCCAGCCTCCTGATCGCTGCTTACGAAGCCCTGATAATAAGGGACGGGCTAACCGATGACCCAGGCCAGCGCGCCATTTTAATGGCACTGGATGATATCCGGTGCGAACTGGCCACCGAAAAAGGAGAGCCCACCGGGTTTCTGGATAAGCTTTTTAGCAAATCAGATGAGCACCCCAAAGCCGAAGTGCTATATATCTGGGGCGGTGATGGGCGCGGTAAATCCATGCTGATGGACCTGTTCTTTACCCATACGCCGCTGGAAAAAAAGAAACGCCAGCATTTCCACGCTTTCATGCAAGACGTGCATGCCCGCATCCACGAATTACGTAAGAACCGCAGCGGTGCTGACCCGGTACGCCAGCTGGCCAAACAGATGGCCGCCGAAACCCGCCTGTTATGTTTTGATGAACTGCAGGCGCATGATGTCGCCGATGCCACTTTGCTCTTTCGCCTGTTCGACGGGCTGTTCAACCATGGCGTTACGGTGGTGGCCACCTCGAACCGCCCACCCGAATCGCTATATACTGGCGAGGTGCAGAAGGAACGCTTCGACAACTTCATCCATCTTATACGCGAACATATGGCAGTGGCCACCCTCGACGGGCCGGGCGACTACCGCAGCACCAAGGAAGAGAGCACGGAGCGCCGCTATTTCAGCCCGCTCGGCCCGGCTGCCGATAGCTTTATAAGCAAGACCCTCAGCCGTATCTGCACAGAACCCACCCCTGCCCGTGAGATACTGGCCGTACAGGGCCGCAACCTAAAATTCAGCCTGTATGACGGGCATATTGGTCGTTTTTCCTTCGCAGACCTGTGCGAAAAACCACTGGGCGCCGCCGATTACCTTGCCATTGCCGCCCACTGCGATACCATTATGCTTACCGATATACCGGTGTTAAGCCCTGCCAAACGCAATGAAGCCAAGCGTTTCGTGACACTTATCGACGCGTTGTATGAAGGAAAAAATACTGTATTCTTTACGGCAGCCGCCACTCCTGAGCGCTTATACCCGGAAGGCGACGGAGCATTTGAATTCAAACGCACCGTATCGCGGCTATTGGAAATGCAATCAGAACACTGGATCCGCATATGATTGCCTCCGTGATTTGCCACCCAAATCACATGAGGCGCACTCACGGCTGATGCGGCCTGCTGACCGCGCTTCTTACCCTTGCAGCAAAAGACAAATGACGGTAATACAATCATATGACCGAACCGTTACATATCATCCTAGCCGAACCACGTGGCTTCTGCGCGGGGGTTGACCGCGCCATCACCATCGTAGAAGAAGCGCTCCGCCTATATGGCGCCCCCGTCTATGTGCGCCACGAGATCGTGCATAACCAGTGGGTGGTAAACGATCTGCGCAGCAAAGGCGTGGTATTCGTGAACGAAGTGAGCGAGATACCCGACGGCGCCATCACCATATTCAGCGCGCATGGTATTTCTGAAAAAGTCGAGAACGAAGCACGCCTGCGCGAACTGCCGGTAGTGGATGCCACCTGCCCGCTGGTGACCAAGGTGCACAAGGAAGCGCAGCGCTACGAGAACGATGATAATGAGATCATTCTCATCGGCCATGCCGGCCACCCGGAAGTAGAAGGCACCAGTGGCCGTGTGAAAAATGGTGTGCACCTGGTGCAGAACGAACTGGATGTTGCAACGCTGCGGGTTAAAAACCCCGATAAACTTGCCTATGTAACCCAGACCACCTTAAGCGTGGACGATACCAAAAGTATCATTGCAGCACTTCGAGAACGCTTTCCAGATATAGAAGGCCCTGAACTGCGCGATATCTGCTATGCTACCCAGAACCGCCAGAATGCCGTGCGGGAACTGGCAAAAAAAGCCCAGCTGGTGCTGGTGATAGGCTCGGCCAACAGTTCCAATTCCAACCGGCTACGCGACCTTTCGCAAGAAATGGGTGTAACCGCCCATCTCATAGACGATGCAGGGTCACTCAGGCCCGAATGGTTTGATGCGATAAATACGCTGGGCATCACCGCCGGTGCATCTGCCCCGGAAAAACTGGTGCAGGACATTGTTGCTGCTATCGGCACCTTGCGCCACGTACAGATCACCACCCTGCAGGTCATGGTGGAGAATACGCGATTTAAACTGCCCGCCGAAGTCACCGGCGAACGCATGCTGAAACACGCTTAATCGGCAAAATCGATATAAGACGGCTCCTCGCCTGCACTCAGCGTGTATGTAAGCGTTTCCAGATACGTAAACTCCGTAGCGCTGGTCTTGCGATACACGTCTGCCCGATGATCGGAAACTCCCTGCGTATAGGTTGTAATAAAGAAGTAGCCATCCGGTGAAAATTTTGCATCCACAAACGCGGCGCCTGTATGCGCAAAAGCACCTGCTCCCGGAATCAACGTTGGAGTTGTGCTCTGGAAGTGATAGAAATTAAGTTTCGTATCCATCGATTCACCGGCAATAGGCTCTCCACCTATATGCGCAAGGTAAATGCCATCACTGGAAAAATCCAGTATCTCTGTGTTGGTGGTTAATCCTGCGGCGATCGTAGCTACATAGGAAATAACACTTGTTGCAGGATTGATCGTATACAGCTTTACTGATGGACTGCCATCAATTGCCAGTGCAAATTTTCTTTCATCATCAGTAAATGCTGCAGCTGTGGTGGGCACAGGGAAAGCACCGCCGCCGCCCGGCGCAGTCATACGCACATATTTCTGCCCATCGCGCCGGTACAGGTAAGTATAAGTGCTTGCCTGACTACGCGTAAGCATCAGGTATTCGCCGTTTTCTGATATCTCGATCTTGCTGGGCATGCCGCCAAGCGCAGGATCCAGAATCACTGCAGGCGCGGCGCTGGGAAATGGCGTATAAAAACTGTCGTCCAGATTCCATATCTCAACATATGGAGCAGCAGTTTTGGTGACCACCAGATAACCATTTCTCGATATTGCAGCAGTTGTCATTGGAGTGGCTGCAGAATAGGCAGGACATGTCACCGAACCGGTTACGGCCGGCCCCACGATGCGGCCTGCAATCTCGTACATTCGGCAGCTGGTTCCGCTGCCATCGTTATAGGCAAAAAGCCTTGTTTTATTACCAAGGAATTTAGGGGCGAGCGTAGGATTGGTTGAAGCAAACGCAGTGGGCAAACCTCCCGGATACGCGACAAAATGGCCGCATTGGCGCTCAAAAAGTTTAACGTTGTTCGAGCCATTCTGATCCACCCCGATCACCAGATCCGGCCCAATATATTGTATGGATGAATCCTCGACATCCTGAGTAGTGAGCATTTGCCAGCGTTCTTTGAAACGCACAATGTCATCGAATGTGGCGGTGGCTTCCTTACGCACCAGTTGGGGAGACCCCCCGGAATCGGCAGCACTGGATGTACAACGGCAATTCTTTAGCTCCGATACATCCGTTGAACCGCTCGACACACGCGTATTCGCTTCGGTATAGCCGCCATGCCCGTTAGGTCCAAAACTTACCAGGCTGTATATTGCGCCATTGGCATATTCCGTATTGCCGGTAAAAGATGCGCCGCTCGCATCATACACTCCGATCTCACAGAACTCATCGGGCTTTATCACTTTGAATGCATCGACCTGCGTGGCATTAACATCGACCATATAATCAAAACGGCGCCCCCAGCCATCATACATGTAGCTATCCGGCAAACCTAACGTGCGCGCCGGAACAGCACCAGGCATGCTATAGTCTCCCGCGCGGGCCTCACCGGCGCTACCGCAGATACCCGGATCCGTCATGGAATATCCGTATGTCGCGTTTGACACGGCATCTGCTCTGAATGCAGGGCACGGCAACCGGTTGTATCGTGTGCGGAATGCCATCAGCGCCTCTTCTATCGCATTCATCTTTTCTTCTGTAGCTTTGTACTTTGCGGTCTCCAAAAGCCCGAGCGTCGCGCTAAACCCCATGCCTGCCACCAATGCCACAACTATAATGACAATGGAAAGCTCTAAAAGGCTGAAGCCTTTATTACGCGGTGAACGAGGCATAAGGCAATCCTATACACATGAAATATATAGGATAGTTTCTTATGCTTAACGAGTGATTAACGGCTGGCTGGTTTGAGAATGTGGATACACTAAATGATCATTATCTCAAAATGATCGCCCTATCAGCATTAGCTGTAATAATAATCAGGCAATTCCGTGTGGATCCTGTGTATCTGCATTAACACTATATTGTGCTTTCAGGCGGCGCAAGTAGGCGTGCAGCATCTCGGAACCCAAACCATGCAGCATAAGCCGCTGGCCTGCCGCCAAGGTAGAGAATGGAACAAGCGGGTGTTTATTGTTTACCAATCCCAAATACTCTGCTGAGCCGACAATACGAGCCACATACAGGGCAATGGTTTCATCCAGTTGTAATGAGTTGCTGGCGCGCCAGAAGTCATGATCGGATAAGAACAGGCCATATAGCGGCGTATAGAATTCAATGGCGGTATGAATATCAATGAAATGGTGCCAGCGCCGTGGGGGCGGGTCGTATTGTACCGGAACATCTGAAATAGCCTGAAAATTTGGTCTGTCTTGCTGCGTAATGCTGGCACCGCTTTCTTTTAAGGAGGCATTGAGCTGGATAATAAAATTAAAAATATTCAGGTCATGGATCAGGAACGTATCGTTCAGTAAATCTTCCAGTGTTTGTGGGCGTAGCGGATTTGGCGTTACAGCACTGCCGGGCACATTATCGGCAATGAATGCCAGAATTTCTGAACCGATATTGAAATGCCGGAGGATAAGGTAATTGGCCTCTGGCATAACGAAGTGCTTAAGTCCCCAGTAAATAGTACGGTGCAATATGGCGGAAGAAGCAAGTTTTTTGGGTAATACCAGCCGAATGAGTTGTACCAGTACAATGGAAAGGCGTGCTAATGGCCTGATAATGGGAAGCAGCACACGGCGCGAGAAAGAATCCTGACAACGCAGTAATGCCGCCTTGGCACTGTCATCCATGGGAATACTATTATCCAGATACATGGCGAGCCATGGGCTGGGATCTTTGGAATCGTATTCGTCCATGGTGAAGGGCTCTGGCTTCATGCTAATAGTGACCTATTTCTTCTAATTGCAGCAGATACAAGCGGGCCGTAACTTTTGCGGTCTTTATAATGGCTGCAACCAGTTCTTCAGTAAGTATCCCAGATTCCAGTACCTCTTCAAATTCCTGCATGTGCGATTCATCGTTCTGGCCGTGATATATCAGGAAGCTGACGGCTTTTTCGGGCAAATTCAGCTGTTGCTGGATGGCTTCGCCCCATGCTTTGGCCTTCTTCTGCCCCAGCCCTTCAATAATGAACATAGCCCCCAGCAGGTCAAACGGGTTGGGCTGTGATGCACGGTGAAACATCCATGCAGAAAGGGCTTCTGAACCTATATTCTTCTGCCCATTGCTAATGTCATCGCGGTTTCCACCTGTTGCCACATAGTTATCTTCCAGCATGCGGAAATCCCGATGTTCGGTAACAGCGTGCTTAAGAAACTGCGAGCGCAGCGGCTCATATTCCGCAGTAATGCTGGACGCTGCGCGAGCGATCCAGCGAGAGCCTTCCACCACCTGCTGGCGGTGGTTACGCAAAAACAACTGGTAATCTTCCAGCCGCAGCTTACCGCGGTTGATCTTCTCGATCAGCGGAACATTATTAAGCCGGGAATCAAAATCCACCCATACCATCATGAGCTGGCGCAGCA
>JBFWQQ010000083.1:0-7908 GCA_050249355.1 Alphaproteobacteria bacterium | reverse complement strand
TTGGGATCCTCGACCTTTACTTCCGGCGCCATATCCATGAACAGCTGCAGATCCTTTTCACGCACATGTTCCAGCATGAATTCATGGAACGGTGCACCGATCTTTTCAAGCGCCTCCATTTCATCGATTTCTTCTTCCAGCAGCGGCTTCATCCCCTCAGTATAAGCTTTTTCAAACGCTGGCGCCATGATGAAGGACGTCAGGAACAAAGCCAGCGATATGAGCACCACGTTGGGCGGTGTCTGCTGTAAGCCAAGCGCGCTACGCAGGAAAGACAGCACAATCACGATACGCAAAAACGACGTCATCATGATCAGGATGGAGGGAGCCAGCGAAATGATGGTCATCAGCACGATCAGCTGTATAAGGCGTGCGGTAGCTGTTCCGCTGGAGGTGTCGCCCAGATCGACCGTCATCGATTGCGCCAGCACCGGGCTGGCCATACAAGTGATCAGGAGGAATATTCCCAACAGGCGCATCATGCGGCATCATTCTCCTTAGCAGGGATACCAGACTCTATCAGCAGTTCACGCCCATCGGAAAGCAGTAACAGATGCTCGACATTATCACGTCGTACCAGCAGCAACCTGCGCTTGGGATCGATATAGCGCACATCCATCACCTGCAGCCGGTGCTTCTCGCTGTCTTTCATGGCAAACATGCGCTGCGCGTTGCCATAGCGCCGAAGCACCACGGCCAGCAACCCGATAAGCCCCAGCACGAACAGGAATGATAGGGCAAAACGGGTCAGGTCGACTGCTTCCATTTATTCGTCGTCCTTTTTGCCGAAATCGTCGGTGGCATCGGCTTTTTTATAGGCCACGTTAGCCCGGCGGTGATCCGAAAGGTCATGTATCTGCGCCGCCACCACATCGCGCTGTCGGGATAGCTCCTCACCCAAAGCATTCAGGCTATACAGCAGTTCCTGCAGCGTGCCGGCATATTTCAGGCGTTCATCCTGCGAGAGTTGCAGGACCGCCTCGCACAGTCGCTGCACTTCGCTATCCAGCCCATCCAGCTGTAGCATATCCCCGCGCGCTATGATCGCACGGCTGTCTGCAATGAATTGCCGTACATCATCAAATAATTTTTCAGGATTGTTTTGCGTCATAGCGCCCCTTTCATAGCATCGTTCTTTTTGTAGATATAAGACAAAATTTCAGCGACCGCTACATAGGCCTCCATGGGGATCGGCGTATCGATGTCCAGTTTTTCCAGCATGACCGCAAGATCGGCATCTTCCCGTATCTCCACATTGTGCGCACGGGCAATCGCGATGATCTGCTCAGCCAGATAGCCCTTCCCTTTGGCGGCCACGCGCGGGGCATCGTCTTTACCGATCTCATAACGCAGGGCGACGGCAACCTTGTTCTTGTCAAATGGCGGCTTGTCCTCATTCGCCATTGTCGCCTGCATCCTGTTTTGCCTTGCCTGCGCCCAGGTTCACTTCGACCTCGAAAATGTCTATATCATCCGCACCGGCAGCAGCCGCGAGGTTCTGTTCACGGATCTTCTCATGTAATTCCTTGCGCAAAATTGTGGCTTCCTGCGGGAACACAAAGCCAAGCTTTACGCTTTTCCCGCGCACTTCCACCACGGTGAGTTCAATATTATTGTTAATAATAATGGATTCGCCGATTTTTCTAGTTAGATAAAGCATTTAGGCGATGTTCCTCATGATCCTGCCAAACTGACTAACCTGTCTGTTTTGCCGTAAAAATCCCAGAAAAGCAAATTTTTCTATGGTTTTAAAGCGGAAATTACGATATATTATTCTTAATAACTAGGCAATAATTACCTAGAATACAGGCAAGGATTATGACTATGCTGGACACATCACTGATGACTGTGATGAAAGCTAAGCTGAAATATCATTCGGCCCGGCAGGCCGAGATCGCCCAGAACGTCGCCAATGTTGACACTCCCGGCTACAAAGCGCGGGACATAGCCGAGCCCGATTTTGCGAAACTGGTGCGTGGCGGCAGTTCGGCACGCAATTTGCCTATGAAAGTTACAAGTCGTGGCCATATCCCCGGTGGCGGGCAGATCATGGCGATGAAAGTGGAAAAACGCGATAAGACATACGACCTGAACCCGGATGAGAATAACGTATCGGTGGAAGAAGAAATGATGCACGCATCAACAAACCAGTCAGAATATAACAAGGTATTATTGTTGTACCGTAAGACCGCCGACATGCTGCGCATTGCCATTCGTCCGTCGGGCGGGCAGTAACAGGAGCTAGCACATGCAGATCGGAGATACGCTTAAAATAGCCGCAGCAGGGATGAAAGCACAAAGAGATCGCCTGCGTGTAGTAGCGGAGAACATAGCCAACGCCAATTCCACAGGCAGCACACCCGGAGCCGAGCCGTATCGTCGCCAACTGGTATTGTTCAAGAATGTGCTCGACAAGGAATTAGGCATAAAAACCGTACGGGTGGGCAGCCGTATTGAGGACATGTCGGATTTCCAGAAAAAATTCGACCCCAGCCACCCCGCCGCCGATGCGGAAGGGTATGTACTTTTACCAAATGTTAGTACAATCGTGGAAATGATGGATATGCGGGAAGCACGTCGCGGATACGAGGCCAACATGAACATCGTGGAAATGTCCAAAAGCATGCTGACCAGAACCCTCGAACTGTTAAGAGCATAGTAACATGGTGGATTCCAGTACACTCAGCGCGGTAAATGCCTACAAGAACCAGCTCAAGCTGATTCAGGGAAATGCGGTCGCGCCGATGGAAGACAGCGTTGCAGGCCCTTCTTTTATGAACATGCTGAAGGATGCGGCTTCCGATGCGATCGCCACCCAGCACCGCTCTGAGGCCCTGCAGCTAGAGTCACTTACCGGCGGCAATGTCGATCTCACCGATCTGGTCACTGCCGTATCCGAAGCCGAACTTACGGTAAGCACCGTGGTAGCCATACGCGACCGCGTGATCAATGCGTATCAGGAAATTATACGGATGCCGCTGTAATCCGGTTACGCCACCATCTCTTTAGGCAGGCTTTCCACTGTAGTTTGCACTATTCCTGAAATAGTTGACATAATATTATAGCTCAGCTGGATATCCTCCTGTGTCAATGGTGGGTTGAACAACGAATCCGGCTCGAACAGGTTGCCGGACGTCGGCAGGCTGATAAGCACTTTGTCATCAAAGAAGCTGCATTGCGGCGCACCGGAAAACCAGTGTACATCTGCCTGCTCCTTATGTATCTCGCGTATGGAATGACGAGCAGAAACCTGACGCGTGCTGCCGGTCTTGAACCAGTATAGCAATGCCGCCCCACCCACAGCCAGCATATCGCCTATGCCGGTAGCTATCTTTTCCATGGCACGCACGATCTTGTCGTCCACCGAGCGCTCCTGGTCTTTGGCACGTTGCAACGCTTCAGTAAGCTTGATGATGCCACGAATAAAGTCATTGGAAAGCAGCCGCTCCGCTTCCTCGGGATCGGTGGTGACCGCACGGACCTGCTGCCCGAAATTACTTTCTGCCAGCTGCACACGCTGGTAGCCGTCATACTTGGAAAGCAGCACATCGCTTGGCATATCCGATCCCAGCATCAACACGGTCTTGCCGGAAAACTTGCCGCGCAGTACCACCTGCGTATCATTGATATCAAGCAGGATGAACAGGCCCTTGAACACCGTTTGCGTTTCTCCTTCACGCTGCGTGTACAAAGATGCTTCGTTCATTTCCACACGCACACCGTTCATGAAACCGCGTATGTAATCGGACGCATCGTATACGTCGAAGTTCGGCAGATTGGGGGCGCGCTGGAACCGCCGCAATGACAACTTGCGATCCTCGTACATCTGGAAATCACCGAAATAGCTGAGCAACCGGGTAAATACGCGGTTCTTCAGGCGCACCGGCTGGCTTACCACGCCGGTTTGTCCCGGCAGCGTATTACCTATGTTGAATGTATCATACCGGTAACGAAACATCGGGCGCAGCGCGAATGCGGCGATCAGCAGCACAATAATACCACCGGCAAGGAAATTCACTGCAATCAGGCCGACCGAGGAAATATCGCCTTCCAGCGCATCCCAGCGCGTAAGCAAACCATACCAGTACGGAAACGTGAACATCAACACTGCCGCAATGATACAGCGGAACTTGAACTGCCGCAGGAAATCCGACCGCCGACGCGCAAAATGCTGCCCGACGCCTTGCGCATGTTCACGGTATGCTTCAATCGTATAGGTAGGAGCGTCTGTCATGTGCACCTCTTTACTGATATTATCTCTATCAACCATAATGCAAAAATCGGATGTCACCATATTTTTTTTGTTCTATAACAGGTTTGCACAACAATATATCCGGGGAAGATTCATGTCGTCAGCAGAAATTATTGAGGTATTGCAGGACGCGCTGTATATCCTGCTGATCGTTTCGGCACCGGCCATGCTGGTGGCGTTGTTTGTCGGTCTGGTTATTGCACTGTTCCAGGCCCTGACACAGATACAGGAAGCCACCCTCACCTTCGTACCAAAGATCCTTGCCATGATAATCACTTTGTCGCTTTCACTGCCGTTCATGTTCGAGACGCTGACCGATTTCGCGCACGAGTTGCATGACAAGATTGTGCATATTGAGTGATGCTGTCTGAATACCTGGTATCGGAACTATTCGCGTTTTTGCTGGTATTTTGCCGTTTTGGCACCGCCCTGATGGTAATGCCGGGTTTCGGCGAACAGTACGTATCCATGCGCGTGCGCCTGATGCTGGGCCTTGCCATCAGCGCCCTGCTTTCGCCGGGGCTTTCGGGCCAGATATTGCCTCCAACCAGCACCTTCATGCTGGTACAGTATATCAGCGTTGAGATACTTATCGGCCTGTTCATTGGTGGCATCGCACGGATACTGATCACCGCCATACATCTTGCCGGCATGATCATTGCGTACCAGTCCGGTCTTGCCTCGGCACTGGTACCCGACCTGTCGCAGGCCACCGGCGGGCAGGGATCGGTGATGGGAAACCTTATGGCAGTTACCGCCATGGTACTGATCTTCGCTACCGACACCCACCATTTGATGCTATGGGGAGTAAAAGATAGTTATAATCTTTTCATACCCGGTGCCTTTCCCATGGTGGAGGATTTTGCCAACAAGGCCGCCCGCGTGGGCAGCGACGCATTCGATATCGCACTGAAGCTTTCGGCGCCACACATAGTAGTCGGGCTTGTGTTTTACCTTGGCAACGGCATCATTGCCCGCCTGATGCCAAACATCCAGATTTTCTTCATCATGATCCCCATCCAGATCATGATCAGTTTTTTCATCCTGATGCTCATCATCAGCGCCATAATGATGTGGTACCTCGAATATTTCCGGGCCGGCATCGCAACCTTCATCACCGGAGGTTAGGCCGTGGCAGAAGGTGATGACCAGGACGAATCACAGAAAACCGAAGACCCGACATCCAAGCGACGGGAAGAAGCACATAAAAAGGGCCAGGTTGCCTTTTCGCGCGAAGTCACCAGTTTCCTGATACTGTTCGTGCTGGGCATCACGGTGGCAGGGTTTGCGCCCTCGATGATACGTAATACTCAGCTGTTGCTGATGCCTTTCATCACCCAACCGGAAAGCATGCGCACCGACATGCAGGGCATCGGCACGGTGCTCGAACATGTCACATACAGCAGCCTGATGATCATACTACTGCCGGTGGTATGCGTCATGGTGGTGGTCATACTGTCCAGCTTTTTCCAGAACGGGATCGTATTCAGCCACGAACCCATCATGCCCAAGCTCAACAAAATATCGCCGCTTGCCGGTATAAAACGTATGTTCTCCATGCGTTCCATTGTCGAATTTTTAAAGGGCATCATCAAGATCACCATTGTCGGCGTGGTCGGTTTCCTTGCCGTATATCCCGACCTTGTGCATATCCGCCAGTTGCCCAACAGTTCCGCCGAAGCCATGCTGAGTTACCTGCAGGATATCAGTGTGAAACTGCTTATTGGCATACTGATTGCCATGTTCTTCATTGCACTACTCGACCTGTTCTTTCAGCGCTGGCAGCTCACCAAGCAGTTGCGCATGACCAAGCAGGAAATCAAAGACGAATATAAGCAGACCGAGGGCGACCCGCAGGTCAAACAACGCCTGCGCGCATTGCGTATGGAAAAGGCCCGCCAGCGCATGATGGCCGCCGTACCACAGGCCGACGTGGTGATCACCAACCCGACCCATTTTGCGGTGGCCCTGAAATACGATACCGTAACCATGAAAGCCCCCACCGTGATCGCCAAGGGTCAGGACCTGATCGCGCAGCGCATCCGTGAAATAGCCAAGGAACATGACATCCCGATCGTTGAAGACAAGCCCCTGGCGCAGGCATTATTCAAGTCTGTGGAGATCGACGAAGAGATACAGGTGACGCATTACGAAGCCGTGGCAAAGATTATTTCTTACGTTTACCAGCTCAAGGGAAGGAAATTTTAACGTTTATAGCGTACGAAAGGTTAAACGAGAGCAATCAACCTGCATGCAATTTGTTGCATTAAGGTTAAAGTATTGTAAGAACATAGATATATGCCTACGCGTTACACGGATATGGATTTGAACACAAATGGCGCCAGCGATTTTGTTGTCCGCCAACGTCAGCCCGCTATATCACACGTCGTATCCATAATCTTTATTGTATTGATGATAGCCATTAGCACCGCTGTGTTCGTGGCCGATAAATACCTCCTTACCGCCCTGCTGGTCACTATTCTGGGTATGGTAGGCTGGTATATTGTCATACAGGTTCAACGTAACCACGATCTGCTGCTTGCCACCGAGTTCCAGAATGCACTTTTTGCCTCAGCGCTGGGGCTGAACAATAAATTCTGCATCATTATCCGCCGCGATGGAAATATCGTTTATCTGGACCGCGCCTTTCAGGAAATGTTCCCTGACTTCCTGAAACAATCACGCCGCACACTGGACGTATTGCTGGAGCAGGGCCGCGTCGAACAGGATGAGGTGAACCGCATCTTTTCCGCCATCGAGCAGGGCGTATACGAAAAGGTAGTATTCAACATCCGAGGAGCCGGCAAAAAATACTACAAGATCGTAATGTCGGTAGAACCGATCATGCGCCCCTCCGGCTTTATCATGCTGCGCGGTCGCGAATTCGTTGAAAAGCGCAATACTTTCAAGGACGATAATACCAATCCCATTCTGTCCGAATCCACCATCACCCTGTTTTCCCATGTGATGGATACCATGAATATGGGTATCTATATGACCGATCCGTCCGGAAACATCATTTATGCCAACCCAGTACTGGAGAACTGGCTGGGATTCGAACCCGGTGAGATCGTCTCCATGAATATGGGGTTAGGCGGTATCATTAATCATAACCAGCCGGATAGCACACACATTGAACCCGAGGATTTTGAAGGCGAAGTACGTCTGAACCGTAAGATTGGTGGTTATATGAAAGCATTCATCAACCAGAAAGTCATGCGTAACACGCAAGATAAGATCATGGGGTGCACTGCCATCATCCATAATTTTTCCGATCATGAGAAAGAGATCAAAAAGAAGCTTTGGTAATGAACGCCCGCAACACTGAAAGCCAGCTTGAACAATTTCTGAATCACTCTCCCATTGCCGTTGCCACACTGGACGACAAAGGGCAGATTATTGCCGCCAACAGGGCATTTCACGTACTCACCCAACAGACCATAGAAAACAACCTGCCGTTATCATTCTACGATCTGGTTGAAGAAGCGGGCTGCAAGGAAGCTAAACTCATCATTGACAAAGCCTTAAAAGGTGACCTTCCCTCCGAGAATGTGGTGCTAAACTGCAAACTGAACAACGCAGCCGACATCGTCATATCGGTCTATTTCAACCGGATAGACCACAATGGCAAAATGCAGCTTATCATCCAGTGCATT